>JBNJFK010000077.1:0-9282 GCA_051746765.1 Bacteroidota bacterium
AAACGCTATTTTCGAGATGCAGGTAGTATAAACGCCTCCATATCAATCTCGATTCCATCCCGATATGCAGAAGCGTGTGGGCTCATCGGTTCGGTCAATCGGTACGTCTCCGGATGGATTCGGTCCGTCTCCACCCCGGCCCAGGCGGCCACTCGTTCACTATCGGTTTGTGGGGCCAATCCCGACTGAACAGGTTTCCAATACTCTGCCTGCAATCCGCGACACAAGGTGGCCGACAGAACCGTTTTTCCGATCTCCGTATCGGTTCCTGTTACAAACAGCTTTTTCGGAAAGTTGATCTTGCTCATGTGATTCGGTTCCATGATTCAACGTTGAGTTCCATAGCCATTCTTTTTAAAAATCCCGTCGAATGGCCAGAAAAAGAAGATGCCAGGTCACCTGAACCGGTGCCGGTGTGACCGATGCATCCCAGGTCCGTACCAGATGTCTGAACTCTCCGGGTGAGAGCTGTGCCCCTGACATGGTCGTCGTAGCACCTACATTCCGTAGTTCTTGAAAAAATTGAAGAGACGACTCATAGGTCGTTTTGTAGGGCTCTTCATAATAATCGACCTGGAACGGACCGTTTGAACACTGAATGACCAGACGCTCTGTATCCGGCAGCGGATTACCTGTGAACTGCAGGTTGAGTTGATGACATCGCTCTTTCCATTCGGGGAACGAATCCGACCCGGGCATCGCCATCAAAAGCACTCCTCCCGGAGCCAATCCTGTCGCGAGTCTCGAAAGCGTATCCGATGGATCCCGAAACCACTGAGCAACGAAACTTCCCGTGATCAGTGACCAGGGACCGGGCCGTTCCCAGGCCAACTGTGGTGATTCCTCCGGACCGGGTCGAATCGAAAGCGGTTTCGTCTTCGGGAGATTTCGAGCTTCTCCCGGGTCGAACCATCCACTTTCGGCATTATGAACCCGAAAATCCCGACGGGGACGGTCACAGAAATCGAACCCCAGCTCATTGGAAGCTTCATAAATCATTGCCTCTGAGAGATCGGTAATCCAGAGTTCGCGATTCGGAAAAAAACGGTCCAGATGTTTTGAAAACATCCCGGTACCTGCTCCGACTTCCAGGACCGGTCCCGGGGGCAGGGACTCTCTCCAGGGATCGATGGAACGGGCCAACCGATCCGACGCTTCCTTCTGAACACGCGCGGCATCCCGGTAGCTTTTCGATCGGGCAGAAAATCGCCTTTCCACTTCCTTCTGTTGCCTTCGGACGCTCGTCAATTCCCTGCCTTCAATTTCATTCGTCATATCGAAGTCCGGCTTCAGAAGCCGATTGATTCAAATAGTAAAAAAGAGTGTCCGGTCGTGTGATTCCGGCTGCGTGCCCTTCCGTCCGATAGACGATCCATCGCGTTTGACGGGGCAATCTTTCAAGCAACTCCTCTCTGCAAGCTGGCTGAAGAATTCGATCGCCATCTCCTCCAATCACCGTCACAGCCGACACATCTCGGACACTTTCCGCATTCAACTGCACCTCCGAGAGTCGTTCCAGATCAAGCGCCAAAAGATCTTGATTGAGCCGTTCCCGTTCAAGTTCGGGGGCTTTTGACGGATCAAACACACGTTGAAGAAACGTATCCAAAAGCATTTCCGGATCGGATTCCATTTGTCGGCGCATCAACTCCAGACCCCTGCGAGAGAGACGCCCCTGCCTTGGGTCTCCCGGGTGAAAACGCCAGAACCCGGAAAGAATGACCAGATGGTCTGCCTCCCGAATCAACTCATGCGGGCACCAATGAAGTCCGAAAGAATGAACCCACAAGACACGCCATTTCGCCTCTGAAGAGAAGTGAACGACCCGCGGTGGAGCTGTATACCCACGATCACAATGATCGATGGAAACTCCATCCGGAAGATGCTCCTGCCAGTGTGCAAAAAGTGACGCGTTCAGGCCCCATCCATGACAGGTAATCCACTCAGTCTCCATGAAGCGTCCCCATCAACGTTGTAAAGCGACACCACGTCTTCTCCGGGATACCGTGGCAGACCGTGAGTCGCAATCGTGGTTCCCGAACCGTCGGGGGTCGAATGGCCTGAACGTAAAACCCTGAATCGACAGCTGCTTGGCTCCACTCCAGAGCTTTCCCACTGTCCGGAAGGAGAATCGGGACAATCTGTGACGTGGAGGCACCCGTATCCAGCCCGACTTTTGACAATCGTTGACGGATTTCCCTCGCCTGATGAAAAACCTCCCGTCTCTGTTCGTTCATTTCCGGCAACAACTCCAATGCTGCCATTGTGGCACCTGTAACAGCTGGTGAGGGACCTGTAGAGTAGATGACACCCGGACAGTAATTAATCAACCACTGACGAAGATCATCGGAAAGAAGTGCAAAAGCACCCGAACTTCCCAACGTCTTGCCGCACGTACCTACAATCAGATCGATTTCCGGACAGGCGGCGGCCAATCCCTCTCCCATTTCACCATAGAGACCAAATGCGTGTGCATCGTCGACCATGACACGAGCACCGTATCTTTTCGAAATTCGCACAACCTCATCCAGTGGTGCTTCGTCACCGTCCATGGAGTAGACAGACTCCACAACCACCCAACAGATCCCGTTTGATCGCGATTGGTATCGTTTCAACATCGACTCCAGATGGTCCATATCGTTGTGACGGAAACGACGAAAGGTTGCACGACTCAGCTGCCCCCCTTCGACCAATGAACGATGGACCCATTTGTCGGCAATAATCCAATCCCCGCGCCCTGCCAACGATGGTAACAGGGTAACATTGGCTTGAAAACCACTCACAAAAAGAAGGGATGCTTCCCGGTTCGTATAAGAGGCCAGCGCGTCTTCCAGTTCATGGTGGCATGGAAGTGATCCCGATACCAATCGGGACGAGGCGGCTCCCGTACCATACCGTTCAATCATCTCAACTGCTCTTTTTTTGACTGCCGGATGGGAAGATAGGTTCAGGTAGTCGTTACTGCAGAGATTTACAAGATCGATTCCATCTACGGTCAGATGTAGTTTGTTACGGCCGGGTCGAACCGGTGTCAACGAGCGCAGGAGCCCGCTCGCCTCCCGTGATCTCAAACGCTCTCGATATGGCTGAGGGTCGGACCCCGTTTCCTTTTTCATGGCCGTTGGATGCCTTGCAAACGGTCGTCTCAGGGTTGAGACCGATTGTATTCTTCCGGATAGTCCTGTTCGGTAAAACTCGAATCCGACCGGAAGGTGCGTCCCATTGCCCGGAACTGTTGAACAAACCGGCGTTTGGCAACGCCCGGTGCAAACTGTCCGTATTCAATCATGAACAGCCGTTCGGAATCGGGATCATACCATGTAAAATTGACAAAGGGTCCACCCATCAAATCTCCTGTCATCCGCCAGGTTCCCAAGGTCTCCCAGCCAGTCAGTCGACCACTCTCCTCCAGTCGATTTGTCTCGACAGGACGACGATATTCGGTTGTGACCCAGGACCCATCCCTTGTTCCCTGTATATATCTCTCCATCAAAGAATCGCGAGTAGCATTGATCCAGTCCTGGGTTACAAAATCGGGATTTTCGACTCCGTCCATCCACCAACCCCACATCCAGCGGTCGTTCTCGGCCAACGACCGGCGAAACGAAACCACTTGAAGAGTGTCTACTGTTTGGACGTAATCGTGCTGCATTCGAACACTCCAGCCGTACCGGGACATGAGCGAGTCGGAGATGGCTGTCTGCTCATAACTCTCGTAGACATCTTCTTCCCAACGCCGGAATTCTGTCTGCATCGCACTATCCACCAGACGGTCGGAAGATTGTTGGATCCGTTCTGCCATGGTTTGATCATCGGTCCCTGTAAGAACCAGTGTCCATTGATCCCGATACCAGTGATTCTGAAGAGGAAATGCGAAGCGTTCTCCGGATCGAACACTCTGCTCTACCTCCTCGCTTAGCAGTGCCCGAATAAGAGATGACGTGTTCGTTTCGTCATCGATCGGTCCGACCAAAATAATATTCTTGAACTTTTGAATATTCTCCAGTTCGTCCTGTGATCGGAAATCCCGCATTTCAAGACGGTAAAGTGACTCGCCCCGTCCCGGAAGGGTCTCGATGGATGATCCGAATACCTCGTGAATCGCTTCTACCGCATCCGATGTCATGCGCGATGAGTCTACCACAACGACGATCTGATCGTTATCACCGATTGCTTGCTGACGATAGTCTCCCTCGCAAGCGGACAACCAACCTGCAAACAGAAGCAGACACCCCGTGACCAACCATCGATTCATTCGACTTGGTTGAACTCTATTTATGTCCGTCATTTCAATCTCCGTTCCATGGTTCAAGTTTGGGTTCCGTATTTGAGTCGGTGTACAAAGTCGTAGACCTTCTCTTGCCAACCATCTTCCGGCCACGCAGTTCGAATCGTTTCGATCAATGCGCTCCCAACGATGAACCCGTCTGCCCGTTCCGATATCTGTTGGGCATCTTCATAGTTCTTGATTCCAAATCCGACCATTTTGGGATTGCGGGTCACGTGAGTATTTACCCGATCAATGAACTTCTCCACCGAACGAGCAACTTCGTCTCCGTCCCGAGCCCCGGTAACTCCGGTTACCGACACACAGTAGACAAATCCATTGGACCGGCGATCGATCTCCTCCATCCGTTCATCTCCCGTATTGGGAGCTACCAGATGAATTTGAGCCAATCCGTTCTTCCGAGCCTCATCTTCGACCAACTCCGCCTCCTCAAGCGTTATATCGGGCAATATGAGTCCGTCCACTCCCGCTTCGGCGGCACGTTTACAGAACGATGCAACTCCATAGGAAAGTACGGGATTGATGTAGCCCATCAACACAAGCGGGATGTCAGATGTCGAACGAATTTCTTCGACAATCGAAAAGATCTTCTCCATTGTGATGCCCTGCCGGATCGCCTCCGAACTCGAAAATTGGATCGTCGGTCCGTCGGCCAGTGGATCACTGAACGGAATCCCCAATTCAATCAAATCGGCACCCGCTGCTTCGCAGCCAATCACAAGCTCTGCCGTAACATCCGGTGTTGGATAGCCAGCCGTCAGAAAGAGAGACATCACCTTCTCGCCTTTGTCTCTGTTCGCAAACAACGATTCAATTCGATTCATCCGATTCTGCCTTCCTTCATGTAATTTGAAATAGTCGTCATGTCCTTGTCACCTCGCCCGGAGAGGTTGACGACCACGATTTGATCCTTTGACGTTTCGGGCATCAACCGCTCGAGCCACGCAAGTGCGTGCGCGCTTTCGATCGCCGGAATAATCCCTTCCAGACGGCTCACTCTCTCTACAGCCTGCATCGCTTCATCATCCGTGACCCCGTAGTAGGAAACGCGACCGGAATCGTACAGATAGGCATGTTCCGGACCGATTCCCGGATAGTCCAGACCGGCACTTATCGAATGCGCCAGCTGTACCTGACCCTCGCGATCCTGCAGAAGCAGACTCAACGTTCCATGCAGAACTCCCGGTCGTCCTTGCGTAATAGTAGCTGCAGTCTGATCGGTATCGGCCCCGAGCCCGGCTGCTTCAATACCGATCATTCGTACTTTCTCGTCATTTAGAAAAGGATAGAACATTCCGATCGCATTGGAACCACCTCCCACACATGCCAACAGAATGTCGGGCAGACGTCCCTCCTTTTCCACGATCTGTTTTCGGGTTTCATCTCCAATGACCCGCTGCAGATCACGGACCAACATGGGGTATGGGTGCGGGCCCACTGCCGAACCGATAATATAAAAGGTGTCCTCAACATTCGTGACCCAATCGCGAATCGCCTCGTTCGTCGCATCCTTCAACGTCTTGGAGCCACTCTCGACAGGACGAACCTCTGCACCCAAAAGACGCATTCGATCCACATTGAGCTTCTGCCGTTCCATGTCTTCACTTCCCATGTAGACCAGACAGGATAGTCCGAACCGGGCACACGCTGTTGCTGTGGCCACTCCGTGCTGTCCTGCTCCCGTCTCGGCAATGATGCGATCCTTCCCCATGCGACGGGCCAGCAATACCTGACCGATCGCATTGTTGATCTTGTGGGCACCGGTGTGGCAGAGATCCTCTCGCTTTAGCCATATGCGAGCTCCGCGATAATGCTCGGTCAATCGTTCAGCGAAGGTCAGTTCCGTAGGACGGCCCACATACTCCCGCAGCATCTCGTGGTAGTCACTCAGAAAACGCTCGTCTTCCCGTGCCTCCAACCACGCCTTCTCCAACTCCTCAATTGCCGGTATGAGAATCTCCGGTACAAATTTGCCGCCGAATGAACCAAAATACCCACGATTGGTGGGGGCATCGTATGTCATCACATTCTCCATAAATTTTACCAATCAAATTGGCACTTGGGTTTCGTCACGTATCAGGCCGACTCCTCTTCGAGTTCCCGTATCCGGTCAAAAAAAGCTTCGACCTTGTCATAATCCTTCACTCCAGGTTCCAGCTCCAGCCCACTGTTGACATCGACTGCAAAGGGTTGAACCGTACGAATTGCGTCGGTAATATTATCCGGCCCCAATCCCCCCGAGAGAAATATCGGTTTCTCCCGACTGATGCTGGAGAGAAGAGACCAATCAAACGATTCGCCTGTTCCACCCCATTGGTCTCCAATACGGTGATCGAACATCAGATAATCGGCTGCCGAAAGGTACGCTTCTGCCCGATCAACCAGCGTCTCCGGTGTATCTCCCTCCTCTACATGAATCACTTTAATCACCGGTTTGTCAATCAGATGACAATAATCCGGGGATTCTGTACCGTGCAACTGTACCATATCCAAACCGCATTGGCGCACAATCTCGTTCAGTTCATCCAGCGGGTGGTTGACAAACACACCGACCGTTTCGGGACCTTCAATCCAGTTGATTATGGCTCCTGCACGTGCCGGATCGATCGCTCGTGGACTCGGTTTATGGAATATAAATCCGAGATAATCGGCCATTGCTCCCGAAAGAAACCTCGCATCTTCGAGCGATGTGATTCCACACACTTTCACTTCGGTCCGTCTGCGTTTCATGAAAGATCTCCTGTCTCGTCGGTTGGCCCGTTCAATTCATATTCCATCTCCATCAACATCGTCCCGAGTGCCTTTCCGGGATCCTCTGCCCGCATGAAATGCTCTCCGATCAGAGCCGAATGAATCCCTTGCTTCGAGAGCCAAGCCAGATCCTCTGCACTGGAGAGGCCGCTCTCGGAGACCCGAATCACCCCTTCGGGTGCTTGCTGTAACAGAGATACTCCCCGGTGCAGATCCACATCGAATGTGTTCAGGTCCCGGTTGTTCACACCAAAAAGATTCACACGATTCCAATCCATTCGGTCCACCTCGTGCTTGTTGTAACACTCCAGAAGAACATCCAGTTCAAACTCTTTGGCTGCTGCCAGAAGTTCGTCCATCAGAGAATCAGACGTCACGGCAGCAATCACCAATACGGCGTCGGCGCCGTGAGCTCTTGCCTCTTTTACCTGCCAGGGGTCGACCAAAAAATCTTTTCTCAGTAATGGAATTGAAACGGTGTCCGAAATCTCTTCCAGATAGCGAAGACTTCCCTTGAAAAAGGGCTCATCCGTAAGTACGGAGATACAGGATGCACCACCCCTCTCATAGCTGCGAGCTATCGAAACCGGGTCAAACGGCTCACGAATGATCCCCTTGGAAGGAGATGCTCTCTTCACCTCGGCGATGACAGAAAGCGTACCATCGATCAATGCACTGCGGAATCCACGACGAGCGCGTTCGAATCGGGGGAACGTATCCAGATCACTCCAATTCAGCCGCTTTTTCCGTCGCTGGAGGTCCTCCCGGGTCTGCTCCACGATGCGATCCAGTATCGTTCTCATTTCGCCGAAGATGAAAGTTCCCGACTCACGGTTACAAAGCGATCCAGAGCCCGTGTAGCTTCGCCGCTTCGAATGCTCTCACGAGCCGCTTCGAGCCCTTCGGCCACCGACCCGACTCGCCCGGAGACAGCAATCCCGAAAGCAGCGTTCAAAAGCACCATCTCTTCCTGTGATCGGGTCGCTCTGCCTGCCAAAATCTGTTGAATGAGCTCCGCATTTTCAGCCGCATCCCCTCCTTTCAACTCCTCGAGTCGCGCTCGTTTCAGTCCCAATGACTCCGGGTCAAAGATCTCCTCACGAACATCCCTTCCCTTTTCGACATGACAGAGTAGAGAAGGGCCCGTAGTACTCACTTCATCCAGTCCGTCCAGTGCATGGACTGTAATCGCATGCTCGGTATCGAGTCGGGAGAGAATTCGGGCCATCATGCGAGCCGTCTCTTCATTGAATGCTCCAACAACCTGTCGATGAACACCTGCCGGATTGAGCAACGGCCCCAGAATATTAAAAAAAGTACGAATCCGCATCGCCCGACGAGCTGGCATCACGTGCTTCATTGCGGGATGAAAATTGGGAGCAAACATAAAGACCACACCGGTCTTCCGGAAAAGCTCCTCCGCCGCTTCCTGCTGCAGGTCGACAACGGCACCGAGGGTTTCAAGAACGTCTGCACTTCCGCATTTACTCGAAACACTCCGATTTCCGTGCTTGAGGATGGGCACACCGGCTCCTGCTGCGACAAACATTGCCGCTGTAGAGATGTTGAACGTCCCGGAACGATCCCCGCCCGTTCCGCAAAGATCAATCGCACCCTCTTTCTTGGCTCGAACCGGAATCACCGAATCACGCATGACCCGGACGAAAGAGACCAATTCCTCCACCGTCTCGCCTTTGCTCCTCATCCCCATCAGGAAAGCAGCCACCTCTTCACTACTCACCTGACCGCCAACGATCTTTTTAAGTGCATTATCGGCCTGGACAGAACTCAAATCCCGGCCTTGTGCCAGGATCTCCAAAAACTCTCTGAATGTGCTCTCCATCTTTTCTTTCATTGATTACACGGTTTGAATCGATCCATCTTCGGCTCCTTCTACCGGTCGAACCGGTAGTCCACACATGCCAAGCCAATTGACGACCAGTTGAGGGCCGGCAAGAGTCAAAATACTCTCCGGATGAAACTGAATCCCCTCTACCGGATGCGATCTGTGCCGCACTCCCTGGATCACCCCGTCCTCCGATCGGGCCGTAACGAGCAAATCCTCCGGAATGCTCTCCGGATCCAGCACCAACGAGTGATACCGGGTTGCATCAAATCCTTGCGGTGCGTTTTGAAAGACTCCCTTCCCGTCGTGATCCATCCGGGAGGTCTTCCCGTGCATCAATTTTGGTGCATGAACCACCCGTGCACCATAGGCCTGACCGATCGCTTGATGCCCCAAA
>JBNJFK010000077.1:9292-9547 GCA_051746765.1 Bacteroidota bacterium
AATCACCTCCAGTGTGACGCCGGCATCTTCGGGACGCCCCGGACCTGGCGATATCAGGATCCCGTCCGGTTGCAATTGACGGATCTCTTCCAGACTCAAATGATCATTTCGAACCACCCTATAGTCCTCGGTCTGGCTGGCCACAATATGAACCAGATTGTAGGTAAACGAATCGTAGTTGTCGATAATCAGAATCATGTCGTCCCTTTCAATCCATTCACGGTTCGAATCAGGCCGGTTGCAGAGCGGACCCGT
>JBNJFK010000078.1:0-9509 GCA_051746765.1 Bacteroidota bacterium
GGTTTCCCGGTGAATGGATCCGTCGGGTGCGATAATTCCGGAGATGCCGTTGTTGGCACTTCGGACGACCCACTGTCGCTGTTCTATGGCGCGCAGACAGGCATAGGCGAAGTGCTGGCTGTGGCCGGAGGTGTCGCCCCACCACCCGTCGTTGGTGATGATGGTCAGAAATCCTGGGCCGGAGCCCGTAAATCGATTGACCCATCCCGGAAAGACAGAGTCGTAGCAAATCAGGGCGGGGGTCGTTGCGTTGCCGACAGGGAAGAGCGTCGGATCGGTCCCTTTCCCGTACCCGCTGATCGCACCCCAGGGGATCCAGTTACCGGCATCCAGTTTTCGGAAGGTTTCGGCATACGGGAGTCGTTCGACGATGGGGACCAGACGCCCCTTTTTGTAGATGTCGGGGGTAGTGTGCCCGGGTGTATAGTAGAGAGCACTGTTGAAAACGTTGTACGGGGTGCCTTGGGAGGTCTGCCGGTGAATGGCGGGCAGATCGGTTGTCTCCTCGTAATATTCGATGTAGCCGGAGCCGGTGATCAGCCGGCTGTTCCAGCTGCGCAGGGAGTCGGTGAGCAGTCGGTTGTACCGGTTCTCTGCAGGCATGGAGCTGTCGATGGCGTTTTCCGGCCAGACGATCAATTCGGTATGCGGGGTTCGGGTAGCGATCGTGAGGTCCAGGAGCTCGCGAACCACCTCGTCTGTGGAGTCGTACCCGCCATTGGGCAGGTAGGAGTCGTGGTTGGGCTGGATGACGGCAACCTCCATCGGTGGCCCTTCGTCAGGCACCCACTGCCAGGCGGCGAGGGCGGAGAGGAGGGGGGAACTTGCGAGAAGGAGCAGTGCGACGGCAAGATCCCTTCGTTTTCGGGACCGCAGGGTTTGTTCAAGGAGCAGGGAGGAAGAGACGACCCAGACAGAGAGGATCAGATAGCCGGTCCAGGAGATGTGCTGGGTAAGTAGCGGCAGATTGGCCCAACCGTTACCCAGGGTGAGCCAGGGCCATGCGAGATCCCACTGGTGGTGGAGGTATTCGTAGGAGGCCCAGAGTGCTCCGGCAAGGAGCGCCTGGATCAGGGGCGGGATCGGGAGGTGGAGGAGGCGACGGATGGCCCAGAGCGGCAGGAGCATGAGCAGGCCGTTGGCGAGGATGGCTGCGATTCCACCCGGAAGGGTCGCTATCATGAGCCAGTAGGTGGTTCCGAGGTTCCAGATCCAGAAAGCGGGCAGGGCCCGAACCAGGGCCGACCGGTCATCGGGCGCTTCCCGGATCAACCGGATGAGAAGGACAAACGCCGCAAACTGGAGCACCGGAAGATCGAACGGTGGCCAGGAGAGTGTGAGCAGAATCCCGGCAACACCGGAGAGAAACCAGGGGGATTGCAACAAGGGAGTCAAATTGGCGTCGTGGCGGCTCATGGTCTCCGTCGGTATCAACGCGGTTGTGGGGATGGGTCGTTTTCACTCTCCTCTTCGGAGTATCCGGCTCCGGAAACGATCAGAACGAGCTCTCCCTTGATGGAGGGCCGCTCCTTCCATGCGGCGTAAATCTCCCCGGCCGGGCCTCTATCGAACTCTTCGAACGCTTTGGTCATCTCTCTGGCGACAAAGAGGAGACGGTCGGGTCCCAGATGGGTTTCGATCTCTCCGAGGAGCTTCAGGATCCGATGGGGACTTTCGTAAAAAATGGTCGTGATCTCCCGGTCGACAAGCGACTGAATCCGCGTCTGCCGTCCTTTTTTGGGCGGAAGAAATCCTTCGAACAGGTAGCGGTCGCAGGGGAGACCGCTGGCGACAAGCGCGGTGGTGGCCGCATCGGCCCCCGGCAGCGGGATCACCGGAACACCGGCCTGTCGGGCCGCCCGAACCGCCAGAAATCCGGGATCGGAGATCCCCGGCATCCCGGCATCGGTGATCCAGGCGACGCTCTGACCCGCCCGGATCGATTCGATTAACTTCGGAACCGCCCGATGTTCGTTATGTTGGTGAATCGACTGCAACGGTTTCTGAATATCGTAGTGACGGAGCAGCTTGGAGGAGACCCGGGTGTCTTCGCAGACAATCCGGTCCACGGTCCGGAGCACCTCCAGGGAGCGGAGGGTGATGTCGGCAAGATGTCCAATGGGAGTGGGTACCAGATAGAGTGTGGACACGTACTCGGGGTTTCGGGTTCCGGATCCGGCGTCAAAAGAGTTCAAAGATAAGATCAAAAACCCGTAGTTTCTTCCTGAATCTACCACAAACCGAACAGAGATCGAATGAAACTGCCCGTACCCCTTTCCGGAATCAACCACATCACGATTCGTGTGAACGATATCGGACTCGCCCGTGATTTTTACGGACGCGTATTGGAACTTGAAGAGGTTCGTTCGATGGGGAAGAGCATGGTGGTCTATCGTATCGGACAGGAGGACACGTTGGTGATTGTCGAAGCGGAAACAAGTTACGACCCGAACTCCCGCGACTTTCGGGTCGATCATTTCGGATTCTATCTGGAGAGCAACGAGCAGGTAGACGAGATGGCAGCCTATCTGCGCGAGCAGGAGGTAACGATTCTGAGCGGGCCGGCCAACCGGAAGAGAGGTCGCTTCCTTTTTGCATCCGATCCCGACGGGAATATGCTGGAGTTTTTCTTCGAAGAGCCGTAGACCCGGCCATCTGGCAGGGGCATTGGCGCTTTGTCGGAGATCGTCCGGTGGTCTGCGCAACTTTGTCAGGAGTTGCGTGCAGAAGTATGCTGGCATGTTTTTTGTACAGCTGGCGAACAGGCGAGCGACTGTCTTTGAGGCAGCGCTGAGTAAACGTGAATGGAACGAGTGTTGAAGGAGTTTGGATGAAGGATCAGAAGATGGATGAGTCCCGGGAACAAGAGCAGTCGGAAATAACGGTGGAGAATACGGAGTCTCCAGACGAGAACCCGGAGTCGGTCGTCGATACAGAATCACTGCTGAACGACCTGGAACGACTGGAGAAGGAGAATGCCGAACTCAAGGAGCTCTCCCTGCGCCGTATGGCCGAAATGGATAATATGCGGAAGCGGATGCGCAAGGAACGGTTGCAACAGATCGAGGAGGCGAAAGCGGACTCGATCGAGCATTTTCTTCCGGTCAATGACGACCTGCAGAGAACATTGAAGGCGATTGACGAGCTGGAACTGGACGAACGTACCCGGGATGTGGTCGATGGGGTCCGTCTGGTTGCAAACAAGCTGGAGGAGGCTCTTCGCCGGTACGATGTGGTGCGCATTGACGAGACCGGGGTACCATTCGACGTGGATCTGCACGATGCATTGATGCGACGGCCGGCAGAAGAGACCGATGTGGAGCCGGATACGGTTTTGGAAGTGTTGGAAAGTGGCTATCGAATGGGGGACCGGACGATTCGGTTCGCCAAAGTGATTGTGAGCGAGTAGTACCCGACCGGACGAGTGTCCGGCTGTGGGACTCTGTCGCCGGCCGGAGATCGATTCGGATCTGAATTGGAGTTTGAATGAAGAGTGTACCGAATGTCGAAACGAGACTACTACGAGGTTCTCGGAATTTCCCGGGATGCCAGTGAATCGGATTTAAAGAAGGCGTATCGCAAACGGGCGATGAAGTACCACCCCGACCGCAACAAGGGGGATGCCGATGCGGAGAAGAAGTTCAAAGAGGCCTCGGAGGCGTACGAGGTGCTCAGGGACCCACAGAAACGACAGCGTTATGACCAGTTCGGTCACGCCGGATTGGGCGGTAATGGCGGTTTCGGAGGGGGAGCTGGCGGATTCGAGGATGTCAGTTTTGAAGATATCTTCAGCCGGTTCGGAGATATCTTCGGCGGGGATCCGTTTGGTACCGGCGGTCAAAGCCGGAGACGACGCGGAACCGGCCAGCCCGGGAGCGATATGAAACTGAAAGTCGCTCTCACACTGGAGGAGATCGCCTTCGGTGTAGAGAAGACCCTGAAAGTAAAGAAGCAGGTCGAATGCTCGTCGTGTGACGGGCGGGGAGCAGCTACCGAAGAGGATTTTGAAACGTGCTCTACCTGTAACGGGATGGGTGAGGTTCGGCAGGTCTCCCGAACCATGTTCGGACAGTTCGTCAACGTACAGGCGTGTCCTTCCTGCCAGGGAGAGGGTCGAATCATTCGTGAATCGTGTGAATCGTGCGGGGGTGATGGACGCGTCCGGGGAGAGGAGAGAATCAGCGTTCAGATCCCGGCCGGAGTGAGTGACGGCAACTATTTGACTCTTCGCGGAAAAGGCAATGCCGGAAAGCGGGGTGGAGAACCCGGAGATCTGATTGTCTTGATCGAAGAGGAAGAGCATCCCGATTTTCAGCGGGACGGCAATGACATCTATTACGATCTCCTGCTCAGTGTACCGGATGCCATCCTGGGAGCCGAGAAGAAGGTTCCAACATTGAAGGGGAGCGCCCGGATCCGTATCGAAGAGGGGACACAGCCGGGACGACTGCTTCGCATGAAAGAGCGCGGGATTCAGGGGCTGAACCAGACAGGGATCGGGGATCAGTATATCCGGATCAATGTCTACATTCCCGAAGAGCTCTCTGACGAAGAGCGGGAACATGTCAAGGCGCTCCGCGGCAGTGAAAAAGAGGGACATTTCCACGTCTCCAATGCCGGTGACAGGGAGAAGGGATTCTTTTCGAGAATCAAAGATATCTTTCAGTAGACGAGATGTCTTAAACCGTGAAGACCGTCTCTATTAGAAGACCGTCTCTATTACCGTGAAAAGAGTGAGCGGAGCCGGTCGCCCAGACTGCGTCGGTCTTCTTCCCGATCGGGTACCCGTTCCGGTTCGTCACTCTGCTGTCCGGTCAGCAGGGAGCGCAAGCGGTCCCGAAGCCCTTCATCTTTGTAATCTTCACACGATGCCGATTGGAAACGAGCAGTCAATCCGGGTCGGTCCGGTCGCATCAATCGCTCCGGTCGTTGCTGTTCAATCTCGCGGAGCAAGGTTCCGGCCAGGGGAAGTGCAGTGACCGACGAACCTCCCACACGCTCACCAATCGCGCGATCCCATCCGGTTCGGACACCGATCACCAAATCGGGAGTGTATCCCACAAACCAACCGTCCCGGGCGTTCTGCGTCGTTCCGGTCTTGCCGGCGAGAGGAACCGAAATTCCGTATTGACTTGTGAGAGGTGCGGCCGTGCCGGATCGAGCCGTATGGGCGAGCATTCCGCTGATGGTCTGGCTCAACTCTTCGGGAAGGCGTCTCTCGGAATCACCCTGTTCGAACTCGTAGATCAGGTTTCCTTCCCGGTTGAAGATGGCACGAACCAGTTGAGCAGGGTGATGAATACCCCCTGTTGCAAACAGCCCGTAAAGCTGACTCATCTCCATGAGAGAGGCTTCCCCCGTTCCGAGTGCCATGGAAGGTTCCATCGGTTGTGAGGGCAGCCCTGCTTGCTGTGCCATGGAGTTGACCTCTTCGAGTCCGGTCTCGAGTGCTACGTCAACGGCGATCGTATTGACAGAATGGGCCAGTGCTCCCTGCAGGCTCCAGTAGCCACCATACTCCTCGTTTACATTCTTGGGCGTCCACTCCTCCCATGCCTCGTACTGCCGCAGTTGGTCGCGCCGGTAATCGCAGGGTTCCACACCTGCTGATATGGCGCTGGCATAGAGAATCGGCTTGAAGGTGGAACCGGTCTGTCGTCGTGCACGAACCTGATCATACTGATGGTCCGGGTCGGGTGCACCTCCCACCCACACGAGAATTTCTCCGTTGTGGGGATCCATCAAGAGGACCCCTCCATTCATGAGTGCCGGATCCCATTTCGTCCGGGCAGTCTCCGACCGGTCGTTTAATTGCAGCTGGTCATGCATCTCGTCCATGTGTTTCCCGAATGCGATTTCCGCCATCTGCTGCAGTTCACGATCCAGGGTTGTTTCGACGACAAGTCCATCCCGATAGAGGTCGTATTTCTGCCCGTCCAGTGCAGGTATGGAATCCATGTGTTCCTGAAGTCGGACCCGGAGATGCTCCAGCAGATGGGGGGCCGGTCGTTCAAACGGATCGGTTCGGTGGTAGTCCAGGTCCAGTGGCTTGGATTGCCATTCGGCCGCATCTTCCTCCTCGAGAAAGCCATACTTACTCATCTGACGAAGGACCACATTTCGTCGTTCCAGAGCCCGTTCAGGGTATCGGATCGGGTGGCGAGCCGAGGGTGCCTGCAGGAGTCCGGCCAGCAGTGCCGATTGGTGGGGTTCCAGCCGGATTGTGGTTCGCCCAAAATACCGGTTGGCAGCCGTTTCGATTCCGAAGGTATCTTCGCCGAAGGAGACCGTATTGAGATAGAGCTCGAGGATCTCATCTTTGCTGTAGATCTGTTCGATCCGTCGGGCAAGAATCATCTCCCGCATTTTGTCCCGAATCAGCTCCGGTATTCCGTTCCCCTGTCGAGGAAACAGATTCTTTGCAAGCTGTTGGGTAATGGTACTTCCTCCACCTGCATCCTGCTGGAGAAGAAGGGAGCGGACGGCCACCCGCATCAATGCGCGACGATCTACCCCGTTGTGTTCGTAGAATCGGACATCTTCGATAGAGAGAATGGCATGGATCAAGTGGGGCGGGAGAGACTCGATATCGATAGCGGATCGTCGTTCGACAAACCAACTTCCGACGGGTTCTCCGTTTCGATCAATGACCCGAGTCTGTTCAGGGTGGTGGATCTGCTGCAGATCTTCAAGGTCCGGCAGCGTGAAGATGATGCTCCCGATCCAGACGGCCATCAGGAGTGTGATCCCCGCGCCTATCCCCAGTAGTGTGCGGATCCAGAATCGGCGGTTTCCCCGTTCCCCCCGTTTTGTTCGGTCTTGCCGCTCCTTCGGTGCGTTGTGCGCTCTGTTCATATGGACTGAAACGCAGATTCGCCCGGTAAGTTTCCGTCGGTCAGATCAGGTTTTTCGTCTTTTCCCTGGACTCGCGCGCCATCTTCTCGTGATACTCTTTCAGTTTGACTGTGAGCGATTCATCGGTCGAAGCGAGAATTCGAATGGCAAGAAGGCCGGCGTTCATCGCTTTGCCGATGGCGACGGTTGCGACCGGTATCCCGTTGGGCATCTGGACGATGGAGTAGAGGCTGTCGAGCCCGCCAAGAGCGCTCGTCTGAATCGGGACGCCGATGACCGGAAGCGTGGTCTGGCTGGCGAGCATGCCCGGCAAGTGAGCTGCACCGCCCGCACCCGCAATGAGGACACGAAGACCACGATCCTGTGCCTCTTTTCCGTAAGCCGCCATGTCATCCGGTGTTCGGTGGGCCGAGACGACTCGCCGTTCAAATGGAACGTTGAACGACTCCAGAATTCCGGTAGCCTCCTTCATGGTGGGCCAGTCGCTGTCACTTCCCATGACAACGCCGACAAGTGGATTGGATTTCTTCATAGGACAGAGGTTGGATTTGAGTTGATCGTTCAGCGTGAGCGGCTGCAGGGTCTGTTCAGATTCGCAGGGGCGCTGCCAGTTCGACACCCTTCTTGAGCAGAGAATCACTGTCGTCTCCAAGCAGCGTCAGGTGCCCCATCTTCCGACCCGGTCGGGAGTCGATTTTTCCGTAGATGTGAAGATGTGCATCGCTTTCGTTCAGAATGCTCTCTGCTCCCTCTACGATGGCCGGACGCGCATCGGTACCGAGAAGGTTGATCATGACGACCGCCGGGGCACGCATCCCGGTGGAACCGAGAGGCCACCCGAGAACCGCTCGTGCGTGGTTTTCAAACTGCGAGGTGATGCACCCTTCGATGGTGTAATGTCCGGAGTTGTGTGGTCGGGGGGCCGATTCGTTGATCAGCAGCTTGCCCGATTTCGTCAGGAAGAACTCGTACGCGAAAATCCCGATTCCATCGATCGCTTCGGTCGCTTTCAGGGCCATTCTCTGCGCCTCGTTTTGAATAGCTTCGGGAACAGGGGCGGGTGACCGGACCGCAATACAGATATGGTTCTCCTGGATGGTTTCACAACAGGGGTAGACCACCGACCCGGTACGGTTTCGGGCGACCTGGACAGCCAGCTCGTGTGTGAAGTCGACAAACGCTTCGGCGATGACCTCGTGCCCCTTGTCGGCACCGAGCCGGCTCCACGCTTCCCGGGCATCGTCCGGGCCATCCACGGTTCGGTTTCCGTATCCGTCGTATCCTCCCTTGGAGGATTTCAGTAGGTAGGGCCATCCATGTGATTCTCCGAATGCATCAAGTTTCTCCGGTGAGTCGATGACCGACCACGGGGTGACATCGAGACCGGCCGATTGAAAGGTCTCTTTTTCGATCCGTTTGTTCTCGATGGTTGCGAAGCTTTCAGGGGTAGGGTAGATCGGAGTTCCGCTTGCATCACGGACGCGCGCCAACAGAGCGGAATCGATAAATTCATTTTCAAGTGTAATCAGGTCACAACCGCGGGCAAACTCGATCATCGATTCCTCATCATCGAAAGAGCTGCTGGCCGTGTGGGGTGTCATCCATTGAACGGGTTCATTTTCGCTTCGATCTGAGTAGGCAGCAACCTGCAGCCCGTATCGAAAGGCTTGGAGAGCGGTCATTCGGGCGAGCTGCCCGGCGCCAAAAAATCCGAGTTTCAAATTTGATTCGAGAGGTCGGGCTGTCTGCGCCATTGCGTCGGTTCCGCTTTCGGTTGCTGAGAATTCGGGTTGCGGGAAGGTACGCAATTTGTCGAAACCTTCCTTGGAAGAGGCGAGTGGCCTGGCGGGACTCTGCTGCTTTTTTTCTATCTTCGCCTAGCAGGGCTTGTGACCGATTCAGGCAGGCAGGCCGGTACCAGGAAGCATCGGAGTGGTTATGGATATTGAGTCGAAACTGGAGCAGATACGGGAACGATTTGACGAGATTCAGCAGGCGATGGCCGATCCGTCCATCTATGATCGTCCGTCTGAATATCGGGAGCTGACCATCGAACATACCCGACTGAAAGAGCTGGTCGAGGATTTTGATCGCTGGAAGGAGCTCCGGGGACATCTTCAGGGGAATCGCGAATTGCTGGATACCGGCGGGGATCCGGAACTCATGGAGTTGGCCCGCGAAGAGAGTCGCGAGATGGAGACACAAATCAAGGAGCTCGAGGAGGAGATTCGGTTCAAGCTGATCCCAAAAGATCCGGAGGATTCCCGAGACTGCATCGTCGAGATCCGATCCGGAACGGGAGGAGATGAAGCCGCTCTTTTTGCGGGGGATCTGTTCGAGATGTATCGACGGTATGCCGAGTCAAAACGGTGGAAAATGGAGATGCTCTCTGTCCACCAGGGTGAGATGGGAGGGTATCGGGATGTGGTCTTCGGCCTGAAGGGAGAGGGGGTCTTTGGCGAGATGAAGTACGAGAGTGGGGTTCATCGGGTTCAACGGGTTCCCGAGACCGAGTCGCAGGGCCGGGTTCATACCTCGGCGGCGACTGTGGCCGTGCTTCCGGAGGCCGAAGAGGTCGATGTCGAGTTGAATATGGGGGATGTCCGGATAGACACGTTCCGGTCCAGCGGCGCCGGCGGTCAGCATGTAAACAA
>JBNJFK010000079.1:0-9406 GCA_051746765.1 Bacteroidota bacterium
GCGGCGATGCGACTGCAGACTATCTGGTAGATGGATTGATTGGTACCGGACTGGAGTCCGACGTGCGCGGGGACGCCGCAAATGCCATTGACCGGATCAATGAAACCGACGGACCGGTGATCGCCATGGATATTCCCTCCGGACTGCATGCGGATCGGGGTGTGCCTCTCGGGCGAGCTGTCCGGGCGACGCTCACCTTTGCGTTCGGTTCCCTGAAAACGGGATTCTACCTGGAAAACGGACCGGAACATACCGGTGAGGTTCAATATGTTCCCCTCTCGTTTTTGCCCAATTCGGTTCCATATGAAGCGAAACTGATCCATCCCGATCAGTTTGCCCGACTTGACCGGCCTCAGCGAACCGCAAGCTGGAAGTATGAGGACGATACGGTCTGGGTGATCGGTGGCTCGGAAGGGTTGACCGGCGCCACGGTAACGGCCGTTCGGGCGGCTTGGAAAACAGGAGTCGGTTCGGTGCATCTGATCTCTCCTCGCGCATTGATGCCGGTCTATGAAACGCTTTTGTCGGAGGCGATCCGGATTCCGGTTGGCGGTACAGATGCCCGGAGTTGGAGCCCGGAATATCTGACAGAGGTCCGGGAGGTTTTGAGTCGCAGAGAAGGAGTGCTGTTGGCGGGTCCCGGCTTGGGACGGGCCGAACCGACACTTCAATTCGCCGGAGAACTGATTTCCGGTTGGGAGGGGCCAGCGGTACTGGATGCAGATATGTTGAGGGTTCCCGGATTACGGGAGCTGCCGTATGGCAAAGGTGATCACGAGTGGATCTTGACACCCCACCCCGGGGAGCTCGAGGCGTATGCGGGCGAAGAGTCGACCGACGGCCGGGATCGCCTGCATCGGGTGCAGAAGCTGGCAGACGAGGGGAGGCGGTGGATTCTCTCGAAAGGAGAGCCAACGTTGGTGGGGGTTCCGGGGGAACCGTCATGGGTTGCCGGGTACTCTTCCCGCCTCTTTGCCCGTGCCGGATTCGGAGATCTTCTGTCCGGAACCGTTGCAGGCGAACTTGCACGCAGTCGGAATGCTGCTCACTCGGTGAAATATTCGTTGTTGTCGATCGAACGACAAGCCCGCACGTCATACTTGAAAGAGGGTCGGTTTCCGGCGCCGGGAGATCTTCTGTGAGACAGCAATTGTTGCGATGTATTGAAAGATATTCAGGGGTATTAACGGGGCTCTTGTGGGTACTGACGGCCGCCACGTTGGGTTTGACGCTACTTCCACAGGAAAACTTCCAGAATTCCGACATATTTCAATACGACAAGGTTGGTCATTTTCTCATCTTCGGTGTTTGGACCTTTCTGTTGGGGCTGGCCCTGCATTTGAAAGGACAACGCCCGCTCCCTTACCTGGCAATTTTCCTGGCAGGCTCTCTCTTCGGTTTGACGATCGAGGTTCTCCAGGAGACTCTACCGGTGAACCGGAACATGAGTTTTGCAGACTGGATCGCCGATTCTTTCGGTAGTCTGATGGCTGTTCTTCTTTTGCGACAATGGCTGAATAAAAAAAGAGATATTTTCGAGCAATAAAGCGTACGCTTACTTCGTTACCCCCGTGTAAAGAGTGCTCTATTTTTGAAGGAATGTTCAGAAATAGGGGTTATACGCAAACCAAACCGATTACATGGGAGTCAAGGAACGAAAAAAGCCGGACGCAGATCTACGAAAGTATTATACCGTGTTCTACCAGGTGGGGCTGGTACTGACCCTTCTTATGTTTATCATCGCCATGAGGCTGGACCTTCGGTCAGGAGAAGATGAAGAGTATGCAGCGGAGGAGCAGGAGATTGTCGAGATGGAGGAGGTCATCCAGACGGAACAGATCGAAACCCCTCCACCACCTCCGCGCCCACCTGTTCCCCAGGAAGTGCCGGATGACGAAGTGATCGAGGATGTCGATTACGATGTCGATGCCGAGATGGACTTGGACGGTCCACTCGACCTTCCGCCACCACCAGAAGAAGAGGAGGAAGAGGAAGAAGAGGACTTCTTCACGGTCGTGGAACAGATGCCGGAGCTGATTGGTGGACTTCAGGAGCTGCAGAGTAAAATCGAGTATCCCGAGGCTGCGAGACGAGCCGGAATTGAAGGGCGAGTCTATGTACAGTTTATCGTCAACGAAGAGGGCGAGGTCGAGGATCCGCAAGTAATCCGCGGTATCGGTGGAGGAGCCGATGAGGAGGCGCTTCGCGCCGTACGCGAAGCGGAGTTTCGTCCCGGAATGCAGCGTGGCCGACCGGTCAGAGTTCAGTACAGTCTTCCGGTTGTGTTTCAGCTCTCGAACTGACAGAGCCCCGGGCGGAATCGGGAGATTCATGCTCCCGAAAAGAAAAACCGCTTCCCAAAACGGAATATTCTTCCTATAATCACCGTTCAACTGGTTGTGTAGTTGTCCCCAGACGGGACTGTACACAGGATTGTTGGAAACCGACAAGAATCCAAGAGGTGATGCGATTATGAGAAATCGGAAGAATTCGGAAGCGGATCTCAGAAAGTACTACCCCATCTTCATGCAGGTGGGAATGGTTTTGGCACTTTTGATCTTCATCGTGGCTGTAAAAGCGGATTTAAACTCCGGCCCGACGCAGGAGATTGTTCTCGATGAGCAGGAAGTGATCGAGATGGAAGAGGTGATTCAGACCCAGCACATTGAAACTCCTCCTCCGCCACCGCGGCCACCGGTTCCTCAAGCGGTACCGGATGACGAAATTATTGAAGATGTCGATTTCGAGATCAATGCAGAGCTAAGCCTGGACGGTCCTCTTGATCTTCCGCCACCTCCCCCGCAAGAGGAGGAAGAAGAGCCGGCAGAAGACTTCTTTGTTGTTGTAGAACAGATGCCGGAGCTGATTGGTGGTCTGGCCGAACTTCAGAGCAATATCCGATACCCGGAGATGGCACGACGCGCCGGAATTGAGGGTCGGGTCTATGTCCAATTCATTGTGAACGAGCAGGGGGAAGTAGAAAACCCGCAAGTGATCCGTGGAATTGGGGGTGGTTGTGACGAGGAGGCGCTTCGCGCCGTACGTGAAGCAAACTTCCGTCCCGGGATGCAGCGTGGACGACCCGTACGTGTACAGTATAGCTTGCCGATCGTTTTCCAACTCCAGAACTGATACTCGCTGACGAGTATCCGCGTGATTGTTGAAAAAGGGTACTGTCGTTATCGGCAGTACCCTTTTTTATTGAATCGCCGGAGGACCGTTTTCAAATTTTCGTATCCGACCCGTTTTAAGGCTTCATCAGGCGGGACCCACGCGACGCTCTCGATCTGTTCCTCTTTCTGTGGAGTGAGATCATGAAGCTCTCCCGTGTGCTCCATGGCAAACCAATAGGTCCGCTTTGAAATCAGCTCGCCCCCTTCCCTGTATGTGTGTCGGGTGGTCTGCAGGGAAGAGATGATATCCAGGGGACAGGCGCCCGTCTCCTCTTTGACCTCTCTGAGAGCACAGGATTCGATCGATTCGCCTGATTCCAGTTTCCCTTTCGGAAGATCCCAGACACCTCTGCGAAAGATGAGCAGGAGAGAGCAGACTCCCCGATCTTTACGAAACACGACGCCTCCGCCGGCATCGACCTGTTTCATGATTGATCTCCGGAGTCATCCGTCGAGTCGTCACCACTGTCTTTCGTAGAGGGCTCCTTCTTCTTTTCGTCGGCATAGTTGAGCCGCAGGTTGGTAAGGGTCTGCGTCAGGAAGTCAGAGAGATCCTGACTCAAGTTCCCCTTTGTAAATGATTCAAGCATGGCAAGAGTATCAATGGCAAACCGGGCGGCAGAGAGGTCCCGTTCACTCTTCTCTGTTTGTGGGTTTACCATTTTTCCGAGACCGACCATGGCGATCTGTTGATACTGTTGAATGAGCATCATCATCAAAAGTTGATGTTTCTGCTCGGGCCCGATCTTTTCGTTGTTCAAGTTGTTTAGATCCATAATCCAGAAATTACACGAATTTAAGCTGAGTAAGACCGAAAGAATTCCTATTTTTCGGAGATACAAAAATAACAAAAAACTTGGCACTATGGCGATCATTCACCCCTTTCAAGGTTGGCGACCTACACCGGAAAAGGCACCCGAAATATCTTCGGTTCCATACGATGTGATCAGTGCTTCCGAAGCCGCCGAACTGGCAGAGGGGAAAGAGGAGAGTTTTCTCCATGTCATCCGCCCGGAAATTGATCTCCCGGCAGGGACCCCTTTTCATGCAGATGAAGTATACGAAAAGGGAGCGGAGAACCTGAAGAAGTTGCTCCAGAGTCCCAGCATGGAGCAGGACAAGAAATCGTCTCTCTATGTTTATCAGCTCGAAACAGAGGATCGAAAACAGACAGGTCTGTTTGCCTGCGTATCGGTCGAAGATTACGACAACGATGTGATCCTCAAGCATGAACTGACCCGTCCGGACAAGGAAGATGATCGAACCCGGCATATTCTGACGCAAGAAGCCCACGCCGAGCCAGTCATGCTTACGTTCAAGGACGAGAAGGGGAGTGTAACCGAATTGATGGAGAAAACTATGCGGTTTTCTGCTCCGGAGATTGAGTTCCAGGCCGAGGGTGGGGTTTGGCATCGAATTTGGCCGGTGAGTTCACCCGTGGACCTGGTTGAGCAATTTGTTTCCATCCCGAAGCTGTATGTAGCCGACGGACACCACCGGTGTAAAAGTGCATCTCGTGCGAGTGAAGAGCTTCACAAGAGCGATTCAACTCCGTTGGGAGAGGCAGAATACGACTATTTCCCTGCCGTACTCTTTCCGATCGATCAAATGAAAATTCTTCCTTACAACCGGATCATAAAAAAGGTGAGCGAAGAGCAGTTCGCCCGTTTGAGGGAGAGATTTGATCTGCAGCCCGATGCGACCCCTTCGCCCAGGAACAAAGGGGAGATTTCGATCTACTACGATGGCGCCTGGTATGGAATCTCTCTTCCGGACCCAAAGGGATCGGACGCGGTCTCACAACTCGATGTCCAACTGATTCAGGAAGAGATTCTCTCCCCGATCTTTGGTATCGAAAACCCGAGAACCAATCCAAACATCGATTTTGTCGGTGGGATTCGCGGGACTTCAGAGCTGGAGAAGCGCGTCGATTCAGGAGATGCCGATTTGGCGATCAGTACATTTGCGACGGCCATAGAAGAGTTGGTCCAGGTTTCCGACGACGGGCAGTTGATGCCCCCCAAGTCTACCTGGTTTGAACCGAAAATTCGTTCAGGACTTATCATTCACACGTTTTAAATCAATCGAATCCATGAAACGCATTCACAATTTTAGCGCAGGACCGGCAACCCTTCCATTGGACGTACTCAAACGCGTGCAGTCAGAACTGGTAGACTATCGCGGTATGGGGCAATCCATCATCGAAGCGAGCCATCGAAGCCCGGAATACACAGAGGTTAACGAGCAAGCTTCATCCAGACTGAAATCTCTGTTGGGTGCCGGGGATGATTGGAACGTACTCTTTCTGCAGGGAGGAGCCAGTACGCAGTTTTTGATGGTTGCTCAGAACTTCTTGAGTGAAGAGCGAACCGCCGATTACATCAACACCGGTTCCTGGTCCAAAAAAGCGATCAAAGAGGCGAAGCTGTTTGGCAATGTTCACATTCCTTACTCAGGGGAAGAGGGGAACTTTACCCACATACCGGATCAAAACGAACTCTTGTTTTCCGATGACCCCACCTATGTTCACTTTACGTCCAACAACACCATTTTCGGGACTCAATTCCCGACAGAGCCGGAGACCAACGGTGTTCCTCTTGTGTGTGACGCATCTTCCGATTTTCTCTCGCGGCCCATTGATCTGGAGAAGTATGGATTGATCTATGCCGGTGCACAGAAGAACGTGGGCCCGGCTGGCGTGACCGTCGTACTTGTTCGGGATTCGTTCATGGAATCCGTTCTGGATCGTCCGGTCCCCACCATGCTACAGTACAAAACACACTTGGAGAAGCTATTCAACACGCCTCCGGTGTTTGCTGTCTATATGGTCAACTATGTATTGGAGTGGATCGAAGAGAATGGCGGGCTGGATGCCTTTGCCGAGTTCAATCAGAAGAAGTCCGATCTGCTCTATGGAGAGATCGATAGTGACGACTTCTATCGTGGTACGGCAGACAGAAAGTCGCGATCACAGATGAATGTGACCTTCCGGCTGAAATCCGAAGATCTCGAAAAGCAGTTCCTGAAAGAGGCGGTTGAGCAGGATCTGGTTGCACTGAAAGGACACCGGAGCGTTGGCGGCATTCGAGCCAGTATTTACAACGCTTGTGAAATGGAGAGCGTGAAAGCGTTGGTCAAATTCATGGCTGACTTCAGATCCGGAAATAGTTAAATTTGTCCGCTTCGAATCCAGCGAACAGACGCTGGATCGGGGTACGACAAGCCGGTGTAGCTCAGTGGTAGAGCAACGCTCTCGTAAAGCGTAGGTCGTCGGTTCAACTCCGATCACCGGCTCATGGTGAGGATGCCTGTTCAATTATCTTGAGCAGGCATTTTTTTGGCTGAATTTCGAAGCAGTTGGCTGCAGATCCAAGCCGGAGAATGGATCAACGGATCTGAAAACAGGCGGAAGATCTATTCCAGAGACCGATGCATGCGCTCCAGAAACGGATTCGGTCCGAGAAAACCGACCACCCGCTCATCCCGTGCCTCTTCACCAGTCTGGTCCAGGAAAAGAATGGTTGGGACACCAGCAATTTCAAAGCGTTCCCGCAGCTCCCGGCTCTCCTCTGACTCATATTGTGTCATGTCTGCCTTCAGACGTACAAAGGTCTCTGCCTCTTCAATCACGTCAGGGTCAGTAAAGGTCACTCGGTCCAGTTCCAGACACGGGATGCACCAGTCGGCATAGAAGTCGATCATAACCGGGTCTCCGTCCGAGAGCGCCTCTTCGAGTCTCTGGTCACTGTAAGGTTCCCAGATTACGCTCTCTTTGAGTAGGTTTTGCAAAAAGGAGATGGAGAGTAGAATCGCCAGGATACCGGTTGCCCACTTTGTGTACCGAAACGCAGGATGCACGGAGGTACTCTTTTCGAGAAATCCGAGGTAGATGCCGCCTGAAAAAAGAGTCAGGGTCACCGCCCACATGGAGAGGGACGGAACAAAGGCGAGAGCCAGGTAGAAGAGGGCGATTCCGATCAGGACGACTCCGAATACCTTTTTTACCCAGACCATCCAACTTCCCGATTGTGGCAGACGACCCAACAATCCACTGAATGTACCGAGGATCAGGTATGGCAGACCGAGTCCGGATGCCAGGACAAAAAAGAGCAGAAATCCGAAGAGTGGATCCCCCTGCGAGCCAACGAAGGCAAGGAGTGCGATGATGGGTGGTCCGATGCAGGGGGCGGCGAAAATCCCGACCACCAATCCCGACAGAAAGTGCCCCGCGATACCGGTCGTATTGCGTTGTGCAGATCCCAGTCGATCCATCCAGGATGCAGGAGGCTGAATCTCGTAAAGGCCGAACATGCTTAGTGCCAGTGCGAAGATCAACAGTCCGATTCCCGCCAGTACCCAAGGGCTTTGAAGCCAACTTCCGAAAAGAGATCCGGTCCACGCGGCTGAGACGCCCAGCAAGCTATACATGGTCACCATTCCGCCGACATAGATCAGTGCCATCAGAAAAGAGTGACGTACAGTGCGATCAGAGCTGGCTTGACTTCCGAATAGAGAGACTGTTATCGAGAGCATCGGGTAGATACAGGGGGTCAGGTTGAGTGCCAGACCGACAAGAAAAATCCCGAAAAGAGTCCAGAAGAGCCCGAGAGAGTTGATCAGATCCCCCAGTTCGGATCCGCCCGATATCTGAAAAAGTTCGGTGACCGAGCGATCGACTCCCTGGAAGTCATCAAAGTATTGACTGTTGAGAGGTTGGAATCCGGTTCCTGCCGGTGTTACCTCCAGGGTGAGTTCAAGTGATACTTCGGATGGAGCCAGGCAGACTTCGTTGTTGCACGCCTGAATGGTGAGTCGGGCCGGTATTTGGACGGATCCGCCCGGATGCGCTTCATCGGTCGTGACCGTGAAAAAGAGGGGGAATTCCCCTTCGTATACATCGACCGGTTCTTCGGCAAAGTCGAATTGATATTCGACGGAAGCGGGATACGCTACCGGAGAGACCCGAACGCCCTCCGGGGGATCCAATCGAAGCTCGGTTCCGATCAGGTAGGAGATGGATGGGGAGTGACTGTTGACATGCCACTCTTCTTCAAGTTCAATCCACAACGCCACCGGTGCCTCTTCTCCGGCTGGATAGACATTTCGGGAATGGAGAAACTGGACCTCTGCGCGATCCTGACTCCGTTCCAGACTGGATTGGACGCCTTGTTGATCAAAAGAGGTCGTCTCTGCTTCCACCGGCGGAAGTCCGATGACGAGGAGCGGAAGAAACAGCAGGATGGAGAGGAGAATGCGGGGAAGGCGTTTCGAATTCATGGGGTCGACTCTTCAATGGAATGGGTCTCTTTTCGAATAACAGGTGCCACTTCTGTACCGAGAAGCTCAATCGCTTTCAACAGCTCGTTGTGTGGCAGGGAACCGACGCTGAGCTGGAGCAAAAATCGGTCGTGCCGGAAAATTTCGTATTGATGGAGGACTTTTTCGATGACCTCTTGCGGACTACCCACGACATTGGCTCCGTCGATTTCACACGATGCGTCAAACTGGGCCCGACTCATGGGGGACCATCCTCTCTCCCGGCCGATCGCATCCATGACGGTTTTGAACGCCGGGAATGCGAGGTCGCGTGCAGATCGGCTGTCACCTGCCAGGAACCCGTGGGAGTTGATACTCAGCTTCGGCCGATCATGTCCAGCCTCCGTCGCAGCATCCCGATGGAGACGTGCAAAAGGTTCGAATCTTGCCGGAGTCCCGCCAATGATTCCGAGGGCCATGGGCAAACCTAGATGTCCGGCCCGAACCGCAGACTGAGGTGTGCCGCCCACGGCAATCCAGACGGGAAGCTCCCCGACCGGTCGGGGATAGACGCCTCGCCCCGCTATGGGTGGACGGTGCGAGCCGTGCCAATCGATCACCTCCTCTTCCCGAAGTTTCAACAGTAGGTCCAAATGTTCACTGAAAAGTTCGTCATAGTCGTTCAGATCGTAACCGAAGAGAGGAAAGGACTCGATGAACGATCCCCGTCCGGCCATGATCTCTGCCCGACCTCCAGAAATCAGGTCCAATGTGGAAAACTGTTGGAATGCACGGACCGGATCTTCCGATCCCAGTACCGTTACAGCACTGCTCAACCGGATCTGGCGGGTTCGGGCTGCAATCGCACTCAAGAGAACTGAAGGAGCAGAGGAGAGGTACTCCGGGCGATGGTGCTCACCGATGGCAAACAGATCCAGCCCGACCTGATCGGCAAGCTCTGCCTCTTCCATCAGATG
>JBNJFK010000080.1:0-9372 GCA_051746765.1 Bacteroidota bacterium
TTATTCCGTTGCATATATAAACGAACTCGAAAATAAATGGAGATAGTAATGGAACTCTCGAAATTTTCCAGGTATATCACAATAACGTTTGTCTGTTTTGCGTTGACAGTTGCGTCAGCTTCCGTATTTGAAGCCGAGGCTCAGCAGCAGCAGCCCCAACAGCCCCAACAGCCCCAACAGCCTCAACAACCACAGCAACCTCAACAACAGCCACCAGCCCAACAGCAAGAAGCTGATGGTGACGACGTTGTGACTGTCATTAGCGAGAGCGAAGACCATCAGATCTTTGCTCAATTATTGGATGAGGCCGGTGTCGCCGAAACCCTTCGACAGCCGGGATCTTTCACAGTTGTGGCACCTACCGATGACGCCCTTGAAGGAATGGGAGAGGAATTGGATCAGATCCGGGAACAGCCACAGCAGGTTCAGGCACTCGTCTTGGATCACGTCTACCAGGGAGAGGTTAGTTCCTCTGAAATTGAGCAGGAACTCGACATAGAGGTTGCGGAAGGTGATATCGAATCCGGTAACGGTGTCGTACACAAAGTCGACGAAGTAGTCGAGCCAGCTGAAGAATAGCCGCATTCGAGGCTACTGCACAGCCGGTACCTGAGTTTGAATGAAGGATATCTCGAGGTGTTGTCTCAAACACATCTCCCGGGGTATCCTTTTTTTCTTCATGCAAGAATAGTCTGCTTTCCTTTATCCATTCCTTCGAAGATCCATGAGAGCTTGCCAAACGTGTGGCAGGTTATTTGAATTTGAATACATTGAATGAGCCATCAAGAGAGCAGAGATTATGATAGAACTATGGAAGACGGGGCGAATGCGCCTTACAAATCAGCTTGGTAACATTGACGAATCGGATTTGTCAAAACGATTACATCCCGAGTCCAGCTCGGTTGGTTGGTTGCTTCGGCACGTGGCGGAGGTGGAGTTGCTTTTCGCCAAGAATGTCTTTGGCCGGGATCTGAAGGTGAAAGCCCAAACCATAGGATCCATTGGCAAAGACCGTGGACAGTTCAATGAGCTTGAGCCACTCATGGAATTGATTCAGCGGGCAGAAAAGGAACTTGGTACGGCCATCGAAACGGTAGACGAATGGGGTACATCCGTCACGACAGCGGAATTCGGGACTGTAACCAAAGCCGAAGCACTGGGTCGTATCCTGTCGCATACAGCTTACCATGCCGGACAGGTCGCATTGGCTGTAAAATACGGCGAGTAGCCGGGGGTCGGAACCGTATTTGAAGAGATGATGATAGAGGTTTGGACCTGTCTGTGAACGTTCGGACTCAGAACAACCGTCTTGTAATCTCCTGCCCCAGCCGTTCCAGGGGATAGGCCCCTTCATGGATGCCGAACAGTTGGATTTCGGATGGCAGATCGGGAAGAAGTGAGCTGTCTCTGCTCTGAAGGATGATCTGCCCACCGACGATGTCGATCACTTTCGCCCCTTCTATTCCATCCTTGCCACCTCCCGAGAGGTAGACGGTCAAAATTCTGTCGCCAAAGCTCGTGGCCGCAGATGAGAGAAACAGATCGATGGAGGGCCGAAATCCCTTCACTTTTTCATGATGGTTCAACGTGATCATGTGTCCCGAGCGGTTTTTCCTCAGCGTCGAGTGGACATTCCCGGGAGAGATAAGCACACGCCCCGGTTTTAACTCACTCCCCTCGGTCGCCTCCTGAATCTCGTAGGGCAGGACGCGATTCAGATCGTCGGCAAGCTCTTTTGAATAGATTTCAGGCATGTGCTGAACGACAACCACGGGAACCTGCAGATTGTCGGGCAGGGTGGAGAGCAGAATGTAGAGTGACGGAATCCCACCCAGGCACCCGGCGATCACCAGCAGATGCCGGGAATGTTCTCCAGGGGCCACCTCCCGTGGCTCCGCTGTTTTTGGGCGTACCATCTGTTCGATTCCATAGCCGGAAATCAGAATGTTTCGGTTCAGGCGAGGGACCGCTTTGATGACCGGCAGGAGTCGCTCTTTGAAAAAACGGTCCGGTTGCACCGAGCCGGACAGGGTGGTTGTTTTCGGGAAATATTCGACGGCTCCCCGTTTCAACGATTTGAGGGCAATTTTTGCACCCTCCGGGGTGTGTTTGGTCAGGACGAGAACCGGAAGTTGTGGATGGTCTTCTCGAAGGAGATTGAAAAGACTCATCTCTTTTGAATCGTCACGGTTGATGCCCATGAGCAGAACATCGGGGCTCGAATTGATGATTTCGACTCTGTCCTGGTTCACGTCCGTCACGGCACGACTGCCTGCCAGGATGAGGTCGGGATCCCCGGTAATGAGATCAGACAATCTGTTGCGTATGGTTCTGTCTGGGTCGGTCAGGTAGATCCGCAAAGATTTCATGATGGCTCCGTCTGAATGGATTGATGGTTGGACGTCGCGACGGCAAGCGATTCGGTCGCCACTCTGTCGCGAAAAGAAAGTAAATAAAGAGCATTCTGCCGCCGGAATCAGAGGGGGGAAATGTCTAAAAAACCCGCCTCATTACCCTGTAATCAGCTTTTATCGCAAAACTTTAAACAAAGGATACAAATAATTTGGATAAATAGGTATAAATATCATAATATGGACTCAAAGCGAACCAAGATCCCTCCGATATGCTCACGGAATTTGGCCACATACTTCTCTTTTTGATATACGGAGGTCTCTTTGTCGTCCTCTCTCTCTTTGTGTCGGGTCTCATCCGGCCGAACCGTCCAAACGCGGCAAAGCTCGAGACCTATGAGTGTGGCGAGTTACCCTTCGGTTCAGCCCGAGTACAATTCAACAATCGATTCTACATCATTGGATTGATGTTCCTCATTTTTGAAGTCGAGATTCTGCTGTTGTTCCCCTGGGCGATGGTGTTTCAGGACCTGGGTCTCTACGCGTTTGGAGCGATGTTCGTCTTTGTCCTTCTGATTTTTATCGGGTTTGTATATGAGCTTGGAAAAGGTCACTTGAAGTGGGATCTCCCCCGACCGGTCATACCGAAGTATGTCGAAGGGGTCGGGGTTGTGGATGGGGACTCTGGAAAATAGACGGCCTGTTCAGAGAAAGAGTCTTTGTCAGGACCGATTACAGCAGACAACACAACCAGGTGAAGAAGATGGGACTACTTGACAAGAAATATCACGACAGCAATATCATCATCGTCTCCCTGGAGAGCGCCTTGAATTGGGCCCGAAAGAACTCGCTGTGGTACGAGCAATTCGGGTTGGCCTGTTGTGCAATCGAGATGATGGCGACGGCTGCATCTCATTATGACTTTGACCGGTTCGGTATTATTCCCCGGTCCTCTCCCCGACAAGCCGATGTCATGATTGTGGCCGGCACGGTCACCATGAAAATGGCATCCAGAATTGAGCGGCTCTATGAGCAGATGTCCGAGCCGCGATATGTCATCAGTATGGGATCCTGTTCCAATAGTGGAGGGCCGTACTGGGAGCACGGGTATCATGTCCTGAAAGGGGTGGACAAGGTGATTCCGGTCGACGTATACGTTCCGGGGTGCCCGCCACGCCCGGAGGCCTTGCTGGAGGGTTTTTTGAAACTTCAGGAACGGATTCAGAAAGAGACGATCACGGAACCCGAAGCGGTGGAAAAGTAGGGGAGGCTCGATTTGTTATGAAACAGCCGGAAGAGATTTTTGACTATTTGAAAGAGCGGGTCGGTGACGATGTGATCGAATTCGTGGGCGACAAACTGGGCCAGCCCTGGATTCTCGTGCGGGCAGAGGCGGTCAAAGTGTTGGCCAAGATCTTGCGCGACGACGAGATGCTTCGATTCAATACGCTCATGTGCCTGAGCGGAGTCCACTACCCGAATGAAGAGGAGTTGGGAGTGACTTACCACCTACACTCAACCACCATCGGGCACACGCTGGCCATGAAAGTCAGGGTCCCTATCTCGACTCCCAACGTACCGTCCGTGGAGTCTGTCTGGAAGACGGCAGACTGGCATGAACGAGAGGCATGGGACATGGTTGGAATCGTTTTTGAAGGCCACCCGGACCACCGAAGAATTCTCTGTCCCGATGATTGGGAGGGCCACCCACTGAGAAAAGATTACGTCCAGCAGAAGACGTACATGGGAGTGACAACCGGTACGTAAATCATGGAATCCATGCAGACATTCCAAGACATATCAGAGTATTCGGACAGTGGGGAGATGACCATTAACATGGGACCGCAGCACCCCTCGACCCACGGCGTTTTGAGGCTCGAGCTGGTCCTTGACGGGGAGGTGGTGAGTCGTGTCAAACCGCATATTGGCTATCTGCACCGCTGTTTTGAAAAGCATGCGGAGGCAATGGATGATTATTCAAAGGTCATCCCCTATACCGACCGTATCGACTACGTATCCGCGATTAATCAGGAGCACGGATATGTCCTGGCCGTGGAGGAACTGCTCGACATTGACGTTCCCGAACGGGTAGAGTACATCCGTGTGATTCTTGCCGAATTGCAGCGGATTGCGAGTCATTTACTCGGGATCGGAACGTTTGGCCTGGATCTGGGCGCATTCACGCCGTTCTTGTACTGTTTTATCGAACGCGAGAAAATCATCGACATCCTGGAAGATGTAAGCGGGGCTCGTCTTCTCTATAACTATTTTGCTGTCGGGGGATTGATCAAGGATGTTCCCGATTCGTTTGAGCCGAAGACACGGGAGTTTATCAAGACCTTTCGGCCGAAAATCAAGGAGTTGAATGACCTGCTGTCAGAGAACCGCATTTTTATTGATCGAACGGCCAATATCGGGGTTCTGCCTGCAGAGGTGGCACTGAACTATGCAGCCTCGGGTCCGATGCTTCGTGGATCAGGTGTTTCATGGGATCTTCGAAAAAATGATCCCTACTCCATTTATGACCGGTTCGATTTTGATATCCCGGTTGGTTCGGGTGAGAAGGGAACACTCGGCGATTGCTGGGACCGCTACATGGTGCGTGTTCGGGAGATGGAACAGAGCCTGAGGTTGATCGAACAGGCATTGGACGGTTTGCCGTCCGAGGGGGACGTGCGCGAAAAAGTCCCCAAACGAATACGAATCAATGAAGGGGAGGTTTACTCCAGAACGGAGACGCCCCGGGGAGAGCTGGGCTACTACATTATGAGCGAGAAGTCTTCGACCCCGTTCAGGGTAAAGGCCCGAACGCCGAGTTTTGTGAACCTGAGCATTCTGCCCGCCATTTCGAGGGGCGCGTTGATTGCCGATTTGGTGGCCATTGTTGGCAGCATTGACATTGTGTTGGGGGAGGTAGACCGCTGAGAACCGTCGTGGTGGGAGAGACAACTTCGGCCCGCTTGAACCGGCCCTCATTTAGGATATAAGTATCTAAAAATCAGAATTAAGACAAACGAACTGATCTGAACAATCCATCCTCACATGCTCGAACTTCTTGAACATATCACCTCATCAACCCTGCTTGCAGTCATGGTCCATTCGATACTGCCGCTGGGGCTGATATTGATCTACGCTCTGTTTGCGATCTGGATGGAGCGAAAATTGGCGGGCCATATACAGGATCGGCTCGGACCGACCCGGGTAGGGGGGTGGCACGGGTGGGCACAGACCATTGCCGATATGTTGAAGCTGATTCAGAAGGAGGACATCATCCCGTCGAATGCCAGTCGGTTCCTGTTCAAATTTGCACCGCTGATGGTTTTTGCAGTCTCGTACGCGGCCTTTGCGGTCATTCCATTCAGCAGTTCATACATCGGGAGTTCGATCAACATTGGCGTGTTCTATCTGCTGGCTGTCACCTCGCTTTTAACCGTGAGCGTACTCATGGCCGCCTGGGCATCCAACAACAAGTGGTCCCTCCTGGGGGGGATGCGGAGTGCGGCTCAGATGGTCAGTTATGAGGTGCCAACGATTATGACGGTCCTGTCTGTCATCGTGGTCGCCGGTTCACTGAACATGATGACGATCACGGAGATGCAGTCAGGCAACGATCTTCTCGGATTTTTGCCCAATTGGCTCATCCTTCAAAATCCCGTCCTGATCCTTGTTTTCGGAATATTCTTTGTGTCCATCCTGGCCGAATCACATCGGGTTCCATTCGACCTTCCGGAATCCGAATCCGAACTGGTCGCCGGCTATCAGACAGAGTACTCCGGAATGCGTTGGGGGATCTTCATGCTCGTCGAGTATGCCGATATGTTGCTTCTCTCGCTACTCGGAACGGTCCTCTTCTTCGGTGGTTGGAACAGCCCGTTCGAATCGTTTATGTCAGGCCCGTTGTGGGGGTTCTTCTGGTTCATGCTGAAAGGAATGCTGTTGGTTTTTGTCATGATGTGGATCCGGTGGACACTGCCTCGATATCGTGTAGATCAACTCATGTACATCTGCTGGAATATTCTCATTCCACTTTCATTTGCCACCTTTGTTCTTGTTGCGCTCTGGGAAGTAATCGTATAAAAACAGGATACCGGTATGATGCCAACAGTGCTGAAAAATAGCGTACAAACCATGAAGTCGGTCTTTACCGGGATGGGAGTCACCATGCGCCATCTCTTTGGCCCGTCGGTAACCATCGAATATCCGGAAGAGAGAGATGTCTTGCCCCAGGGTGTGCGGAGCAAATTGTATGTCAACATCGACGATTGCATCGGCTGTCATCTGTGTGCCCGGGCGTGCCCGGTGAACTGTATCGACATCGAGACGGTAAAGACCACGGAAGATGTAGACCTCGGAAAAACCTCCACGGGAAATCCGAAGAGGTTTTGGCTCACCCGGTTCGACATTGACATGTCCAAGTGCATGTACTGCGATTTGTGTGTCTATCCGTGTCCCACCAATTGCATCAACATGGTTCCGGAGTATGAGTACTCGGAGTATGACCGGGGGAACCTCGTTTTTCATTTCAGTGACCTGATGCCTGACGAAGTCGCGGACGTAAAAGTAAAAGCGGAAAAAGAGGCGGAAGAGGCAAAGAGGAAGAAAGAGGAGGAGATGAGAAAGAAGAAGGAGGCGGCGGCCAAAGCTGCTGAGGAAAAAAAGGACGAAGCGACGGACGATCCGAAGGATGAATCCAACACGAAAGGGTAACAGAACGCCATGGAACTGACTGCCGTACTCTTTTATCTCTTCTCTGCGATCACACTCGGCTCGGCTGTGGTAATGGTATTCTCGAAAAATATCGTTCACTCGGCCTTTTCACTGATGTTTACCCTGATCGGAGTGGCCTCCCTCTATATCCTGCTTTTCGCCGATTTCGTGGCGGCCACACAGTTGTTGGTCTATGTGGGAGGGATCCTCATCCTCATTCTCTTCGGCATCATGCTGACCACCCAGGGATTGAGTGATTCATTCGAAACCATCGCCGTGCACCTGGTTCCCACGAGTCTGGTTGCCGTCGTGATGGCCATATTTTTGATCGTTCTGTTCTTCACGACCGACTGGGCACTGGTGGAGACCGTGGAGAGGAACGAGACGATTACGGAGCTGGGAATGATGTTGATGTCCGACTATCTCCTTCCATTCATCGTCACAGGGATCTTGCTGCTGGTCGCCATTATCGGAGCGCTGCTCATGGCCACCAGAGTTGAACGCGAACAGAGACAAGGATAAAAAAATGGACTCATCGATGATTCAATGGCTTTCGGAACCGGGACTGCATCACTTTCTCGTGGTGAGTGCTTTGTTGTTCTCCCTTGGGATATTGGCGGTGCTCTCTCGACGGAACATCATCATGGTCTTGATGGGGGTCGAGCTGATATTGAATTCGGCCAATCTCAATTTTATCGCATTCAGCCGATATGCAACCCATTCGTTGGATGGCCACATGATCGGTCTGTTTGTCATCATCATCGCGGCAGCGGAAGCGGCTATTGCACTGGCCATTGTGCTGAACATCTACAATCGATTCAAATCCATCAACATGGACGAGATATCCACGCTTAAAGGGTAACAACGCCATTAGGAGATCAACCACGACATAGCGAATTGACATGTTCATATCCCTATCCATACTGATTCTTCTACTCCCGTTTCTGGGTTTCATCGTGCTGATCCTGTCCGGAAAGAAACTGCCCCGAAACGGGGACTGGCTTGGAACCGGCCTGATGACATCGGCATTCCTTCTGTCCCTTTTCATGCTGGTTTCGAAAATCTCCTGGTACCCGGAAGAGACGTTGGCATCTACCTATCAATGGGTGTTGATGGGAGGGATTGGACGGGTTGAACCGATGGCGATCGAGATTGGCATCATGGTGGACAACCTCACGGTGATCATGCTGGTTGTGGTGACACTTGTGAGCACGCTGGTTCACTTCTTCTCCATCGGCTACATGAAAGGGGATATTCGTTATTCAAGGTATTTTGCCATGCTGGGCCTCTTTTCGTTCTCGATGATCGGGATCGTGCTCACGCACAATTTGCTCATGATGTACATCTTCTGGGAGTTGGTGGGAATTAGCTCCTATCTGCTGATCGGGCATTGGTACGAAAAGAAGTCTGCCACCAATGCGGCATCAAAAGCCTTTATTGTGAATCGGATCGGCGATGCAGGGATGTTCATCGGGATCATGATTCTGTTTGCCAATTACTCCACGTTCACATTTGAATCCATTTTCGATTCGATTGCCACGGGAGCCCTCCCCTTTGGTAGTTCAGGATGGCTGACAGCCGCAGGGATTCTGATTTTTTGTGGCGCCGTCGGCAAGTCTGCCCAGTTCCCGCTTCACGTATGGTTGCCGGACGCCATGGAGGGTCCGACACCGGTCAGTGCGCTCATCCATGCCGCAACCATGGTTGCGGCCGGTGTCTATCTGGTGGCCCGAATCTTCCCGATGCTTACGGCCGACGCCCTCCTGATCATTGCATACGTTGGGGCGATCACAGCGTTGATTGCAGCAAGCATTGCCGTTACCCAGTTTGATATCAAGAAGGTTCTGGCTTACTCGACGATTAGTCAGCTCGGGTATATGATCATGGCATTGGGTGTAGGTGCGTTCTCTGCAGGGTTCATGCACCTGGTTACGCATGCGGCATTCAAGGCTGGACTTTTTCTGGGGGCCGGCAGCGTGATCTACGCGATGCACAACGCGCTTCACACACGCGACGATCACCATACAGACGCGCAGGACATTCGCAACATGGGCGGGTTGAAATCACGAATGCCGATCACCTACTGGACGTTTCTCGTCTTTACACTCGCAATATCCGGCATTCCGTTGACGTCCGGCTTCCTGAGCAAGGATGAAATCCTGGCCGGCGCTCTTGGGTTCAGCGTGTTGAACGGGCACGTGCTCTTGCCGGTGATCGGGTTTGTAGTGGCCGGCCTTACGGCCTTCTATATGTTCCGGGTGTTGATTCTCGCATTTCACGGAGAGCATTCCGACCCGTCCAGACTGGCAGAGGT
>JBNJFK010000081.1:0-9340 GCA_051746765.1 Bacteroidota bacterium
GAAGGCTTTTCCTTTGATCATAATAATGGCTCGTCGCAGTTAAAAATTCGGGCTTCAGGAGACCGGTTCAGTAATGAATTCCCGCGGGTCGGTAATCTCTCCGGTAATGGCAGATGCTGCCGCTGTGTAGGGGGATGCAAGATAGACTTGCGCCTGTTTGGAGCCCATCCGGCCCGGATAGTTTCGGTTGGTCGTCGAGATGCAGACCTCGTCACTGTTGAGTCGACCGAAGGTATCTTCCGGTCCGCCAAGACAGGCAGCACAAGAGGCTTGCCCAAGCTTGCAACCAGCCTCTTCAAAGATCTGAATCAACGGCTTTCCGTTTACGGTCTCGGTTTCGAGACCCTTTGCAATCTGGGTCGTTGCCGGGACGATATAGGTATCGACCTTGAGCGGGTTTCCGTCAATCAACTCGGCTGCAGCTACAAAGTCGGAGAGTTTCCCTCCCGTGCAGGAGCCGATGTAGGATCGGGTAATCTTGGTCCCCTTGAGCTCTTCGGCCGTTGCCTTGTTGTCCGGGCTGTGCGGTTTGGCGACCATCGGTACCATTTCGGAAAGGTTGTACTTCCGTATGCTGTGGTAGGTGGCATCCTCGTCACTTTGAACCACCTCGTACGGCACGTCCGTCCGCGCTTCGACGTACTCCCGGGTGAGGTCGTCCACCTCGATGATCCCGTTCTTTCCGCCGGCTTCAATGGCCATGTTGGTAATGGTCATCCGGTCCTCGATGGTCAATGCAGAGATGCCGGGCCCGGCAAACTCCATGGCACGGTAGGTTGCCCCGTCCGTCCCGATATCTCCGATAATCTGGAGAATCAGATCTTTGGCCATGAGGTATGGAGGCATTTTCTCCCCGTAGAATTCGAATCGCATCGTCTCCGGTACTTTGACCCAGAGCCGTCCGGTACCCATGATGAATGCGGCATCCGTGTTTCCGATTCCGGTCGCAAACTGCCCGAACGCTCCGGCCGTACAGGTGTGGGAGTCGGTTCCGAAGAGGACTTCGCCCGGTCGGGTGAATCCCTCTTCTGCCAACGCAATGTGGCAGACCCCTTTGTATCGGTCGGTGCCGACATCATAGAAGTAGGGGAGATCCTGGTCAGCCGAAAAGGCACGCAGGATATCGACGTTCCGGTTGGCGTACTTGTCTTTGGTAAAGATGTAGTGGTCCGGGATGATCACCAACTTCTCCTTGTCCCAAACCCGGGCATCGTCACCGAATTCTTTTTTGAAAATTCCGATCGCAGGAGGCCCGCATACGTCGTGTGTCATCAACACATCGACATCAACCCATACGTTGTCTCCAGCTTCAACGTGATCCCGCCCGCTGTGTTTGGCGAGGATCTTCTCTGTCATTGTCATTCCCATAAGGCAATACGATTTTGTTCGATAATTCTACTAATATAAGGTTTTCCTGACCAAGAAGGTTCCGGAATCCGGTGTCGGTATCCTCCACTGACCGTCGGTCAAGTGGGTGAGACAGCCGATCCGCCGGACAGGCTCTTCTCCGGGAACAGCTCTTCGAGCAACTCGTCCAGATGGTGGTCTTCGACAAACTTGAGTTCGTCGGCCAGTTTTGTGAACCGAATGTAAATCTCGTTGAGCTCTTCACTACTGAATTCGTACCCGAGGCCTTCGAGTTTCTTACGCAGGGCGAACCGCCCCGAGTGCTTGCCCAATACAATTCGGTTGGAGGTGAGCCCGACCGATTCGGGAGTCATGATCTCGTAGGTGAGCGGATTGTTGAGCACACCGTGCTGATGAATTCCCGCTTCGTGAGCGAAGGCATTCTCTCCGACAATCGCTTTGTTGGGTTGAACCCCTTTGCCGGTGATTTCGGCCAGGAGTCGGCTGGACGCGAAGATCTCTTCTGTGACAATCTGTGTCTTCTGCTCAAAGTCCGGCTGGCGTGTTTTGATGGCCATGACGATCTCTTCGAGCGACGCATTTCCGGCCCGTTCTCCGATGCCGTTGATGGTGCACTCCACTTGCTGTGCGCCATTTCGAACAGCGAAAAGAGAATTGGCAACCGCCAACCCCAGATCGTTGTGGCAGTGGACACTGATAATCGCCTGGTCAATGTTTGGAACCCGTTCGCGGATGGATCGGATCAGTTCACCATACTCCCACGGGAGGGCGTAACCCACCGTATCGGGGACGTTGATGACACTGGCACCGGCCGCAATTACGGCTTCGAATATTTCGAAGAGGAACTCGGGATCACTCCGCGACGCATCCTCTGCCGAAAACTCCACTTCATCGGCATACGCTTTTGCACGTTCGACCGCGCCGACCGCCGAATCGAGGACTTCTGCCCGATCTTTCTTCAGCTTGTATTTGAGATGGATGTCGGAGGTCGCGATGAAGGTGTGAATTCGTGAGCGGTGTGCCGGTTCCAGGGCTTCGGCTGCCCGTTCAATATCGGCAGCAGCTGTACGGGCGAGGCCGGCAATGGTGCTCTTTTTTGATTGACGGGCGACTTCACGTACCGTCTCGAAGTCTCCGTCCGAGGCGATCGGAAATCCGGCCTCGATGACATCAACGTTCAACCGCTCGAGCTGTTGAGCCATACGTAGCTTCTCGGATTTGTTCATACTGTATCCGGGAGACTGCTCCCCATCTCGAAGGGTCGTATCAAATATGGTTATATGCTTGTCCATAATGCTGAACGTTGATTGATTACAGGAGGGAATTCTCCTGGCTCGATTCACTGTTGGAGGCCTCCACCTCCATTTCTGCGTGGTGCAGAAGGTAGTAGTTTACGCTATCACTGAGCGCCTGCCAGGTGGCATCAATGATGTTCTGGGAGACGCCGACTGTACTCCAGGATTCACCTTCTATTCCGGAGTCGATCAGTACGCGTACGCCGGCACCCGTACCATCCTTCTCGTTCAGTACACGAACCTTGAAGTCGCGAAGCTGAACCTGTTGAATGTCGGGAAAGAACTTCTGAAGTGCCTTGCGGAGGGCTAAATCCAGTGCGTGTACCGGCCCGCTACCTTCGGCTGCACTCAGTTCGGTATGACCATCGCAAAGCAGACGAATGGTCGCTTCGGAACGACAGGTTCCGTTGGCGTTCTTCTCCACAATGACCCGGAATCCCTCGAGAGCGAAAAAATCCTTCCATGGCTCGGTCATCTTTTTGACCAGGAGTTCAAACGAGGCTTCGGCCGCCTCGAACTGAAATCCCCGGCTCTCCAACTCTTTGAGCTTCTCGACGATTGCCGGAACCTGGTCCCCGTGCTTCTCCAGGTCCATGCCAAGTTCGTCGGCTTTGTAGTGAACGTTGCTCTTTCCGGAAAGATCGGAGACCAGGACCCGTCGCTGATTCCCGACAACCTCCGGATCGATGTGCTCGTAGGTTTGAGCGTTCTTCATGACGGCGCTGACGTGAATGCCCCCTTTGTGGGCGAATGCACTCTTGCCGACATACGGAAGCTTGTTGTCCGGATTGAGGTTGGCTACCTCGCTGACAAAACGGGAGATGGAGACCAACTGGCCCAGTTGCTCCTCCTCTACACAAGCATAGTCCCGCTTGAGCTGGAGGGTCGGAATGATGGAGCAGAGGTTGACGTTTCCGCACCGCTCACCGTAGCCGTTGATGGTCCCCTGTAGATGCCGGCAACCTGCCTCCACGGCAACCAGTGAATTGGCCACGGCCAGATCACTGTCATTGTGGGCGTGGATACCAAGCTCCGAGGAGACGGACGAGCGAACATCCCGAACAATCCGTTTCACCTCGTCGGGAAGGGTCCCGCCGTTGGTGTCACAGAGGACCAGGGTGGTTGCTCCGGCGTTTTCGGCTGCTTTCAGGGTTTCTATGGCGTAGTCGCGGTCGTGTTTATAGCCATCGAAAAAATGCTCGGCATCATAGATAACCTCTTTCCCGTGCGACTTGAGCCAGTCAATGGACGATGAGATCAACTCCAAATTCTCCTCCGGATCGATCTTGAGCGCCTCCAATACATGAAGGAGCCAACTCTTTCCGAAGATGGTCACAACCGGTGTGTCGGCCTCGACCAGTGCATTCAGGTTGGGATCCTCGTCCGGTGTCCGGCTACTGCGTCGCGTGCTGCCGAACGCGACCACTTTCGCGTGGCGGAAATGGTGCTCTTTGGCAAGGGTAAAGAATTCGAGATCCTTGGGATTGGATCCGGGCCAGCCCCCCTCGATATAGTCTATTCCAAACTGATCGAGACGGTCGGCAATTCGCAGTTTATCCTCGGCGGAGAAGGAAACCTTCTCACCCTGTGTTCCGTCGCGGAGGGTCGTGTCGAATATCCGGATCTTTTCTCCCATGGATGCTTCGAATACTGGTTACTTGTCCGAGATCCAATTCATCATGGATCGGAGCTGTTTTCCGACTTTCTCTACTTTGTGAGCGTCGAGATCGTCCCGAAGTCGATTCAGATTTTTCAGACCGGTCTCGTTCTCTTTGATCCACTCGTCGGCAAAGGTGCCGTCCTGGACCTCTTTGAGAATCGCTCGCATCTTGTCACGCGTGCTGTCATCAACCACCCGGGTACCACGGGTCAACCCGCCGTATTCGGCCGTGTCACTTACCGAGTAGTACATCCCTTCGATTCCGCCTTCGTAGATCAGGTCCACAATCAGTTTGAGTTCGTGCAGACACTCGAAGTACGCGATCTCCGGCTGGTATCCAGCTTCGACCAGTGTGTCGAATCCGGCCTTGATCAATTCGCTTGCTCCGCCACAGAGAACCGCCTGCTCACCAAAAAGATCGGTCTCCGTCTCCTCCTGGAAGGTGGTTTCGAGGACACCGGCACGAGTTCCGCCAACAGCATCGGCGTAGGCGAGGGCCGTTTTGGATGCATTGCCTGTAAAATCCTGATAAACGGCGAAAAGGCACGGTACACCGGAGCCTTCTGCATAGACGCGACGGACGAGGTGACCCGGGCCTTTCGGTGCAATCATGAAAACATCGACGTTTTCCGGCGGTACGATCTGCTCGTACTGAATGTTGAACCCGTGAGCGAATGCGAGAGCTTCCCCTTCGTTCAAGTGGGGTGCAATATCTTTTTCATAGATCGTCTTCTGGTATTGATCCGGAATCAGGATCATGACGATATCTGCCCGTTTTGCGGCTTCCGGTGTTTCGTAAACATCGAATCCGGCCTCTTCTGCCTCTTTCCAGGAGGAACTCTCTTTTCGGAGTCCGACGATGGTCTTTACGCCACTCTCTTTCAGATTCAACGCATGAGCGTGACCCTGGCTTCCGTATCCAATGATGGCGACGGTTCGGTTCTTCAGTTGCGAAGGGTCGGCGTCTGACTTGTAATAGGTTTTGGCTTGCATTGCTATTGTTTCAATTGAAGGTTGGGTTGTGTAAAAAAACGAGTCGTCTCAATCGGGGGTTTGAAATTCGCGTTTGAGCGCGACCGAGCCGGTTCGTGCAACTTCTGTTACACCGTACGGTTTCATGGTTTCGATGAAGGCGTCGATCTTGTCCTTCTGGCCGGTCACTTCAAACGCCAGTTTGTCTCCGCTGATATCGACTACTTTGGATCGAAACGCCTGTGCCATCATCATTATGTCGGAGCGATTATTCGGGTTGGTCACGACTTTGACCAGCGCCAGCTCCCGGGCAATACTCTTCTTGTGAGTCAGATCCGTTACTTTGAGCACATCGACAACGTTGTGAAGCAACTTGACGATCTGTTCGATCACCTTTTCGTCTCCTCGTGTCGTCAATGTGATTCGTGCCTGGCTCGGGTCAGCTTCCGGACCGAGACTGATGCTGTCAATCTCGAACCCTTTTCCACTGAAGATCCCGATGATCCGGGAGAATGTATTCAGATTGTGACTAACCAGGACCGACAGCGTGTGTCGGGGTGCACTCTCAACTATTTTTGGACTCATTCCGTCGTCTATCCTTCGTTAGATTCTACCATTTCATTGAGAGCGGCTCCACCCGGTACCATCGGATAGCAGTTCTCCTCCTCGATGACCATGAAGTCCATCACGACCGGACGGTCATGGATCTTCATCGCCTCATCAAGCATTTTTTTCATGTCGGCATCGTTGTCTGCCCGAAGGCCGACCGCCCCGTACGCTTCGGCAAGTTTAACGAAATCGGGATTGCTCTGCTTGAGGATGGAGTGGCTGTAGCGATTTTTGTAAAAGAGCTGTTGCCACTGACGAACCATGCCGAGACACCCGTTGTTCATGACGGCAATTTTGATCGGTATGTTGTACTCCACAGCCGTTGCCAATTCATATGTAGACATCTGGAAGCCACCGTCTCCGGTGACGCATACAACGGTCCGGTCCGGTTTCGCTATGGCAGCACCGAGGGCTGCCGGGAATCCGTACCCCATCGTCCCCAGACCTCCGGAGGAGATGAACGAACGCGGGTGGTTGTAGGTATAGTGCTGCGCAGCCCACATCTGATGTTGTCCTACATCGGTAACGACAATCGCCTCTCCCTGGGTCGCTTCGGAGATCGCCCGGATCATCCCCTGCGGGGAGATCAATTTGTTGGGCTTGGACATCGGAAGCGGATGGTCCTTCTGCCAGGTCCGGATGGTGTTCCACCAATCGGAGGTGTCCGGTGTTTCGGTGGTGAGTTCCGTCAGTCGGGGAAGAATCTCTTTGACATCTCCGACGATCGGGACTTCCACTTCGACGTTTTTGCCAATCGAACAGGGATCGATGTCGATGTGAATTTTTTTGGAGTGCGGCGAAAATCCGTCGAGACGGCCGGTGACCCGGTCGTCGAATCGTGCGCCGACAGCGATCAAAAGGTCACATTCGGTGGTTGCCATGTTGGCGGCCCAGGTTCCGTGCATACCCAGCATTCCCAATGCCTGCTTTCGGCTCTCCGGAAAGACCCCCAGTCCCAACAGAGTCGTAGTGACCGGAATGTTGTGCTTTTCTGCGAGAGCTGTAAGCTCTTCCCATGCGCCGCCGAGCATGACGCCGCCGCCGGCATAGAGAAGCGGTCGTTTTGCCTGGGAAATCATTCGGGCGGCCTTGGCAATCTGGCTGTGATTGCCGCTGGTCACCGGTTTGAAGCTCGGAATTTCGACACTCCGTTTGCCAACGTACCGTCCGACAGAGTTGATCATGTCTTTGGGAAGATCAACGAGGACCGGCCCGGGTCGCCCTTTTGTGGCGATGTGGAACGCTTCGTGAATGACGCCCTCCAGTTCGTTAACATCCCGAACCAGATAATTGTGTTTGGTGATCGGACGGGTGATACCCACAATGTCTGCCTCCTGAAAGGCATCGTTGCCAATCACACTGGTTGACACCTGTCCGGTAAAGACCACCATCGGGATGGAGTCCATGGCCGCTGTCGCAATTCCGGTGACGGTATTGGTTCCACCCGGCCCGGATGTCACCAGGACGACGCCAGGCTTGCCGGTTGCACGGGCGTATCCGTCGGCTGCATGCGTGCCGGCCTGCTCGTGACGAATGAGGATGTGTTTCATGTCGTGCTCGTCAAAGAGCGCGTCGTAAACCGGCAGTACGGCTCCCCCCGGATACCCGAAAATGGTATCTACGTCCAGATCCTTGAGCGTGTTGATCAGGATGTTCGATCCACTCAACATCTGCACATCAGGATCTGCAGCCGGATTGGAGAGGGCGGTAACGCCTTTCTTCTCTCTGCCTGCATTTGAAAGCGGTTGGGCTTTTGGAGTTGGACACATAGGACCTCGCAGATAGAATTTGCCTGCCGGCGGTCAAACTTTCCAAAAAAGGGGATCCAATTTGAAGAGAAGTTCTAACCTCCGGCGGGTATGGTTAGCGTAGTTGTAGAAGTAGGTTGATCATGCCAGAGGATAGGACATACAGAGCGATCATGCCACCAATAGGTGAGCCGACCAATTCCCGGGATGTCTGTGCGATACGGTTGCCAACAAGACTCTTCAACCAGCCAGTCCGATCCGGACGTCCGGTCACACCGCTGTCTCGCCGATTGGACCGGCGGAGGTCGTTGTGTTCGAAAGTGGATTTGGATGTGACTGTGTTCATGTAAGAGTCTATATTTGCTTTATCGCATAAGTCAAAATATCCAACCCCTGTCCGGTAGTCAAGGACATTTTTTGTTCTTATTTTTGCGTGTACCCGTAGAAATCAACATACCGTTTAGAAGCGCTTCCATTTTATTTTTTTAGAAGCCATAACGAATTGTAATTCAATCACTTACAAACTTTATCAGATGTCTGAAAAACTGAACAAGTACAGCGCCAGACTCACCGAATCAGAATCTCAGGTTGGCTCTCAAGCCATGCTCTACGCGACCGGTATGAGCGAAGAGGATATGAGCAAGCCCCAAGTCGGGATTGCGAGCACCGGCTGGGACGGCAATCCGTGTAACATGCACCTGAACGAATTGGCCGGTGAAGCGAAGTCGAGTGTCTGGGATGCAGACATGGTCGGGTTTGTCTTTCACAGTATCGGGGTGAGTGATGGAATTTCGATGGGAACACGAGGAATGCGTTTCTCCATGCCATCCCGGGATATTATAGCCGACTCGATTGAAACCGTCATGAATGCGCAGTGGTACGATGCCAATATATCGGTGGTCGGCTGCGACAAAAACATGCCCGGTTCCATTATGGCGATGGCTCGTGTCAATCGTCCGTCCATCATGATTTATGGCGGCACCATTCGTCCGGGCGAGTGGGAGGGGCAGAAGCTGGACCTGGTCTCGGCGTTTGAGTCTTATGGGCAGTATCTCTCCGGCGAGATCGACAAGGGGCACATGAAGGATGTGGTTCGTCACGCCTGCCCAACCGCCGGTGCCTGTGGTGGGATGTATACAGCCAATACCATGGCCTCTGCAATCGAAACCATGGGAATGAGTCTTCCGAACAGTTCGTCCATTCCGGCGACCGACAAGAAGAAGGTCGAGGAGTGTCGGCAGACGGGCAAGGCGATTCGGAATCTTCTGGAACTGGATCTGAAACCGCTCGACATTATTACCCGAAAATCACTGGAGAATGCGGTCACGATCACCATCGCTCTGGGTGGATCGACCAATGCCGTGATCCATCTTCTGGCGATTGCGCGTGCAGCGAGAATCGACTTTACGATTGATGATTTCCAGGAGATCAGCTCCCGAACTCCCTTTCTGGCCGACCTGAAACCGAGCGGGAAGTATGTGATGGAGGATCTCTACATTGCGGGTGGGGTCCCGGCTGTTCAGAAAATGCTTCTTCGCGAGGGACTGCTTCACGGGGAGTGCTTGACGGTGACCGGTAAAACCCTGGATGAGAATGTAGCCGACCTTCCCGATCTCTTTGATGAGCAGAAGGTGATCATGCCTGTCGACAAACCGATCAAGAAGACCGGACACCTAGAGATTCTCTAC
>JBNJFK010000082.1:0-9275 GCA_051746765.1 Bacteroidota bacterium
GCGCCCCACATGGCGAGGTCAACCAGGTGCGTGGTCACATCGACGATTCCCTCCCCTTGCTGATTGACGTCAAAATACCATGGTGGACGGCGCAGAGGCTGGCCGGCTACGGTCTTGTACAGATGATGAACACTCTCTTTGACAACGGCCGGGTGCTCCGGGTCACCGGTTGCCAACTCGCCGAACAGCGTTTGGTTTTGAGCCAGTCGGCGTTGAAACATCGAGGTTACCTCGTTTCTCTCGGTCATGATGTCGTAGAGCAGTACCTCATTCTCTTCTGCCGACTCAAAGGCTTCCACGAGCCGCTCCCATCCATCGCTGTCAATCGCCATCGGTTTGTCGGAAAGAACATTGATTCCGTGGTCGACCGCCTGTTTGATGTACTCGGTTTTGAGCGCGTTGTTGCCTGCGGTGACCATCACATTCCCGGGCTGCTCTTCGAGCATGGTCTCCAGGTAGTCCTCTCCGGTATAAATTTGGGTTTCCCAGTGGGTCGGATCCTCCTCGCGGTTGTTGAATGCCTCGATGCGCTCCATGTGGAGATCCAGATCGGGTCCTTCGGGAGCGTACACATGAACCACCGGATCCACTTGATCGATGTCGTTGAGCTGAACCAGCGAGGCGTGAAAATGACCTGGATTCAGGGTCATCAATTTCACTTCGTTCTCTGCTCCGGTAAAGTCGTCGGACTTGGACGGGGCGGGCTCATTGGAACAGTTTGTCAGCATCATGGCGGGAAGGATCAAAATCAGAAATGAACGGGTCAGGCTTTGCAACATGCTTGTGGGAGTAGATACCGGTTAAGTTTGCGTCCAATTGATGCTCTGGTAAATCTTGAGTATCATCTTCCGACACCCTGGGCAATCAGGCCGTTCCGTTGCCGGTTCGGATGAATGGAAACGAGATTCGACACAAAATGAAGTCTGAAAATATCAATCGCGGGACGTTTATCAAACCAGCAACTTCCACCGGAGCGCAAGCTCCGCTGATTCACAATGCGGGAAAACGGGGAGTTCAACAACGGCTTGTCGTCGGTGTCATGGGGGTCAACAGTCGGGGTCATTCGGTTGCCACCGGGTTTGCTTCCCGTCCGGGATGCGATCTGAAGTGGGTTTGCGATGTCGATGAGCGAGCAGTTGAACGAACATTGGAGTCGGTACGGGAGAACGCCTCGTCCGACACCCGAATCAATGCCCGTGGAACCGGAGATTTCCGAACCATCCTGGACGATCCCGAGGTCGATATCCTGGTCATTGCCGCTTGTGACCACTGGCACACCCCGGCGGCCATCCTGGCCATGAAGGCGGGAAAGCATGTGTACGTCGAAAAGCCCGGCAGTCAAAACGGAAACGAATCCGAACTGATTGTCGCAGCCCAGAAAGAGTATGGGAAACATGTACAGATGGGGAACCAGCAGCGCTCGGATCCCAAATCGATTCAGGCGATCCGGGAGATCCATGACGGAGTGCTGGGTCGTACGTATTACGCCCAGGCGTGGTATGCCAATACACGTGGTTCGATCGGAACCGGACAGGAGGCCTCCGTTCCCGAGTGGCTCGACTACGAGCTATGGCAGGGCCCGGCTCCGCGCCGACCTTACCAGGACAACCTGATCCACTACAACTGGCACTGGTTCTGGCATTATGGAACCGGTGAGATCGCCAATAACGGGACACACGAGCTGGACATTGCCCGCTGGGCGCTCGGCGTCACCTATCCGACCCGTGTCCAGTCCTCCGGTGGACGATACCACTACCACGACGACTGGGAGTTCTTTGACACCCAGGTTGCCAACTTCGATTTTGAAGAGGCGAAGACCATCACGTGGCACGGACGCAGCTGCAACGGTCACCCTTTCTTTGAACGCGGGCGCGGCGTGACGGTCCATGGAGAGAAGGGCACCATGCTTATTGACCGAAACGGATACCTGCACTATGACAAGGAAGACAACCTGGTCAAAGAGGTAACCAGTGACGATGTACAGGATCCGCTGGACACCACCGGGTTTGACGGCAACACGGTTCGGCACATCCAGAATTTTCTGGATACCATTCGGGGAGAGGCAACTCTGAACTCTTCCATCGAATCGGGACAGAAGCCCGTGACCTGGTGCCATTTGGCGAATATCGCCCAGCATTTGAACCGCCAGCTCGACGTGGATCCACGGACCGGTCGCATTCTCGGGGACGACGAAGCGGCGGCTCTCTGGAAGCGGGAGTACGAACCGGGATGGGAACCGACGATCTGACGATCTGAACGACCGGATCCCGCTCCTCCTTTCAAGATGGACCGGAGCCCATACCATATACAGACCGGATACAGGAGTCTTCCGGTGTCGAGGCAAGGACTGTGGTGTTGAGACAAGGGCTGTTGAGGCCGAGTCTGTTTGCGCCCGGTTACTCGGGGCGAACCGTCACACCCGGGGGGTAGGCGTAATCGTACCAGAGACGCTCGATCTCGTCCGGATCGGGTTCACCGTCCGTAGCGATGTATCGATAACGAGCCCGATAGGGTTCGGCCGTCCGGATCTCGAAATCTCCAAGCTGGGCCGGTGCGTAGTTGAAAAAAGCATCGTTCGGATGAATGCGTACCGTCTGTGGATGCCGGAAGTTTTCGGGATGGCTCAGAATCGCAATTCCTGCCCGGTCTCCATCACTCTCCCCGCCTATATGCACCCAACGGGCACGGGTCGCATGCCCGTCACGCCCCAACCCTTCCGACGTCAAAAATCGGATGTTCTCCGGGTCGTCCCAGTCCGGATGCCCGCGAAATCCGACCCCGCCGTACCGATACTCCGGCAGTTTGAGTGGCTGTCCGGTGTTGACGGTCTGAACCAGGTCGAGATCGAACTGGTGATACGATCCGCCTCCCGTGTTGTAGAGCGTCACTTCCCACTGCTCGTTCAGAGCGATCACCGGCACTTCCGCCGAAAGGTCTTCGAAAAAGTGGCGGGACCGGAAACCGGCGTGGACTTCGCCCTGCCAGGCGATCTGCAAGCTATCTTCGGCTACAACCCGTCCCGAACGGTTGTGGGGATTCCAGAAATCGGGTGTCCGTCCCTGAAATTCGGTGGAGGTCCATGCCGACCAGATGCCGTAGTGATGCGAATACTCCTCATCCAGGTGATTTGTCAACTGCACACCGTCCGGCGAGTAGACCGGGTGGATGTAACCGGCCCGACGATAGATCGGATCCATCCCCTCCGGCAGTTCACTCTCCTGGTGGTAATACCGAAGCACCTCCCGGTCTCCCTTCATCAATGTGATGGTCCGGCTCCCGATTCGAATCGGTACCGCAGGGTCTTCCGGTTCCACCCGTTGGTCCGGTGCAAGTCGATAAGTGCGTGCAGTTCCCGATGCAAGACGATCCAGCAGAAAGGTTGCCTCGCCATCCTGCGAAACCTGCAACCACACCGATCCACCCTCCGTCCCGCGCATGCGGTAATGGCCCTCCGGCCAATGTTCCGGCAGTTCGAATTGAACCACACTTTGATGGCGGTCCAGATCTCCTGCCGATACGGTCACCTGCAGGGAGGCCGGTGACTGAGCCCGGCCGGTCAGAGCCAACCCGAGGGAGACGACAATAGATAGAATGAGCCACGCAACTCTCATAACTCCTCCCCGAATCGAAAGAAACGTCGGGCATTCGAATAGCAGACACGTTCGACCAATTCGCCAACCATTTCTGCATTATCCGGCAGGAGTCCTTTCTCCATGTCTGTACCCAACAGGTTGCAGACAACCCGTCGGAAATAGTCGTGTCTGGGCCAGGAGAGAAAACTGCGGGAGTCGGTCGTCATTCCGACAAACTCATAGAGAATTCCCATGTTGGAGAGTGCCTCGATCTGATTTTCGATCCCATCCTTTTGATCCAAAAACCACCACGGCGGACCGTGCTGCAATTTTCCCGGAATTGTTCCGTCCTGAAAATTGCCCAGCATGGTCACCATCAGTTCGTTGTCACGTGGATTGTTGTTGTAGAGAATCACACGTGGAAGTTGCTCCTTCCGGTCGAGTCGATCCAGGAGCCTGGAGAGAGGCGCCGCCATCTCCACATCTCCAATCGAATCAAATCCGGTATCGCGTCCCAACCGCTTCATCATACGCCGGTTGTTGTTTCTCAGCGCGCCGATGTGCAGCTGAAAGACCCACCCCTTCTCCTGATCCATCTTGCCGCAATGGTAGAGAAAAGCAGATTTGAACCGCTCGACATCGTGCTTGCTGATGCTCTTTCCCGTCATGGCACTGTCAAAGATCTGTTGAACTGCGATATCGTTGAACGGTTCGCTGTGCGGTCGCGCCACACCGTGATCCGACGCACGACAACCCAATAAATGGAACTGGTCATGTCGTGACTTCAGAGCGTCCAGAAAATCGGTAAAGGTTTTGATGGACTGGCCGGACGCCTGTTCCAATGCCCGGACCCACTCCTGGAACGATTCCGGATGATCCACATCCATTCCCCTGTCGGGACGAAACGTCGGAACGACACGTACCTCATCCCAGCCCTCGTCCCGAATCGCTTGGTGGTGCTCCAACCGATCGGTCGGGTCGTCCGTAGTGGCGACCACCTCGACCTTGAACTGCTTGAGCAATCCGCGTGCAGAATACGCCGGAGTGGCAAGCTTCTCGTTGCAGGTGTTCCAAATCTCATCAGATGATCGTCCGTCCAGCTGCCGGGTCACTCCGAATGGTCGTTTCAATTCCAGATGGGTCCAGTGATAGAGCGGATTCCGAAGCGTTTTTGGGACCGTTTCCGCCCACGCCTGGAACTTCTCTCGATCACTTGCATCGCCGGTGATCTGCTCCTCGGAAACTCCACAGGTCCGCATCGCGCGCCACTTGTAGTGGTCCCCGTCGAGCCAGATATGGGTCAAATTGCGGAAGGTGGTATCCTCTGCAATCTGCTCGGGCGGCAGATGGCAATGGTAATCTATGATCGGTAAATTGGCTGCTACTTCGTGGTAGAGCGTACGTGCCCGATCATTTTGAAGGAGAAAGTTGTCGTCGATAAAAGGTTGTTTGCTCATATCGTCATGGCTGTAAATCCGCCGTCTACCGGGATCACCGCTCCGGTCACAAAAGAGGAGGCGGCTTCGGAAGCGAGCCAGATGACGGCGCCGGAGAGTTCTTCGGCTTCACCGTACCGGTTCATCGGCGTATGATTGAAAATGGACTGTTGACGCTCTTTGGTCAGAATCTTTCGATTCTGTTCGGCCGGGAAGAAGCCCGGCTTGATCGCATTGACCCGAATCTTCTCACCAGCCCACTCCCGGGCCAGGAAGCGAGTCATGTTGTTCATCCCTGCCTTCGATATACTATAGGTAAAAACACGCGAAAGAGGAATATCGGATGATGCAGACGAGATGTTGATCACACTTCCGCCCCGTCCCTGTTCGATCATTTTCTGACCGACGATTCGAGTCGCAAGAAAGACCCCTTTCAGATTGATCTCCAGAATCCGGTCCCATTCCTCCTCTTCGATCTCCATGAGTGGGGTCGCCGAATTTACGCCGGGTGCATTGATCAGGATATCGATACCCCCCCACGCATCGCAAACTGTGTCAACGGCTTCCTGAATGGAGTTCGAAGAGCGGACATCCACTTGGTGGATGGAGGATCGTACACCCATCTTTTCAACGGATGCCGCTGTTGTTTCGGCCCCCTCACGGTTCCCGCTGTAGAAGATCGCTGTATCGGCTCCGGCCGATGCCAGTGCCCGTGACATTTCGCTTCCCAATGTGCCACTGCCACCGATGACAATGGCCGATTTCCCTTTTAGTGAAAAGATCTCTTCAATATGACTCATCCTGTCTCCTTTTCGACAATGGTTGTTGCTTGATCTTGGGCGCTCGACCGACGCCCGGTCCCTGTAGTTTCGTTCCTAGTACCCAAAAAGTTCCGGCAGAAAGAGGGATAGTTGTGGCCAAAAGGTGACCACCATCAGTGCCAGAACCATGACGAGAAATAGTGGAATCAATGGACGGATCACATCCGTTATTTTTACCCCGGCAATCCCACACCCGACAAACAGCACACTTCCGACCGGCGGAGTACAAAGCCCGACACAAAGATTTAAAATCATAACGATTCCGAAGTGGACCGGATCCATGCCCAACTCCAGTACCAATGGTAGAAAAATGGGGGTAAAGATGAGGACAGCCGGCGTCATGTCCATAAATGTTCCGACACTTAAAAGAATCAGGTTGATCATGAGCAGAATCACGACCGGATGATCACTCAACGAGATAAGCGCCTGACTCACTCCCTGTGGAATATTCTCATAGGACATGATCCAGGACATGGCCATCGATGTGGCAATGAGCAGTGCCACGATGGCGGTCGTGTTGCAACTCTGCAGAAGAACCTTTCGTAGCTCCGACAGTGACAACTCCCGATAGATTCCCATCGAAAGAATCAATGCATAGACGACCGCTATAGCCGATGCCTCGGTCGCCGTAAAGATACCGGCAACGATCCCTCCGATCACCAGAAGTACCATCAACAGAGAGGGGATAGCCTTGAAAAACATCCGGACCGCTGTTTTCAGGGGTACCCGATCCGAAACCGGGTAGTTACGACGCATGGCCATGTAGCCTGCCACTCCCATAAGCAGCAATCCTGTCAGAATACCCGGAAGATAGCCAGCCAGAAAGAGTGCGGCAATGGAGGCCCCGCCGCTGGCCAGCGAGTAGACGATCAAAATGTTGCTTGGCGGAATGATCAGACCGGTGGTGGATGAAGTGATGTTGACGGCTGCACTGTAGGCGGGATCGTACCCCTCTTTTTTCATCTGGGGGCCCATGAAGCCTCCCACGGCCGAAGCGGTGGCAACGGCCGATCCGGAGATGGACCCGAAGAGCATGGCTGCAATGATATTGACATAGGCCAGCCCTCCCGGCAACATCCCCACCATTGACTTGGCCAGATCGATAAGCCGGCGGGCAATTCCTCCCCGATTCATGATCTGTCCGGCCAGAATAAAGAACGGAATCGCCAGAAGCGTAAAGCTGTCCAGCCCCGTCGCCATCCGTTGGGCTACCGTTGTAACAGCCGGATCGAAGGGAATGGTCACCCACATGGTCACCAGCGTGGCCACTCCAATCCCGAATGCGATCGGAACCCCGACCAGCAGGCAGAACAGAAAAACCGAAAAGAGCACCAGTGCACCTATCCACTCCATTCATCCCCTCCATTGTCCGTCTCCGGAATCAGTGTGTTCTCCCCTGCCTTCGCCTCCCGAACAAACTGCACAGCATAGATCGCGATGATCACCCCGCTCAGGGGAAGAACCAGATAGACGGCCCCCAACGGAATCTGCAGCGCAGCCGAGCGCTGCCCCAGCTCCAGGGAGAGCTGAACCAATCGTCCTCCTCCCACAACCAGCACGAGCAGCGAAAAAAGCCCGATCACAACATGAATTCCGATCTCGACACCTCGTTGCACCGACCGGGACATCTTGCGAAGCAGATAGTCAAATGCCAAATGCATCTTCTGCCGATAAGCATAGGCCGATCCCAGGAGACCAATCCAGATAAGAAGAAATCGGGCGATCTCCTCGGTTACGGAGCTCGGAGAGCCGAGCAGATATCGCGCGGCGACCTGCCAGGTCACCACGAGGACCAACATTCCCATAAACAGAATGGCCAGATTGGAAAGAATCCGGTCGAGCATCTTCAAACGTGAGTTCATGGGGCAAGCTCCCGAATTTGATTCATGAGTGGTCCCATTACCGAATCTTGTTCGAGTTCCTGATAGATCGGCTCCATCTTCTCCATAAACGGTTCCTTGTCGGGGTAGACCACCTCAATCCCCGCTTCCCGAATCCCCTGTAGTGACTCCTCCGAAGAGGCGAGCCAGAGCTCGCGTTGATGGCGAGCCGATGCCTCGGCCGCCGTCTGAAGCCACTCGCGCTCTTGATCCGTGAGTCGGTTCCACCGGAACAGACTGATAAAGAGAATATCCGGAACCGCTGTATGTTCGTTCATACTCAAAAAGTCGACCACTTCGTAGTGTCTGGAGAGGTAGATGCTGGGCAGATTGTTCTCGGCACCATCCACAATCCCCTGTTGCAACGAAGTGTAGAGCTCCCCCCACGAGATCGGGGTAGCCGAGCCACCCATCAGGTTTACCATCCGGATGGCAGCGGGGCTCTCCTGTACCCGTATCGCCATTCCCTCAAGATCGTCCGGATGCCGGATCGGACGATCTTTCGTATAGAAACTTCTCGCGCCGGCATCATAATAGGTTAACCCGTGCAACCGGATATCGTGCCCCGCGTGGAGCAGGCGACGACCCACCGGACTTTCCCAAACCCGGTAAGCGTGTTCCATGCTCTCGAACAGAAATGGAACACTGAAAATCGTATAGGTCCGGTCAAATCCCTCCAGCACACTGGAAGAGACCTTGGTCATATCGATACTTCCGATCTGAAGCAGTTCGAGTGCTTCTCTCTCGGTTCCCAGCTGTTGGCTGGGGTAGATGTCGATTACCATTTTACCCTCGGATCGCTCCTTCACCTGCTCGGCCATGTAGACCATTCCCTGGTGAACCGGATGAGAGATATCCAGACCGTGTGCCAGTTTGAGCACGGTCACCTCTTGGTCTGCCCGACAGGAGATCAGGAGAAGCAGGAGAGTGATCCCCAAAAAAACGTGGGTTTTTTGCGGCATCAAGTTTATTTGACCGGTTAAGTTAACGGTTCCGAAAGTATCGGTCTATTTCCGAAAGATATCAAACCGGTTCCACTTGCCTCATCTACAGACTCCACCAGTCGGATCGATCCAGTATCCGGTACCGGACTGCTTCAAAGATGTGCGTCTCGGAGATTCGGGTCGAACCGTCCAGATCGGCAACGGTCCGGGCCATTTTCAGGATTCGGTCATGTGCCCGAGCCGAAAGGTTGTTCTCTTTCATCGCTTCTTCGAGTCTCGATTCGGCTCCGGACGTCCGTCTGGCATGCACTCGCAGCTCCTTTCGATTCATCTGCGCATTGCAGTAGATTCCGGGAGCGTTCCGGAAGCGCTGCAGTTGCCGGCCCCTCGCCTGGATGACACGGGATCGAATCTCTTCCGAAGACTCGGTTCCGGCACCCTGTTTCAGCTCTCTGTAATTGACGGCCGCTACTTCTACATGCATATCGATCCGGTCCATCAGCGGCCCGCTGATTCGTGACAGGTATCCCCGCATCTCCGTATCCGTCACACCTGTCTGGTCGCCTCCGGGCCATCTCCCTTGCGGAGAGGGATTCATCGAGGCAACGAGCATGACGCGGGA
>JBNJFK010000083.1:0-9151 GCA_051746765.1 Bacteroidota bacterium
GATCGATCTAAATGAGAAAGCCGGTGCGCTAATTGCGCAGATGCTTAACTGTGAAGATGCTCATGTGACGGCCGGGGCCGCATCGGCCATCACCCTGGCGACAGCGGCAGCCCTTACCGGATCGGATCGCGAGAAGATTCGTTCCATTCCCAATCTGCCTGGCCCTCGGAAAGAGGTCATCATGCCAAAAGGGCACAGAATCTATGAACAGCAGTTTACCGCTTGCGGGGTGAAGCTGGTGGAGGTAGAAGGCCCCCGTGAAATGGAACGCGCAATCAACGAGAATACTGTACTGGCATTCTACTACAACGCCTATGATACTCAGTCGATTTCCCGAGAAGAGTTCGTTCAAATAGGAAAACGGAACGGTGTCCCGACGTTCAACGATTGTGCGTCGGATGTACCGCCGGCAGAGAACCTGTTCAAGTATATCGATATGGGGTTTGATCTGGTCACATTCTCTGGAGGAAAGGGCATTAGTGGTCCGCAAAGCTCGGGTCTGCTGTTTGGCCGAAAAGACCTGATTGAGGCGGCAAGACTCAATCACAGCCCGTATGGATCCATCGGTAGAGGCATGAAGGTGGACAAGGAGGAGATCATCGGATTGATGGTGGCTCTGGAGGTCTACTTGAACAAGGATCACGACTCCGAGAGGCGGCATTGGGAGCGTTGGGCAAATCAGTTGTCAGAGACGCTCGAAACCCTGCCCGGTGTATCGACGGAGATCTATCTTCCTCCGGTTGCCAATCACGTGCCACATGTGCGAATTACTTGGGATGAATCTGTCGTTCGCATGCAACCATCCGACGTGGTCCAACACTTGCGGTCCGGCCATCCGTCTATCGAAACTTTGGGCGGCCAGGAGGACATCATATTAAACATGTTCATGGTTCAGCCGCATGAGGTGGAGATTTTGGGTCGCAGAACCCGTGAGGTCCTGGCTCAAGCCATTCAGACGTCGTAACGGCTCTGCCGGCGCATTATAGCGGTCGCGGATACGATTCGAGCCAACGACTATTACAGCCGGGATACCTGGGTTGAATTCGTTCCAGATTCGTCTCGGTGATGATCCGACCCGTCCCTCTATTCGTTCCATACAGGGAGGGTGCTCGTGTGATGAACGAATCCCGGACCCGGCCGGTTGGATGGGTATGAATCAACCTCAGAGAGAGACGGGTACGAAAAAGATCCTGCTGACCGGAGCCAACGGATACATCGGCAGGCGGTTGCTCCCGAAACTCCTGGAAGATGACTGCATCGTCTACTGCTGTGTGCGGGACCGGGATCGCTTCGATGTCTCCCCCTACAACTCCGATCGCGTACAGGTGATCGAAGCGGACTTCCTGAAACCCGACACGCTCGATTCCATACCGGCGGACCTGGATGCGGCTTACTATCTGATCCACTCCATGACTTCCGGAAAGCAGTCGTTCGAGGAGCTCGAACGGATGTCTGCCCTTAACTTCCGTGAGGCGCTCTCGGAGAGATCCGTCGAACAGGTCATCTACCTGAGCGGAATCATCAACGAAGAGCAGCTCTCGACCCACCTGCAATCGCGCAAGGCGGTCGAGGAGATCCTCTCCGATTCCTCGTTTCATCTGACAACGCTTCGTGCCGGCATCATCGTCGGGTCGGGGAGCGCTTCGTTCGAAATCATCCGGGATCTGGTCGAAAAACTGCCGGTCATGGTCGCCCCGAAATGGCTGAACACCCGCACACAACCGATCGCCATCCGAAATGTGATCCAGTATTTGGTCGGTACGTTGCTGAACCGGTCTACCTATGATCAGAACTTTGATATCGGCGGCCCCGATGTGATGACCTATCGGGAGATGCTTCAGGAATTTGCCCGTGTGCGCGGGCTTCGGCGAGTGATTGTGACGGTTCCCGTGTTGACCCCGAAACTCTCCTCCTACTGGCTCTATTTTATCACCTCGACTTCCTATCAGCTTGCGACCAGCCTGGTGGACAGCATGATGGTCGAAGTGGTGTGCAAACCCAACGATCTTCATGAGCGTCTGGGGATCGATCGAATCTCCTACAGCGATGCGATCACGCTGGCCTTTGGGAAAATCGAACAGCAGGATGTTCTCTCCAGCTGGGTGGATGCCGCCTCCAGCGACAAACTGGACAAAGGAGTGGCCCGACTGGTCCAGGTCCCGACCTACGGCTGTTTTATCGACCGACGGACCGCCACCCCGAAAGATCGCCAAGCGACCCTGGACAAGATCTGGGCCATCGGTGGCGATACGGGATGGTATTATGCCGATACGCTTTGGAAGATTCGCGGCTTTCTGGACAAACTGGCGGGCGGAGTCGGCCTGCGCCGGGGGCGAAAGCGCGCGGATACGATTGCCGTGGGGGATGCGCTCGATTTCTGGCGCGTTCTGCATGCCGACAAAGAGAGGGGCCGCCTGCTACTCTACGCAGAGATGAAACTCCCCGGCGAAGCGTGGCTGGAGTTCAAGATGGAGGAGGGAGCCCTCGTCCAGACGGCCACCTTCCGCCCACTCGGGGTTACGGGGCGTCTCTACTGGTATGCCCTTCTCCCGTTTCACGGATTCATCTTTCAAGGCATGCTGGATCGCCTGACTGATTGACGGGTTAATCGTCGGTTTGTCCGGACGTTGGAGGCGATCCGGACGCTCCCGATGGAGGATCCGATCCCCTATTCTTGTTGCGCAAGACCACTTCAATGGTCAGATAATCCATGTACTCCTCTCGTTCGATCAGCTTCGACCACAATTGATCGGCTTCCGGAATGGAGAGTTCCCCCCGGACGTAGGTGTCAATGGCTTTTAGAATTTCGATCTCTTCATTCATGGGTTCTACCTCGTTCGTTGTATACATGACAGTCCCTCACAACGCTATGATCTCCCAACCTGGCATTCCTTACAGTCCCGTGGCGAGTTTTTCCCGATCCATCCTGAAATCCTCTGTTTTCGGCCGAAAATCAGGCAGAAGGGAGCAGAAAAAGCAATTCACTTTTGAAAAAAGTCCAACCCGGTCAAAGCGGCCATTGCCCCAAGCCTCTCATGGTAAAGAGTCTGGCCATGAGCGGATTCAGAGGGGTGTTTACAAGTGTCTGCACCAGAATCCTACGAATGGCGGGAATGCGCTGCCGGCGTCCCATCGCCATGTTGATCTCCGCGCGGCGGGCGGCCTGTGTGGCGATTCGGCGCTGGTCTTTCGAGTACCGAATCAGACTCTCCTTTTTCCCAAGAACCATTTCGTCCCGCAGGGCCGCTCCCAGCGATGCGGCACCCATCCAGCCCAGGTTCATCCCCTGGCCTCCGATCGGGCTCACGACATGCGCGGCATCTCCGGCCAGTACCACGCGGCCCTGAACCAGGACGCGAGCCAGCTGTCGCCAGGTTCCAAAGCTGCTCAACATGTCGGCCCGGTCCGGATCCAATGACACCCCCAACCGCTCGTGGATCCGCCCGGTGAGCGCAGCCCCGTCCACCTGATCGATAAAACGGTCTGTTTTTACCACCCAGCGTCGCCGCCCCCCCGGGAGAGGGAACGACTCGATCAGGCCCTCGCGGTGCAGGTAGACAACGGCGGCTTCCTCCGGGGGTTCGGAGTCGGGAACGTCCCCCATGATATAGGTGTCCGGGTATCGTTTCGTCCGGACCGCGATGCCGGCCAGGCTCCGAACGGAGCTGTTCTTCCCGTCGCAGCCAACCACCCGGCTCGCGAGGACCTCCTGCGGCCCGTCGGGCGTGTGGAACTGGAGCCTCTGCCCGGGATCCTCTTCTGCCATGCCGGCCAACTTCCATCCCCGGTGCAGAGAGGCGGGGGCGGCCCGATTCAGCGCCTCTTCGAGAATGCGCTCGGTCTGGTCCTGCGGGAGGGCGAGAATAAAATTCCAGGGCCCGGGCAGCTGGTCGAACCGAATGGTTCCGATCACCTCCCGATCGTGACAGGCCACGCCCCGGCGGATGGAGAGTCCACGCTTTAAAAACGGGTCGTTCAGGTTGAGCTCATCCAGAAGTTCCAGTGATACGGGATGAATGCCCAGCGAGCGGGAGTGGGGGTGAATCTCGGAGCGCTCTTCGAAGATCTGAAACGCGATCCCCAGACGATGCAGGGTCAGGCCGAGGAATAGACCCACGGCTCCGGCACCGATGATGGCTACAGGAACGGGTTCACGCATGACAGTGCGGGGTTTGAGCTCCAGCTGCCAGATGGGATAAATCGGTCACGACTCCCGCAGAGGCTGGATGTGCTATTCGTGTGATCACGACGCATCCTTTCGGGTTTGACCGGAGGCGTCCCGGGCCCGATAGGTTGCCAGCAGGCGCCAGGGAAAGAGGGTCACCACTCGCCAGCCTGTCGGCACGGCGCCTTGCAACTCCTCCGGGCGAAAGCTTCGGCGAATGGAGGTGAGCCCGTCCTCGACGATGAACGACTGCCGGAAGAGCAGCGGCGCGAGAGCACCAAAGAGAGCATAGCCGGCCCGGCTACGTCGAATATCGTTGAAGAGGACCATTCCGGTGGTCAGATCTTCGGCGTCCCGGCAGAGCGCATGCAGCTCGTCGTCCCCGAGATGGTGCAGCAGGTGGTTGGAGAGAACCACGTCGAAGGTTTCTTTACTCTGGACAAGGTCGCCTGCCATGCCTTCAAGAAACCGCACATTGTCCGGTTGGGGCTGGGTTCGTGAATACTGAAGCGCTCTCGGGTCCGGGTCAATCCCTGTGATCTTGACGCGGATGGATGAGCGGTCCGCCCACTCGGAGAGGTTACGGCAGAGATCACCACCCCCGCAGCCGATATCCAGGATCCTCAGCGGCCGGTCGGATCTCGCGAGAGGCCGAATGCGCTGGTGAAAGAGAGACTTCCAGCCGGTGAGCATCCGGTTGAGCAGGTGGAAGTGGTCGTAGGTGCGAAAGAGTGTCTCTTGGTCAATTGAGGATTTGTCCATCTCCTCCGTTAACCCGGTATTTCGAGTTTGAAGCGAGATCACGCGACGCTCCCCCCCGCTTGAACGCGTTGCATCCAGCCGCTTTCGATGGTGAGCCCCGGCCCGAAGGCGAGGGCAAGCAGATTGGCTTGGGGTATGATCGAGTCGTCGGCAAGCATCTCTTTTAACACGATGAGGGTGGTCACACTGCTCATGTTTCCGTACTGCTTGAGCACCGACCGTGAGAAGCCGAGCTGGTCGGGCTCCAGCTCGAGCTCCTGCTCCATACGATCCAGAATTCGTCGTCCGCCCGGATGGACGGCCCACAGATCGATCTCGTCCATGTCGAGATCGAATCGCTCGAACAGGGGAGCCAGAAAGGGGGAGAGGTTCTCGGAGAGCAGGTCCGGAATATAGGTCGAGAGTACCATTCGGAACCCGGTATCCCCGATGGTCCAGGCCATTTCGTCGGCTCCTTTCTTGGTAAGAATGGACGCAAAATCGTTGAGTTTCAACACGGTGCCGGTATCCGGCCGGGCGGCGGTCACGATCGCTCCGGCAGATCCATCCGCGAAGACCGAGGAGGAGATCAGATCGTCCGGGTCGGTTCCACCCTGAAAATGAAGGGTGCAGAGCTCGGTGGAGATGACCATCACCGTGGCCGAGGGGTCGCCTGCGCAGATCCGCGAAGCCATTTTGAGACCACTTATCGACGCGTAGCACCCCATGAACCCGAGATGGTAGCGTTCGGTCTCCGCGGCGAGCCCGAGCCCTTTGATCAGATCATAATCCGGCCCCGGTGCGTAGAACCCCGTGCAGGAGACAGTGATCAGATGCGTGATGGCCTCGGGGTCCAGTCCGCTCTGATCCAGGAGGACTTGCCCGGTTTTCAGAAACAGCTTCCGCGCGTTCTCTTCATAGAGGCGGTTTCGCTCTCCGGTCGTGGCCGTCTGTGTACCGGTCGTTGCGTAGAGGTCGTCCGGCTGGGAGGAGAGAAAGTTCCCGAGGACGGAGTAGCGGGACTCGATGCCCGAGCGGCCATAGATACGGTTGATGATTCGCCGCTCCAGATCCGTAGTGGCGACCCGCTGCTGCATCTCTACACGGATGTCGTCCTGCTGGTAGCGATGTTCGGGGTGGGTGTTGGCAATGTGGGTAATGTAACCGGCCATAGTCTCCTGTTGCTGGTGGGCTATATGGGGATTCAACAAGGCTGCGGTGAGATTTCGTTCACGATACGTCGGGTTTCTGGCTTGGATGCACGCGTCTCCAGGCAGGAGATCTTCGGCTCGATAGTCTGTGTCTACTCCTCTACGGATAGGAAGATAGCGCCGCTTGGTGGGTGGTACCGTTCAGCTTCACCGGATTTCGGAAACATACAACCACCGGAGGCGTTAGCGGTATGATAACATGGAATCAGGGCAGTCATGGTTTGGAGTCAATCAAATACCGCTATGAAGCATTCAATACTGGGTTTTCTGTTTTTAGTTGGTTTGTCGGTCGTTCTGGGGGCACTCGTTACAGGTTGTTCCAACAGCTTGGAGAGTAGCAGCGAGGAGATCGATCTCTATCTGCTCGACGCGCAAACCGAGATGCCCTCCAAAGTACGGCTCTTTTTACAGGTGGATGTGAGTGAACTAGATCACCTCTCGGTACTGGACGAACCTGAATTCGAGATTTACGAGAATGGTGCTCGTATTTCTGAGCTGGAATCGAGGGCGCAGGTTCGCAGAGAGCGAGGAGAGTTTCTCTACAGTTCCCTTCTTTTGCTGGATCTGAGCGGCAGCATTCTCAACAACCAAGATCTTCCGCCGCTAAAAACCGCCGCCGCATCGTTTGCCGAGAGGGCTCTTCCGCCAGTAGGGGACGGGCTGCACGGCACCCGAGAGATGGCTGTCTACTGGTTCGACGGGGCGGGGGATATCCATCAGCTCGTTTCGTTTACCGATGACCGGGAGAGTGTACTCGAGGCGATCGAATCGATCGACGAATCGATCAGTGACGATATGTCGACCAATCTGAATGGCGCAGTAGTGGCAGGTTTGGCCAGGATTGAGAGTCGTTTGCAGCAGGTGGCCACGGATTCGGCCACGGCCATGGCCGGTTCGGTGGTGATATTTACCGACGGTACGGACCAGGCGGCGAGGGTCAGCGAATCGGAAGCGCTGGAGGCGGTCCGGACAGCCGACAGGGACAAGGCGATCTTCACAATTGGTTTGGGTGGTGAGATCGACGAGAATGTTCTTTCGCAGTTCGGGAAGAACGGCTTCGAGATGGCCTCGGACAGTCTGGAGCTCGAGGAGTCGTTTCTGGCGATTGCCGACCGTCTGGAGCGGGAGGCTGGTTCTTACTATGTGTTGGAGTACTGTTCACCGAAACGAGCGGGTGGGCATTCGCTGCGCCTGGTGGCCATGTATGAAGAGCTCCATGGGAGCTTGAGTACCAACTTCTCTGCTGAAGGGTTTACCGGGGGGTGTTCGATCGACTGAGAGCATATCAGGAGTTGTTGTACGTATCGCCCACACAGGTGATTCGAATGGATTTGGTTGATGGTATCGTACGGAACGTGGCCGGAAATCCAACACATCTTCCAATTCCGCATTGAATTTGTAGATTGTCAAGGAGATAAGAATGCGTGGCAGGGAAATCTGCCAACCGGATTGGATGACAAGTGATTCCCGATCGTTTCGTTACAACCAACCTTGACTGTGTCTATACAACCCCGTCAAATACAATCTGTAGCGTTGTTGAAAGATGCCCAGGAGCTTCAATCGCAATTTGGGCCGTGTACAGACCTGACCATTGAACCGATGGAGACGGATGGCTTTTCCGGAGCCGAGTTTTTCAGGATCACATTATTGCACTCCGATGGCCGGGAAACCAACCTGATCCTCAAGGAAGTCCAACTGAGTGAGGACTGGTTTTCTTTCCGCACCGGGGACACGCTGGGGCGGGAGGCAGCCCTTCTCCATGTTCCGGAGCTTGAATCTATTTTCAAGATCTTTTATCTGCCCTACCATCTCGTCGGTACGAAAGCTTCGAAAATCGGGTTGTTAATGGAAGATGTGTCCGACGGACTGTTTCCAACGGAGCGCATAGAGCTGGACCCAAGGGATCAGGATGATATGCTCAATAAACTGGCTGAACTACATGCCAGGTATTGGGAGTCACCCATCATGGACGGCTTGCCGTGGCTACATCAAATGGAGGATTTCGTCTATATCATGGGTCCGCTGGATCATCTGAACTACAGAGGTCATTGGGCGAAGGGTTTGCCACAGATGGTCAAGGAGGGGTGGGAAGTGGCGATGACACTTCTGCCGAGCCACCTGCAAAACCGTTTCTTGATGTCTGCCAGTGCCATTACCCGCCCATGGGACGACCTGCCCCACACCCTGGTGCATGGAGATCCCAAAATTGCCAACTTTGCAAAAGGGACAGATGGTCGTTTGGGCTTACTGGATTGGGCCTTTGCCGGTCACGCACCGTGCACAGTCGATATCGGTTGGTTCCTGGCCGTAAATGCATCGAGACTGGCGGATTCCAAAGAAGCGGTTCTGCTCAAATACCGCTCCATGCTGGAAGGCCATTTGGGATATCCTCTCGATGAGGAATTATGGCAACGACTGGAACAAGCCGGAGTTGTGACCGGGGCGTTTATGCTCTTATGGTCAAAAGCCCAAGGCGTGAAGACGGGTAGAGCCGGGGCAACCAAAGAGTGGGAGTGGTGGATCCATCGGTTAGAGGCGTGGTCTATCTCTCGTTGACAGGGTTCACAGGAGTGTCTGTTACTGCAGGAGAATCAAGATCTTACATTATGTGTCTTCGGCCCTCAGATGGAACGAAGCCCGGAGTCAGATGGTTTTTCTACAACATCGAACGAGCCTGACTGGATACCCCCATATGAAAGCATCGGATCTGTTTGTGAACGCCCTTGAAAACGAAGGGGTCGACAATATTTTTGCTGTTCCCGGAGAAGAGAACCTGGACCTTCTGGACTCAATCAAAAACTCGAGTATAGAGTTAATTGTTACTCGACATGAGCAGGGAGCCGGATTTATGGCCGCCACCTACGGGCGACTGACCGGTAAACCGGGAGTCTGCCTGGCAACATTGGGGCCGGGGGCCACCAACCTGATGACTCCGGGTGCCTATGCCCAATTGGGCGCCATGCCCATGATGATGATTACCGGCCAGAAACCGATTAAAACCAGCCAACAGGCCCGGTTTGAAATTCTGGACGTT
>JBNJFK010000084.1:0-9088 GCA_051746765.1 Bacteroidota bacterium
TTCATCATCTCTTCAATGTCATCTCCGCGAATGACAGCATCGGTGATATCAATGTCTGATCCGTAGAGCGTCGCTTTGAACTCATTGAGCGAGATGTTCTCGTCCGACACCAGCTGAATCCGGAGGCGATACTTGATCATCCATTTGCAGTGAAGGCTCATCAGGCCCTTGGTCAGATAAGATTTGAGAAACGGGTTGATGTAGATTTCGACGGCTCGATAGGAGGTCGAGGTTCGAAGTTTGCTCAGCCACCCTGCAATATCGGTCACAATGGTGTCGCGGGTAACCACAGACCCCGAACCACCACACATCGGGCAAACTTTGCTGACAGAGTTGACCACGCTGGGTCGTATCCGTTGCCGGGTGATCTGGATTAACCCAAAGTCACTCATACCGATGACGTTGGTTTTCGCCTGATCTTTCTTGAACTCTTTCTTGAGCTCGTCGTAAATCTTCTTTCGATTTTTGTCTTCGCGCTGATCGATGAAATCGACGACAATAATTCCGCCGATATCCCGCAGGCGAAGCTGTTTGGCAATCTCTCTGGCCGCTTCCAGGTTGGTCTTCAGAGAGTTGTCCTCTTGCTTCTGTTTTGCAGCGTAAGGTCCGGAATTGACATCCACGACATACATCGCTTCCGTCTGCTCGAAAATAAGGTATCCTCCGGAAGGCATCCGTACCCGGGGGGAGAAGATGGAATTGACATCCTCGGAGATCTTTGCGTGATCGAAGATGTGCTCCTTGCCTCTGTAGTGCTCCACGTTGGGAAGCATTTTCGGTGCAATCTGGGAGACGTAGCTCTTGACCGATTTATAGAGATGGTGATCGTCAATGAGTACGCGATCGTAGTTCTTGGCGAACAGGTCCCGCACCAGGCTCTCCGTCATGTCCAGATCCTTGTAGAGAAGCGAGGGCGGCTTTTCAGTCTTGAGTTTCTCGACGATCTGTTCCCACTTCTTGAGTACATTTCTCAGATCCTCTTCAAGCGCCTCCTTCTCCTGGCCTTTGGCTACGGTGCGGATAATAACACCGAACCCTTCCGGTAACATTGACCCGACAACTCCTTTGAGCCGACGACGCTCCTTATGGTAATTGATCTTCTTGGATACGGCGATATACTCACCCATCGGGATGAGCACCAGAAAGCGACCGGCGATTGTGATATCGGTAGAAATCCGCGGTCCTTTGGAGCCGATCGGTTCCTTGACAATCTGAACAAGCAATCGCTGACCGGGACTGAGGATCTTGCCGGCCAGAATCTGTTTTTCGTGGTTGGAGAGATTGTCGAACTGTTCGAGATCTTTGCGCGCCGCCTTTGCCAGGGCCTGTTCGCCATTCAGCATGCGCACGTAGTCGCCGAGGTGGTCTCCGGCATCGGAAAAATGGAGAAAGGCATCTTTTTCCATGCCGACGTCGATAAACGCGGCACGAATTCCGCTCATAACCTTATGGACGCGAGCAACATAAATATCCCCGACGGTTCGCCGGTTCTCTTCCGATTCAATGAATAGCTGGGCAAGTTCGCCATCTTCGATCAGGGCGATACGATTCTGCTTGCCGGCAGAATGGATAATGATTTGGTTCTTCATGCAGTTGCCTCAATTTCGTACATCTCTCCCCCGATCGTGGGTCCCGCTGAAACAGGGTTCCGACAACGGTTTGAAAACAAAGACTCCAGTGACGGGAGTCCAGCCCGATGCCGGCACGATCTGATACGGATCTCTGTCGGGCAGGGGAAGGTGTAAAATTTCTGTTGGTGGGGGGGAAGGCATCCAGGCCGAACGGGTCTGCCAAGCAGACATTCGACACACAGTCCGTGTACATGCGCGCACGAAACGCCCATTCCAGGAGCCATCTAAATATTTGTAAATGCCTAAAAATCAATAGGATAAAAGTCTTTTTTCAGAGAAGCGTCACAGCTTCTTCTCCGGTTCCAATATAGGAGAATCTGAGCAAATCCGAATCGTGTTACGTGGACTCTTCTGTTGCACGTTCAATACGTGCGCCCACCCGGTTCAATTTGATTTCCAGATCTTCATATCCCCGGTCCAGGTGATAGATACGCAGAACTTCGCTACGTCCTCGTGAAGCCATGGCCGCCATGACCAGGCTCACGCTGGCACGGAGATCGGTACTCATCACGGACGCCCCCATCAAGTGAGACGGACCCTCGATGTGAACCGAGTTTTCCTGTACCGAAAGGGTGGCTCCGAGTCGTTTGAGCTCCGGCACGTAGCTAAACCGATCCCGATAGATGGTATCGGTGACGACGGAGGCTCCCTGAGCCTGGGTCATCAGAGTAGACCACTGTGCCTGGAGGTCGGTCGGGAACCCGGGGTAAACCGCCGTTTCGACGGAGACTGGCAGGATGGTCTCCGGTGCCAGAACCCGGATCGTATCCTTCGAGACCGTCACGCGAGCTCCGGTCTGTTGCAGAGTGGCAGGGAAGTGGCCGAGCGCATCGGGGTCGCAATCCGTGAGTGTGACATCAGAATCCGGATGCATACTGGCAGCAATCATCCACGTACCGGTCTCGATACGGTCCGGGGCGTTACGAAGTGTCAATCCCGTTAGAGAGTCGACAGCCTGGATGGTCAAAATGTCGGTTCCAATCCCTTGTATATTGGTTCCCATGCTGTTGAGCGCCTTGCAGAGTTGCACGACATCCGGCTCGCGTGCGGCATTCCGGATGGTGAAGTGCGTGGCTTTTCGAACGGCCGCCAAGATCAAGTTGATGGTTGCACCCACGCTGCTGGGGTTCAGGGTGAAGCTCTCGCCATGAAGGCGCTCCGGTGCTTCTGCAACGACGTATCCGCCTTCGAGTTCGATACGGGCCCCCATCGCTTCCAGACCTTTCAAATGGAGGTCTACCGGTCTCGGTCCCCAGGCACATCCCCCCGGCATGGAGACTCGTGCGTGGCCGGTTCGGCCTAACAGAGCCCCCAGCATGTAAAACGATGCGCGCATTTTTCGGACCAGATCGTAGGGCGCTTCTGTGTGAACCAATCCACCGGGATCGATGGTAAGTTCATTCTTCTCTTCATCAAATGTGACGTGTGTACCCGTCACACGCAGTACATTGTTGAAGGTGTAGATATCGCGCAGTTTCGGAACGTGGGTGATCGTTGTCGGACTGTCTGCAAGCAGTGCTGCAGCCATGAGTGGGAGAGCGGCATTTTTGGATCCACTGATCGGGATGGTTCCCTGAAGGGACGTGCCACCTTGTATAATAAACTTGTCCAATGTTATCTCCTTGCAACGGTAGCGGGTATCCGCTACACCGGTTATGAGTATTCTCCCGACCGAGCCTCGAAATACCAACGGTTCGGGAGGGTTGTATGTTGTTTGGCCGATGAGGTTTCCCGCCGGCCCCGTATATCAATGACGAGTCCTGACGTTTGCCATTTTCAGGGCCCGAAGACCGTCAGAGGTTGCCTGAAATGCGAAATCGGGGAGATGATCCAGATCATAAAATCGAGGGTGCAGATTCGGTGCTTCCGGTTCACGTACGTCTACGTATCCCATATCGACTAGTTGTGCCAAATCGTCTCGCAGAGATCCTTCGTGAAGCCCGGTCTCTTCCTTGATGTTTTGAAATGTCTCCGGATAGATCATGACATCCAGTATGCGTTGCTGCGAAGGGGTCAATTTCATACGTGGAGGTCCGGATGTATAAGGTTCGTTGAATGTTGTATCCCGTTCGGATGATCCCGAATCGGGCGACCGCCAAGAAGATAGAAGCTGGGGCGTGCAAAGCCAAGCAGGGAGATCACTCTACCTCGATATCTCCGTAGCTGATAATCTGCCAATTGTCGTCGTAGATCAAGATTCGGAAAAGTCCTTGCGGGGTAACGGTGCGTGTAAGCGAAGAGGCGGGAAATCGGAGTTCGTGCTGTCCGGGAGTCAGAGGAGCTCCACTGATATTGTCCAGTGGCGGTGTGTCTCCGTTTTCGTGAAGTACAACTGCTTGTATCTCGGAGACACGTGTATCCATGTCCATATAGAGCTCAATAATTACCTCTTCGGTCGCCAGAACCGGATTGGGCCGGGCCGGTGAGATATCGATGACTCCGCTGTAGAACGGTGAGCTGCGCCAGTCATCCGGGTCGGTCGATCCTTCCGGTGTGACTCCGTGAATGTCGGTCACGGTAATACCCGAGGGAGGGGAGATGGCGTTGGCTTCGAAATCCCGCTGATCCTGCTGCGCTTGACATCCGATCGTGACAAAAAACAGCAGAAAGAGATATTGTACCAGCCGGGAACCTGAATGAGTGGACGTTGGTTTCATCGTGTGGAATCCGGTCTGATTTGGATTGCCTGTACCTGATTTGGATGCATGCATGTCAAACGGTCCGCAAGCTCGTATATTGGGGGCCCGGTAGGGCGGTTCGACCCGGGTAAAGCAATCACGGAAGACGAAGCGGACGCCTGTACCGTTGAACGCTTGAACCGGAATGGAAAAAAAGATACAAAAAAGAGGGGCAACCCGATGGTGACACTATATGGAATTCCGAACTGCAACCAAATTCGCAAGACTCGCTCTTGGCTCGATGAGAGGGAGATCCCCTTCAGGTTTGTCGATCTCAAGAAGGAACCACTCTCGCGAGAGGAGCTCCGCGAAATGGCCGAGAAGGTGGGTTTGGATCTGTTGATCAATCGTCGCGGTATGAAATGGCGACAGCTCGGTCTTGCGAAGAAGGAGTTGTCGGAAGGGCAGCTGTTTGAACAACTGTTCGAGCATCAGGTGATGATCAAACGTCCTCTTTTGGTGAAGGGGAAGACCGTACATGTTGGATTTGACGAGGAGGCTCTGTCTGCTCTAGTTCAGGGGACCAACGGCCAGTGAGAAGAACGAGAGTCTATGAAATCGAGTAGTCAGAAGAGGCACAGATGATGTGGCGATGGTGGAGTTTGAGTTGGTTCCTGGTCATGGGTCTCGTACCTGTGGCCGTTTCCGGGCAGGTGACGGCACTTGAAGAGCTTGACTGGGATCGGGGTCGCCCCCCGGACATGGAGGAGATTCTTTCGATTCGCGAGCGATTCGTCTACGAAGTTCGGTACGGTTTTTTCAGATTGGGAGAGATCGAGGTGGAACTTCTCCCGGATACGACTGTGAACGGGAAGCAGTTGCAACAGATGAGAACCGTGATCCGGTCCGGCTCCGGGATTCCTTTTCTCCGAAACCGACATGTTCGGTATGCCAACATTTTTCATTTTGACCGAAATGCGATCTACTCCCATCGGTTTTGGCGGGACGACTTGCATGACAACGAGCCGATGCGTGCCGATATTCAATTCGATCGCGAACAGATGGAAGTGCGTTTTTATGAAAGAGGGGAGCCCCGCGACACGCTGGAGTTGGTTGAACCGGCCAGTGGCGGGGACATTATCTTTTTCTATGCCCGAATGTTCGCCGGGGAAGATGTCCCCTACGCGCTCCCGGTCTTTATCTCGGAGGATGGGTTGGGAGAAGTTCGAGCTTTGTCCAGCCGCGAGACGGAAATTCGGGAGTATGACGCCTTTGACGAGCCGGTTGCGACGTATCGCAGTGACGGGGTTGCCGATATTGATGGTCCGTTTGGATTTACAGGAGATTTCAGTTCCTGGTTTCTGACCGATGACCGGCGAATTCCGCTGGAGGCTCATGTCAAGGTTCTATTCGGAAATCTGAAAATTTCATTGATCTCTTATGAACAGATCGGAAAACGAGAAGGTGGAGGTCCGGTTTCAGAAACTGCCCCACATGAAAAACCTACCTCTTCCGGCACCCGAGAGTGAACTTTCGGCCGGGATGGATCTTCGGGCGGCTCTGGAAGACCCGCTCACGTTGCAGCCGGGGGAGCGAGCTCTGATACCAACCGGATTCGCCATGGCACTGCCACCGGGCTACGAGGCGCAGATCCGCCCCCGCAGTGGGTTGGCACTTCGAAACGGAATCACCATGCTTAATTCACCAGGTACGATCGATGCCGATTACCGTGGAGAGGTAAAGGTTATTGCCGTGAACCACGGGGAGGAGCCGTGGACGGTATCGCATGGAGATCGAATGGCACAAATGGTTATTTCTGCTGTTCCGAATCTCGCCGTTCGGGAAGTTGACAGTCTGGATGAAACGGAGAGAGGAGCCGGCGGATTCGGAAGTACCGGTCGTTCGTGAAGTCGGCCCGGAGCTCTCCCTATATCGACTTGATTCGCGGCAACCGCAATTTCCGGTTGCTTTGGGCGAGCCAGATGGTCTCCAATTTCGGGGACTGGTTCGGCATCCTGGCGGTGTATGCTCTCATTCAGGAGTACAGTGATTCCGAATTTCTGCTTGGTCTCATCATTGTGACCAAAATGGTAAGTCTTGCCATCTTCTCTCCTCTCGCCGGCTACATTGTAGACCGGATGAACCGGAAGCGGCTCATGGTCATTTGTGACCTGGGCCGGGGCGGTGTGGTTCTTGGTTTTCTCCTGATCGGATCTGCAGAGACACTGTGGCTTGCATACCTGCTGACGGCTCTTCAGATGATGATGTCGGCCATTTTTCAACCCGCTAAAACATCCTCGATCCCCAATGTAACCAGTACCGAAGAGCTGGTCTATGCAAATATTCTCTCGGCGGCATCATGGAGCGTTATTTTTACGACCGGGATGGCTCTGGGAGGAATGGCGACAGCACTGATGGGTACAGACTACGTGTTTCTGCTGAACGCAATCTCCTACCTCTATTCCGCCTGGATCATTTGGCGGGCAACTGTTCCGCAGACCGAGATGAGCCAGGCAGAGCGGAAACGGACAAAAAATCCCTGGACGGGAATATTGGAGGGTTTTGACTATCTGAAGCGTCACCCCGATGTCTCGGTGCCGACCTTGGCAAAAGGTGCGATGACGGCGAGTCTGGGTGCACTTGTCTACCTGTTGATTCTGATTTCCGATCAGGTACTGCAGATGGGGAGTATGGGGCTCGGGATTCTCTATGCGGCGCGAGGCGTCGGTACCGGAATCGGGCCGGTTCTCGGAAGGAGATGGGAACGTAATGAGAAGAGATGGATCCGGATGATGGGGTTCTGTATGGTCCTTTGCGGGATCTTCTATCTTCCGTTGGCCTGGACGGAAACACTCTGGATCATGTGTCTACTGGTTGTGGTGGCTCACATGGCGTCGGGAAGCAACTGGGTGATGAGCACGGTTCTTATTCAACGACGTTCCGATGACCTGTTCCGGGGTCGGGTATTCAGCAGTGAGTGGCTTCTGTTTACGTTGATGCAGTCGTTTTCCGTAACCACAGCTTCTCTTTTGTTGGAATTCGAGTGGCTTACGTTGTCCCAGACGATCTCACTATTTGCGACGACTCTCACTCTGACGGGCCTCTACTGGATTTTTCGGGCTACTCCGGGCTCGGGTCCGATTGAAAATGGCGACGTTCTTGATCGAAATCTTCGTCACTGATCAAGCCCTGCTGCCAGAGACTGGTGAGCTCGTCCATTCGATCCATCTGCTGTGGCGAGAGGGGCGCCGACGGACGAGAGAGTTTCCTCTTCTTCCGGGTTGCCATCGTTTGAATCGCTCGATTGAGCGTATCGGCGGCCGAATCGGCCACACGCAGCCAGGGCAGCCGCCACTGATCGCTTTCGGTTTCCAGGATCAGCGTGCCCAATCCGAATTGACGCTCCAACCGGCTACGGGTTACCCGGGCCCGTTCCAGATCCACGAGCGAGACATTCTGCGGCTCTTTCCCGTTACCAAGAACAAGGTGTCGATCATAAACCGTCCAGACTTGTTGGCGCCAGCGAAGATATCCCCAGAAAAGGAACAGGAGGCCAAGGCCGAAGAGTGGGAGAAACAGAGCTCCGGTAATCCAAAACAGTCCTTGATGTCTCCAATCCGATCGCCAGACGACGGTTCGGGTCTCGTCGGTTGTGGGCGTAAAATTCATATGCTCTTCATATTGAACTCCTATTCTGCACGCGCTTCTTGGGGAAAGTCTAGGACATCTTCTTCAGAGATGCAGGTAAAATTTGTATATTTAGTGGCTCACGAATGGAGTCGAAACGATGAACGCCTGGAAACTCTTTGTTGCCGTCTGGATGACCCTGGTTCTTTTGGTCGGCTTCCTGATTCGCATCCCGGAAATCCCGGTCCTGGAGGAGACGGCTCGAAATCTGTTTCTCCATGTCCCGATGTGGTTTACCATGATGGTAGCATTCACGCTCTCCTTCTGGTACAGTATTCGGTATCTCAATGATGAACAGGTCGAGTGGGACCGGCGCGCCGAAACTGCCACGCAGGTCGGGCTTCTTTTCGGGCTCTGCGGCCTGCTCACAGGCTCGCTTTGGGCACGATTTACTTGGGGGAGTTGGTGGACGTTTGCCGAGCCGAGAATGAATTTGTCTGCACTGGCGATGTTGGTGTTTGTCGCTTACTTCATTTTGAGAACAGCCTTTAATGATCCTGTCAAGCGGGCACGTATCTCGGCGGTCTACAATATTTTCGGAGTTACGACGCTACCGTTCTTGCTCTACATTATCCCTCGCTCCATGCCGAGTCTTCACCCGGGGGCCGAAGGCAATCCCGCATTCAGTGAAATGACAGCACCGGAGCTTCGGATCATTTTTTATCCGGCTGTGATCGGATTTGTCGGCCTCTCGTTCTGGATGATGAACGTGGCAAATCGGTACAAGCGACTCGACGCTCAACTGGAGCAACAGGAAATAGAGGAGTAAGAGGATCATGGAACAAGAAATGAAACAGACCGCCGTTGACACACTCACGCAGAGTTACAGCGAAGAGTGGGAAGCGATGTCGCAACTGGAGCAGGCATCGGGCATGGTTCAGTGGATGGCGACCAATGATCTGATGCCGGTCGTACTGGTCGTAAGTTTGACCATCTGGTTTGTACTGCTCTTCTATTTGGTACGCATGGACAAAAAACTCACGCGTCTGGAAGAGAAAATGGAGAACGGAACGGAGGAGACAGAATGAATTTGAAACGAGTTGCGGGGATTGTAGCCATTGTGCTCTTTACATCGCTGCTGATGGTCAATTTCGGGAACAGTATCAGTACGTACGTTACGTTCGAGGACGCAACGGATCGAACCAACGCCCA
>JBNJFK010000085.1:0-9066 GCA_051746765.1 Bacteroidota bacterium
AATCGGTCCTCCCGCTCGCCTCCAATCAGGTTCCCTACAGTATGGTACGCCGGGATATTGAAGAGGACGTCGTGCCCTGGTGCAGAAAAAACAAAAAGGGCATTCTTGCCTATAGTCCGCTACAACGGGGACTGCTGACCGGCAAGATAAGACCGGATACAACATTTGGAGAGGGAGACACGCGACCGGATGAAGTCTGGTTCCAGGAAGAAAATATCCGGCGGGTAAACAAGTTTCTCGACGAGATCCGACCGATTGCAGAATCGAAGGGAGCCACACTTGCACAGTTGGTTATTCAGTGGACCCTGCAGCAACCCGGAATAACCATTGCACTGGTTGGTGCGCGAAATCCGAAACAAGCAGAGGAAAATGCCAAAGCGGCACACATCACCTTCACCTCCGATGAGGCAAAAATGATCGATAACAAGCTGGACCTCGTTACTCTGGAGAGGTAACCGATGGAGATAACCTCTCGACCGGAATTGACGCACGCTCAACTTCTGGAGTTGGAGATGCACTCCTTCTTGAACATCATGAATGTTCTGGGAGCTCAGATTCAGCTCATTCAGGAAGATCTGCAACGCCCGGAAATCCTGGACCTTCCGCTTCAGGAGGTCCAGGATCTTGCGCGCGACATGGTCAAGGGGGACCGAACCCGACTATCTCCCAAACGGTTTTATGGGTTCAAGGGTCTGCTGGAAACCGCTCTATTTGAGTTGGAACAGAAGAACTCCGACCTGATGGACGATCCATACTATCAGGAGTATCGCGAGGTCTTCGACCAAATTCTTCAAGTCCTCGAAACCCGAATTGTGGAGTGGTCCTTTCGATGGACGGAGCCCAATGCGTGGTACCGATTCTCCAAGGATGAGTTTGCCCGTGAAATCCAACACTTTCTGGGGGCCATCGAGAAGAACAGTCGGGGACGATATCGCATCGTTTACAACATCGCACGACAAGAGAAGAATGACTACCTGGTTCACGTCACAATAGACAGCGACCAGGAATCCTGTCTCTTGATGCCTCTCATGCTCAAGGATTCCATTCGCGACCTCATTGCCAACGCCCGAAAATACACACCACCGGGCGGAAAAATTGATATCGGCATCACACAGAAGAAGAACTCGCTTCGTTTCGTGATTGAAGATACCGGTCGCGGCATCCCGCCCGACGAAATCGAAAAAGTGGTTCTCTATGGGTACCGAAGCAGTAATGTGCTTGATGAAGTTCGTACAATGGGCAACGGGGTGGGTCTGACAAAAGCCCATTGGATTGCGGATTTACTGGGCGGGCGTCTGTCAGTCGAGTCCGATGGTCGGTCCGGAACCGTCATCGAATTTGAAATCCCGACTCCTGCACTTTCCGACGTTCTAGAACGGGGCCCGAGTCAAGTGATGTCGGGAGATAACTGACGTCTTGCAACGCCGCGGGTGGAACGACTCGAACGGATTCTTCTGGAACGACGCTTAATCGGCCCCTCTCGTCCCGCTGTAGAACGAGGTGAGAGCTTCAACAATGGCCCGGCCCGATGACATATTCTCCTCCTTGGTGTAGTGATGGCTCCCTCCTTCACAGAGTATGGCGGTCATGCCGAACTGGTGATTGGGCCCGTCACTCCAGCTGACATTGCCGTAGCTCGGTTCCCCTTCCCGAAGTTCAATCGGCTTGATCAACGAATCTGTATCGGCCTCCAGGAGTCGATCCCGAAGTTCCGTCCAGGGGGCCACACTCTCATTAAATTCCGGTCCCCGACGCAACAAGGGCTCCACCAACCCCTGCCAGGTGTGCATGGCCCAAATCGTGGTTACCGGAGATTCGGAAGCCATCATGGCTTCCAGATCACGCTGCCAGTAATACGCCTCATGTGCTTGCTCTTCCTGGTTGGAACCGTCGGGGGAATAGGACCGATTCATATCTACCCCCTCTTCGTTTACCCGATACCATCCGTGATACGGGGCATCCGGACTCATATAGAGGATCAGATGCACAATCGAGTTCTCTCTCGCGTGTCGTCCCTCCTCGCTGAGCAGCCATTCGGCTACGCCCGCAATTCGCCATTGAGAGTTGTGCTCTCCCGGATGCTGATTGGCCATGTAGTGAACCCAGCGCTCCGATCGCGGGATCTCACTGTCAGACGAGGTGATCTCGAGCCTGTAGAGTGGACGTCCCTGAAGAGACTCTCCGACTGTATGCAGAGTGGCATCCGGGTGACGATCCCACTCCATGAGCATCTCTTCGGCCTCTTCAAACGAGAGTGGCAGCTGCGTTCCGACAAAGACCCGGTCCTGTTCGAATTCGTCGAAGACCAATCGATCTTCCTGGGGAGATTCATCGTGTCCTCTCTCCCACAAAACAGGGTGCCACTCTTCCCGGTCATGGGACCAAGACTGAAAATACTCATTGAATGACATCCCCGGACCCCCGTCAAACGAAACATCCAGAATCAGATCGTTCCCTTTCGCATTGTCGGTAATCTCGAAATTCAATTTGTTGGGCCAGCCGGGCTGGTTGGGTGCCGCTGCCAATTCAATTTTGAAGTGATTTTCGTCCACATTCTCAATTCGGGCTCCATCGGAACCGTGAGGACCGTCAAATTTGAAATCACCTACCGTTAGCGGCTCCACTTGCTCCCCGGCCCGACTACAAGAAGCTACAATCACAACCAGAAGCAGCATCCAGCCAACCTGCCACAAAGGAGAGGAATGGGCGTTTCTCCCTGACCGTCGTCTGGTTTGAACCAAGGTGGAATTGATCGTACGTACACTCTGCATGGTTGGATCCTCTTTGTTCGTCGCGGGTTACACTCTGTCTCACCGACCGGAAGGTGATAAATTCGTCCGGGGAAGGCAATACAAAATGGTGATAACATTGAATTCCCGATGAAAATCCCTTATCCTGTGGGCGTTGTCGCCAGATAAAATTCACACTGGCGTTCAAACGATTATCATCTATCGATTCCATGTTCCACGATCACACCCACAACCGATTCGACGACCACCGACAGATCAGCTGTTGCTGTCCCTGTATGTGTATGTGCTGTCCGAAGGCGGTCGTGGAAAACGTGTGATGTAGGAAAAGAAGTCAGTTCCGACATTATTCAAGGCCCACTTACCGCAAGGGAGTGGGCTTTTTTGTTGTCATGAAGTCGGATTTTCCGGTCATGCCAAGCCCACCACCCCGACCGGTCAGCGGCCACAATAATCATCACCGAACACTACGATCAGAACGGGGATTATCCATGCCGAAATCCAAGAAGAAACCGAGCAAAGTAGAAAGGATCAAAGAGTCGAGCCGCCATCTTCGCGGACCGGTCGACGAAGAGTTGACCAATGAAGAACCCAAATTCAGCAAAGGATCCTACGAGATTCTGAAATTTCACGGAACCTATCAGCAGGACGACCGGGACCTTCGAAAAGGCCGTGACAAGCACTGGATGTTCATGATCCGCGGTCGTATGCCGGGTGGACGACTGACGGCCGATCAGTACCTGGCAATCGACACCATCGTCGATACCTATGGTGAAGGCTCCATCCGGGTAACGACACGTCAGGCCTTCCAGATGTACGGTGTGGTCAAAGAGAAATTGAAGCCAACAATCAAGGCGATCAACGATGCATTGGTCACCACGCTGGGGGCTTGTGGAGATGTCGTCCGAAACGTGATGGCAATTCCGTCACCGGATATCGATGGTCGTCAGGCGAAGGTTCAAGAGATTGCCGACAAGCTCTCTGATGATTTGTTGCCGGCCACCAACGCCTACCACGAACTCTGGCTGGACGGAGAGAAGGTGTACAGTGGAAAGGAAGAGACGGAGAACGAGCCACTCTACAAAGACCACTACCTTCCCCGGAAATTCAAGATCGCCCTGACTGTTCCGGGTGACAACAGTGTGGACCTTTACACACAGGATATCGGTCTTGTCGCTCTATTTGATGACGACGGGGAGATCCGGGGATTCAACGTCACCGTGGGTGGTGGTCTCGGTATGAACCACAAAAAAGAGGATACCTATCCCCGGCTCGGTGATCATCTCGGGTATGTGACCCGCGACGAAGTCGACGATCTGGTCAAAGGGATCATTGCCGTCCAGCGGGATCTGGGCAACCGTGCCAACCGGAAACAGGCCCGCATGAAATATTTGATAGACAAGATCGGACTGGATCAGTTCAGAAAAGAGTTGGCTTCCCGAACGAATGCGGTCGTCCACCCGTTCGAAGAGCTGCCACCGTTTAAGCCGGGACTTTATCTCGGGTGGAACCGGCAGTCGGACGGAAACTGGTTCCTCGGCGTCTCGATCGAAAACGGCCGTATCCGTGACCGGGAAGATCTTCGCATCAAAACAGGACTTCGCACCATCATCGAAACGGTTCGGCCCGGCGTCCGGTTTACACCCAACCAGAACTTGCTGCTCACCGACATCAGGGACGAGGATCGGGAGACGGTAGATCGCCTCCTGGCTGACCACGGCATTGCCCCGGAGCAAGAGCTCTCCCCTCTTCTCAAACACTCCATGGCATGCCCGGCCCTTCCCACGTGTGGACTGGCCATTACAGAGTCGGAACGAATCTTTCCAACCTTTATCCGGAATCTGGAAGAGGTTCTCGACGAGCTGGGAGTCCCCGACGAAGCCCTCTCCATCCGGATGACCGGCTGCCCGAACGGCTGTGCCCGACCCTATGTCGCCGAGATCGGGCTCGTGGGACGATCGCTGGAGAAGTACACCCTTTTTCTCGGCGGAGACCCCGCAGGTACGCGGCTGGCCAGTGTTTACAAGGATCTGGTTCCGTACGACGAGCTTATTCCCGAAATACGGAAACTTCTCGTCCACTGGAAAGAGAATCGAAACGAAAACGAAGCCTTTGGCGACTATTATGCGCGAATTGGCGTCGAACATGCAGCGGAGGAGTTGGCCCATGCATCCTGACCACGTGAATCGAAGTATCAATCAAACGAAGAATTCCGACTCTCGCGAACCCGGAACTGTCTATATCACCGGTGCCGGTCCCGGCGATCCGGATCTGATTACGCTGAAAGGGAAAAAAGTTCTTCAACAGGCAGATGTAGTCGTCTATGACCGACTGGCCAATCCGGCTCTACTCGGGTGGACCCCGTTCCGTTCCGAGCACATTTATGTAGGAAAACGGCCTGACAAACCGTCGGTCTCACAAGGACAGATCAACCGAATGCTGGTGGCCAAGGCACTCGAAGGGAAGACCGTGGTTCGCCTCAAAGGAGGCGATCCGTTCGTATTCGGACGTGGAGCCGAAGAGTGTGAAGCCCTTCGCGCCGTGGGTATTCCGTATGAAGTGATTCCCGGAATCAGCAGCGCTTTATCGGCTCCTGCGTATGCCGGAATTCCGATGACGCATCGATCCGTCTCACGTTCCTTTACGGTTGTCACGGGACATACCCTCGCTTCCAGTGATCCATTCGAAAATTGGGAGAACCTGGCCGGTGCCGACACCCTGGTCGTTCTGATGGGACTCCGAAATCTGCCGAAAATCGCCGAACGCCTGCAGGGCTTCGGGAAACCGTCAGACACACCGGTGGCCGTCATTGCACACGCCTCCCGGCCGGAACAGAGCGTCCATACCGGAACGTTGGCCGATATTGCAGACCGGGTCACCGACCTGACTTCTCCGGCGACCATTGTCATCGGGGAGTTGGCACGGATGCATGAACAACTCGCATGGTTCGGGCCTCCTGGCTCCGACAGCGACAGGCATCGGGCCGAACCACAGGAGATGGTGGCCACCTATGCCGTCTGATACCGTTATCTTTGAAACGATACGAACAGCATTCAATGCAGGATCGTCATGAGTGAACATCTTACGGATACGAAGACCCTGGCACGCGTACGACAACAGATCGATACGCTCAATGACCGATTTGAAGGTCATCACGCCGATGATCTGCTCCGTTGGGCATGGGATACTTTTGGAGAGAAGGCAGTTCTCGGGACCGGGTTCGGCCCGTCCGGCCTCTTTCTGATTCACCGGTTGGTCGAACTGGATCTTCCGCTTCCGATCTTCTACCTCGACACGCAACTCCTCTTCGAGAAGACCTATCATCTGCGGGATGAACTGGAAGAGAAACTGGGAATCACCATTCACCAAGTTCTTCCGGAATATTCGGTCAAAGAACAGGCCGAACGGGAGGGGGATGAGCTCTGGAATCGGAATCCGGATCGCTGCTGCTATCTGCGCAAGGTCAAGCCGCTTCAGGGATACCTGGAAGACAAGCAAGCCTGGATCACCGGTATTCGCCGGCATCAGGCCGATACGCGTGCGACGACTCCGGTCCTCGCATGGGAACCAACGCAGAAGGTGATCAAACTGAATCCTGTTGCCGGCTACAGCGGGGAGGAGGTCTGGAACTATATTCACGATCTGAATCTTCCCTACAACCCGATGCATGACGAGGGGTATCCAAGTATTGGCTGCATTCCCTGCACCAGTCCGGTAAAAGATGGAGAAAACGAACGTGAAGGGCGTTGGAGAGGAGAAGAGAAGGTCGAATGTGGCATTCACTTCTCTCCCGAGACCGGCACGTTTGTGAGATCCGGTGGCACAACGTCCGATCGGGAGGAGGCGTAATGACCCCGTCGATTCAATTGAATAGAGGGATCACTTCATTTCCGAATGGACGTTCTTCAGAAGTGACGCAGAACGGATGGAGGCGATGACGCATTTACCGGCTATCTGGACATTGCTGGTCCTCGTTCTACTGGTCTGGGCACTGGTCCGGGAGTGGATACGACCGGAACTTGCGTTTTTGACAGCACTCGGCCTTTTTCTGGGCAGCGGCGTCATTACGCCGGAACAGGCGTTTGCCGGATTCTCCAACGAAGCCGTGTTCACCGTCGGTTCTCTTTTCGTGGTTGCTGCCGGAGTTCAACACACCCGTGCACTCGGGTTTGTGGAGAGACAACTGCTCCCTGACGAAGGGAGTCTGAGTGGTGCACTCGCCCGATTAATGGGAACCACCATCTCCCTCTCCGCATTTTTGAACAACACACCCATTGTCGCGATGCTGATTCCCCAGGTTCAACTTTGGTCCGAGAGAAGCGGGCATGCGGTTTCCAAGCTCCTGATCCCGCTCTCCTATGCCGCCATCACGGGCGGTCTCATTACACTTGTCGGTACATCGACCAATTTGATCGTCTCCGGCATGCTTACCGAACGGGGGTTTGCACCGCTCGGGTTTTTTGAACTCTCCTGGATCGGCCTTCCGGCAGCCCTTTTGGTCTTCCTCTGGTTCGTTTTTGTCGGGCACCGAACCCTGCCGGATCGTTCCCGGAAGAGCAACGGAAATGGATCCAACGATCGATACCAATTTGACCTGGAGGTCCCTGCCGACTCTCCACTCGCCGGTCAACGCGTTCGGGAGGCCGGGCTCTGGTCCCTGGATCAGGCCTTCTTGATGCACATCCATCGCGACGGAGCCACCATCAGCCCGATCGGTCCAAATCACACGGTTCAGCCCGGAGATCTGCTCACGTTTGTCGGCGAAATTCGTCAGGTGGATGACCTTGCCCACCGAAAAGGATTGGTTCGAGCGGTTCCCCATCTGAATCAGGATGGGGAATCGGAGGAGGAGTTTACACTCTACGAAGCCGTTCTCTCCTCTTCGTCCCCGCTGATCGGCCGAACACTCCAGGAGACCCACTTTCTGGACCGATACAACGGTGTCGTTGTCGGAATTCAGCGACGGGACGAAAACTTTCACGGATCCATTGGCGAAATTCCGCTTCGGCCCGGAGATCTGCTTTTGATCGAAGCAAACGAAGGATTTGCAGAACGATGGAATGGAGTTAAAGAGGAGTTCTACCTTGTGACACCGCGCGAATTTCGAAGTCCCCCGGCGACCCGAAAGGCTCCGGTTGCTCTCGGGATTCTGGTTCTCGTTGTCGGGCTGGCGGCCACCGGATGGGTGTCGATCACTGTTTCTGCCTTTTTGGGGGCACTTTTGGTGATTTTGACCAACTGCCTTCCCTACCGGCAACTCTACGGGGCTCTGAACCTCCCCATCCTGCTGGTCATTGCCAGTGCCATCGGCCTTGGACGAGCCATTGAGCAGTCAGGCCTTGCCCTCGGCGGATCCACTCTATTGTTGGAAAACGTTGCCCCGTTGGGCGTCATATCGGTTATCATCGCACTCTATTTAACCACCAATTTGCTAACGGAGATCATTACCAACAATGCAGCCGCAGTACTGATGCTGCCGGTCGGAATGATGACCGCCACTGAATTGGGGCTCGAGCCTCATGCCGCCGCAGTCACCGTTGCCGTTGCTGCTTCGGCCAGTTTTTTGACTCCGATCGGATATCAAACCAACTTGATGGTGATGGGAGCCGGGGAGTATCGATTTACCGATTACATCCGCGCCGGTCTTCCGGTGACACTGATCTTGATGAGCCTGACCGTCACGATGATCTGGTACCGATGGATCTAACACAGAAACTTCTGCTCTGTTGCAGTCATTCGCCATGTATGAAACTCTGCTTGAAAGCATGAACACCCAACGATTATTGAACCACGAAACCCAGCGTTTATGAAGACCCATACATCCCATTTAAAACAACTTGAAGACGAATCGATCTATTTGATGCGGGAGGTGGCCTCGCAGTTTGAGCGTCCGGCCTTGCTCTTCTCCGGCGGGAAGGACTCCATTGTGATGGTCCACCTGGCGATGAAGGCCTTCTACCCGGGCAAGATCCCGTTCCCGCTCATGCACATTGACACAGGCCACAACTTTGACGAAACGATCGAATTTCGCGACCGCCTGGTCGAGACCCTCGGCGTGCGCCTGATTGTGGGTCACGTACAGGAGAGCATCGACGCCGGGCGTGTGAAGGAGGAGACCGGCCCGGAGGCGAGCCGCAACGGCCTGCAGACAGTCACCCTGCTCGATACGCTCAAAGAGCACCAGACCGACTGCGCCCTGGGCGGCGGCCGACGCGACGAAGAGAAGGCGCGCGCGAAGGAGCGCTTCTTCTCGCACCGCGACCGGTTCGGCCAGTGGGACCCGAAGAACCAGCGCCCGGAGCTCTGGAGCCTCTACAAC
>JBNJFK010000086.1:0-9065 GCA_051746765.1 Bacteroidota bacterium
CCGTAGAGGTAGTGGATGGATTCGGTCCATGACTTGGCTCGAATCTGCCCTCCGTGTGTCTGTTTTCTCTGGTCCAGGGAGACGGCTTTGAACGCGTGTACGACGTCTGCATCCAGCACTTTGGCAAACGCTGTGGGTTGCGGGTCGAACATCAAAATGGGCGTATAACTCTCGCCCAGTTCGTCCAGTTTCTTTGCAATCTCGATGGAGACCAGCGTGCCGTAGCAGTAGCCTCCGAAGGAGTAGGGTCCTTCGGGTTGAACCTCTCTCATCTCGAGAATAATCCGGTCTGCCATCTCTTCAATACTGGTCAAAGGGTCCTCTTCGCCCGACAGCCCGACGGATTGGACACCATAAAACGGTCGATCTTTGCCCAGAAGGCGAGCCAGTTCATTGAAAAACAGCACATTGCCGAAGTGTCCGTGCACACAGAAAAAGGGTCGTTGCGTACCCTCTCCCTGAATTTTTACCAGTGCGGAGGTGTGCGTTTTTCGCTCTGGTTTCTGTTCGATGGAAGGCTCGATCAGTTTGGCGATCTGCTCGATGGTCGGAGCCTCGAAGAGCGCGGAGAGCGGCAATTGAATGCCCAGTTTGTACTTGAGCTCGTCGAAAAGCTGGACGGCCACCAGCGAATTCCCGCCGAGATCAAAGAAATTGTCCTCTTTGCGGATGGTATCGATCCCCAGAAACTCCTGCCAGATTTTCGTCATCTCCCCGACCAGATCCCTCTTCTCCGCACCGTTGACGGTCGCGTGAATGGGGGACTCCGATACTGCAGGTTGTGCGAGAATCTCCGAGCTATTCAGGACCGGATCGATCCAGCATCGGATCCGTTGAAATGCGTAGGTCGGCAGCGGAACCTTGTAGACCGGATTCTCTTTGTGGATTCGTTCCCATTGTACGGGGTATCCACATGACCAGAGCCGTCCCAGTGTGTTCAGGACAAAGACATTGTCATCCTGCTCCACCTTCGGATGCCGCAGAGACTGAAGCAGCACCTGTCTGGGCGGGACGTCGGGGTGCTGCTTTACCAATGTGGTCAGAATATTGCCGGGCCCGGTTTCGAGCAGGACCCACTCGGGTCGGTCAAAGAGGCATTCGGCAGCCTCGGAGAACCGAACCGGATGGCGAATGCTGTCGACCCAGTACTCCGGATCTGTGAACTCATCGGGATCTTCCCACCGTCCCCGGACGGATGAGAGGATGGGAAGAGACGGTCGGTGCAGAGTGATGCCGGAGACAACATCCCGGAAGGCGTCGAGCACCGGATCCATCATGTGCGAGTGAAACGCATGCGATGTATCGAGCAAATGCGAATGGATGCCGACCTTACGAAGCTGTTCGCGAACCGCGTGGATCGCTTCCACATCTCCGGAGACGACGCAGGAGGTGGGTGTATTGATCCCGGCGATGGAGACCCGGTTGTTCAGGTAGGCGTCCATGGCCGTTGGCGGTAGCATGACAGCCAGCATGGAGCCGGGCTCGAGTGCCTGCATGAGACTGCCCCGTTTTGTGATCAGCCGCAGCCCGGTCTCCAGATCGAAGACGCCCGCGATGCAGGCGGCCGCGAACTCTCCCAGACTGTGGCCCAGGACGGCTGCCGGTTTCACTCCGAGATCCATCCAGAGCATCGCCAGCGAGTACTCGATGGAGAAGATCACCGGCTGTGTATTCACAGTATTGCCCAGTTGACGGGTGGCCTCCTCTTCGTGGCCCGGATCGGGGAAAAGCAGCTGGCGGATATCGACCCCCATCATCGGCGTCAGGATCTCAGCGCATCGGTCCAGATGCATCTTGAAGACCGGATTCTGACGGTACAGATCCCGGCCCATGTTCACATATTGAGCCCCCTGGCCGGGAAACAGGAAGAGAACCTCTCTGCCGTCTGCCACATCGTCGTAGGTTTTGACCGAGTCCGCAGGACGGTTTTCCAGCTTTTCGATGGCGTCCTCCCGGTCCATCGCTGTGAGAAACCGCCGGTGGGAGAACTCTTTTCTTCCTCGCTGAAGCGTATAGGCCACATTGGGAAGGGCCGTTTCCGGATTGTCCCTCAGAAAACCGGCCAGCTTCGTGGCGTAGTCATCCAGTGCCGCGGTATTCGCTGCAGAAAAGGAAATCAGAACAGGTCCGTTCTCGTCCACCACCGGTCGCTTCGCATCGGGTGCTTCCTCGAGAATGAGGTGGGCATTGGTGCCTCCCATCCCCAGGCTGGTCACGCCCGCGCGCAACGGTTCTCCGTTTGGCGAGACCCACTCGGCGAGTCGGTCGTTGACGTAGAAGGGGCTGTGTTCAAAATCGATGGCGGGATTGGGCGTCTCATAATGGAGGCTTGGAGGAAGCATCTTGTGCTTCATTGCCAGGACCACTTTAATGAGCCCGGAGACCCCCGCCGCGGCGTCCAGGTGTCCAATATTCGGCTTGACCGAGCCGATGCCACAATAGTTGGTTCTATCCGTAAAGGCGCGATAGGCTTTTGTCAGAGCCCGCACCTCGATCGGGTCGCCAATGAGCGTCCCGGTTCCATGCGCTTCTACATAGGAGATCTCGTCTGCGCCGAGCCCGGAGCTGGCGAGTGCGGCCACGATGACCTCTGCCTGACCATCGACACTGGGTGCCGTATAGTGCGTTTTTTTACCCCCGTCGTTGTTGACGGCCGACCCTTTGATCACCGCATGAATCGTATCTCCGTCGGCAACCGCGTCATCAAATCGTTTCAGGAGGACTACGCCCGCACCACTGCCGAAGATGGTGCCGGTTGCGTTGGCATCAAAGGCTCTGCAGTGTCCATCCTTCGTAAAGACATTGCCCTCCTGGTGCAGGTGACCCGCTTCGTGCGGGACCCAGACGGCAACCCCGCCGGCCAGCGCCATCGAGCACTCCTCGTTCAGCAGGCTCTGAATGGAGAGGTGAATCGAAACCAGACTGGTCGAACAAGCCGTTTGAACCGTCACGGCCGGCCCGTTCAGGTTCAGCTGATACGACACCCGGTTGGCCAAAAAGCTGTTGTCGTTGCCGACCACCGACGGAAGAAATTCAGAGTGAAAGCGTTGGTACACACCACTGAAGATCATGTAGGTATTGATGGCCGCCCCTCCGAATACGCCCACGGGTTCGTTCACCGTGTGTGGATTGTACCCGGCGTCTTCAAACGCTTCCCAGCAGCACTCCAGAAAGAGGCGTTGCTGAGGGTCGATCATGGAGGCCTCCCGCGGCGTATATCCGAAGAACGAGGCGTCAAAGGTGTCATAGTCGTCCAGAACGGGAGAGACCTTGACATACGCCGGGTTCTTCAGAAGCTCAGGGTCCACACCCGAGGCGATCATCCGCTCATCGTCCAGGCGTGTAAAACACTCCCGTCCGTTTTTCAGGTTGTCCCAGTACTCTTGAACGGTCCGGGCTCCGGGGAACCGTCCGGACATCCCGACAATGGCGATATCAAACTCTCTGTCCGCAGATTGAGTGCTCACGTGTTCGTATCCATTTGGTTGCTATCTTCGCCGGGTGCGACTTTTTCGCGCTTCGGTTCGTTGGATGATCTTGTCAAATTTATCAATTGTGGACTCATCGAGATCCACGAGGTCTGCCAGGGATTGAATGGTAGAGTGCTCAAAGAGGCTGACGATCGTCAAATTCTTGTTGAACCGTTCATTGAGTTGCGAGAGAACGTCGACGGCTTTCAGGGAGGTGCCTCCCACATCAAAAAAATGATCGTTCGGTCCGATCCCCTTCCTGCCCAGTAGTCTCTCCCAGATGCCGGTGATGATGGCAAGTGAGTCTTGGTCTGAAGCTGCCGATCCCGGTGAAGTCCAACCGGGCGCAACGCTGTTCCCATTCAGCAACCCGGCGACCTTCGCAGGGTGATGTAGCTCCTTCGCAATCTGTTCGAAGATCCGGCTGTGACTCTCTTTGGGTGTATGTGACGCTGATTGTTTGACCTCCCCGTTGCCCGGGGTCACTCCGGCCGATTGGTTGTCGGGCTCGTAGGCGAGTTCGCTCAGATAGTCGGATCGCAACAGATAGCCGATTTCGGTGGTCGGAATGGTGCCGGATACTCCCCGGAGTACCGATTTGAGAAAGTTGCGGGCGGGCCGGTTTTTTTCGGTTTGGACAAACGGGATCTGCACGGTATCAAAACCGCTGGAAACCGCTTCCCGGCCGAGCGATCGTAACATCCGGTGTTCGACTCCGCGTCCGAGCACCCTGCAGCTGAGCATGAAGGAGTCGAGCAGAATGCGGTCTGCCACTCGTTTGTAGAGCATGGCGCCGACCAATCCGTACTCTCCGAACCGGTCGCTGACCCTGCAGACGGCGCAGGTGAACCCGTCGGACTCGATCAGCTCCCGGATCTGCTCCTCCGAGCGCCGAATGGTTGTAAAATTGAACTGATTGGTCCGATAGGTGAGCTGGGAGACCCGGCCGATTTCCCCGGCTTTCGCCTCCGTTATCCGGATGTCGAGATTGAGTCCATCAATAAACTCCTGCAGGGACGAACTGCTTTCCAAAAATCCGGATCGCTCGATATTTTCCTTGTAGAGCTGTGTCCGTTTCTTGTCTTCTCCGGTCGTTGCCAGGGTGTCGAACACCCAGGCGTGATTCAGAAACAGACCGATCTCTTCGGGTTTTTCGGGCAAGTTAAGGGTGACCACCTCCGGACAGTTTGCGCGGACTTCGGCACACTCCACCGGATTGTCGTCGATGAAAATAAAGCTGTCCAGTCCCAGGTTCAGCTCTTTTGACAGCTCCTTCAAATTTCTGGATTTGGGCTCCCAGTTGATTTTGGAGGTCACGAAATCCTCTTTTCGAAGGGGTAGATCGGGGCGCTCACGGAACACCCGTTCGACATCCTCTTCTACATTTTTGCTGCAAAGGCAGAGGATCTTCCCGGCCGCTTTTTGCAGGAGCATGAAGGCGTTCAGATAGCCATAGCCTCCGGACAGCGTCAACTGGTCCGGGGGCACTTCCCCGCAGACGCCACCCCAGAGTGTATGGTCACAATCGAGAACGATGACCTTGTAGGGGGCTCGCTTGCCGGCGAGTACATTTCTGAACAGGGAGGTGGCCAATGCCGTATAGTAGGCACCTTTGAACGGAATGTGTCCCAATTGATCCTTCTGGGCGTCATAGTAATCCTCTACACCGTACAGGTTGTCGATCTCTTCGGATGTGGTAACGTGAATGCTGGTGTAGGTCGACAGCTCGTTTTTAATGTACTGCTCGTAATAGATCTGACTCTCCGGGCGAATCCGTGACCCCTTGGAATTCCGTGCAATACAGACAAAGAGAGGGGTATCGGCAAACGTTGTGGCCATGGCCGCGAACGTTTTCAGATCGTGGATATTCGAGACGATGTGGGTGTGCAGGGAGAGCTCCCCGGTGTCCGGCAGGTTCCGGACCCAGTCATCGATTCTCAGAAGAAGGACTCTCGCATCCTGACTCGGTTGATTCAGAGACGACGCCGGGTCCAACAGTTCCTGGAAGACCTGATCATACGGGGAGAAGCGGACGACCGTATCAAGACCGAATTTCTTCCCCCAGAATCGAAGCGTATCCTCGACGGGTTGGCTGGTAAAGGTAGATGCGATGGAGAACTTCAGGGTGTTCGGACTCTCCCGGACGGCCTCCTTTTGTCCATTGGTGAACCAGGCCGTGTCCGGTCCCGGAATAATGAGAGGTCCCGTCTTTGTACGTGTTTGCAATGAATTCACAATCGGTTTCCGTTTGTTCAATCGTTGGCAGAATGTCGACATCCCTGCAGTTAGCAACATTCATACCACTTTTGACATCCGGTCCCGGACGATGGAATACTTTGTTCAAAAGGGGCCTTATGAGCACTTGAAGGAGAGGTTTTGGCAACGGAGAGCATGAATACGGCCCGTTGACCGGGTCTGCGGTCGCAGCCAGCCAAAGGGGAATAATTACACACCGAAGAGATGCACTTTTACACGATGGGGGAGGGTCACGCTCGCCCCCGAAGCAGTATATAGAAGAGGATGGCGCTTGCGATTGCTGCCACTCCCATGACGAGCGCCTGAACCGTGTCGATCGGAATGAGCCAGATTGTGCTGATCAGTTCGAGTAGAATAAGCAGGATCAGAATCCCGATCAGATGATCCCGCTGCACCTTCTCGCAGTACCACGCTCCGAGCGGGGCGCCAAAGATGACGACCGGGATACAGCTCATCCAGTATCGCCAGACCTCCGGCGAAATGGTGTGTGTAACGGCCCCGTGCCAGAAAAAACCGGTGACCGAGAGCAGGCCCATGAGGACGACGGTGGTTGGTGTGCTCACCTTTTCGTTTATCCCGTAGAGGAGGGTCAAGACGATGAAGAGAGACATGTCCAGACCGACGCCCATGACGGAGGAGAGCATCCCTCCAATCAGGGCGGTGATCGCGAGGGGGAACCCCACCGACGGCCAACGAATGGGCAGAACGTCGACGGCGTGTCCGTTGATCCACCAGCGGTTGATCAGGAGAAAGGCGCCGAAAATGGCGGCTGTGATCGTGAAAATGAGCCTCGGGTAGGGGTCGGGGAAGTCGAGGAAGAGCTCTCCGATGATCAGGCCAGTGATGCCCGCAGGGAGGGCGAGGGCGACCACGTTCCAGAGGACCCGGATACCGCGCAACCAGATGACCAGACCGGCCATCGTCATCCCGAAGGACTGAATCATGAATGAGAAGATCTTGGCGTCACCCGGCGCAATGTCGAAGAGCTTGGTAAAGACCGGAAAGGCAACCGCGCCACCGCCTTCGGCCGTCGCTCCGGCGATGAAGGAGCCGACCACCATGGTGAGCGACATGGGCCAGGTCTCGGCCAGCATGGCCCACCAGCCGAGCAGCTGCATGACCAGTGTCCACAAGAGCACAATCGAGAAGGCAATTATCCAGTAGGTGCGAAGGGGGTGTCGAGCCAAAACGGACGTTGAGGATTCAGGTTTCAGGAACGCCTGAATCTACGGCATGGCGAGAGAAGATTCAGATCGGACTCGATCTTTCTGTAAAATCCGGCGGTGTTGTACTGTGAATGATTTTTTAATAGAATGGAGCATTCCAGAAAACCGACCGGTAACGCCAGACACTCCAGTCCTTATGCTACGTTCTCTTACTTCTATATCTGTCCGTTCATGGATGGGTCTGATTCTCTTCGTTTTTGCAATCGTGACGGTTCTTCCGAGCGAAGCCTGTGCACAGGACCGTCCCAATATCCTGCTCGTCCTCACCGATGACCAAGGCTACGGCGACATCGGCATTCACGGGAACGACCTCATTCGCACGCCCAACATGGACGCCCTCTCCGAGCAGGGCGTCGAGCTCACGCAGTTCATCGTGAACCCGAGCTGTACGCCCACACGTGCAGCGCTCATGACCGGGAGAGACAGCTACCGCACCGGAGTGGCCGATGTACAAGGAGTTGCCCACCTGATGGGGCCGGACGAGAAAACGATCGCCGAGCTGCTCTCCGATGCGGGGTACCGGACCGGCATCTTTGGCAAGTGGCATCTGGGGGACAACTACCCGATGCGTGCCACCGACCAAGGGTTTCAGGAGGCGTTGGTACACAAGGGCGGAGGTGTGGGCCAGACAGCCGGGCCGCCCGGGAACACCTATTTTGACCCGATTCTGGACCACAACGACGAGCCCAAACGATACGAAGGGTATGTAGACGACATTCTGGCCGAAGCGACGATGGAATTCATGGAAGAATCCGCCGGGGAACCCTTCTTCGCCTACTTCTCCACCCCACTGCCTCATTTTCCCCTCGACGTACCCGATGAACGGGCCGAACCGTACCGGCAGATGGGCCTGCACGAGCTCAACGCCCGAACCTACGGGATGATCGAGAACGTGGATTCGAATCTGGGGCGCATGCTGGAGAAACTGGACGAGCTGGGCCTTCGGGAGAACACCATCGTGATTTTCATGTCGGACAATGGTCCGCGCACCCGCCGAACCAAGAATGATCGATACCCGGACCGGTATGTGGCCGGCCTTCGGGGAACCAAGAGCAGCATCTACGAGAACGGGATCCGGGTGCCGTTCTTGATCCGTTGGCCGGAAGAGATCCCTGCCGGCGTGAAATCGGCCGAGATGGCCGCCCATTACGACCTTCTACCAACATTACTGGATGCGGCCGGTGTGCAGACAACCGGGGATCTGGAGCTGGACGGGATCTCGCTTCTTTCCCATCTGCGAGGTGAAACGGCGACGCTGCCCGATCGTGCGGTCATGATTCAGGGGCACCGGGGCATGACCCATCTCCCGTACGTCCATATGGCGGTTCGAACCAAGCAGTACAAATTGATCTCCCCGCATGACGACCCGTATAATCAAAATATCAGCGATTATCGCTCACCGGCCGACTGGCGCAACATGCTCTCCTCACTGGAGCTCTACGATATCCAGGAGGATCCCAGCGAGATCCGGAACCTGGCCTCCAGCCGTCCCGACATCGTCGAGGACCTGTTGACGCGATATGAAGATTGGTACGCTGGAGTCACGGCCGATCACCGGAACGTGGACAAGCGGGTCCGGATCGGAACGCCGCACCAACCGGTCGTCGAGTTCTCCCGCTTTGACCCGAATCGGGAGAAGGGCCACCACTGGTGGGTTCATGCAGAAGAGGGAACCTACCGCATGACTCTCCAATTCCCGGCAGCGAGCCAGGACGGCGAGGCGGTCCTCCGCTTTGGATCGATCTCTCACACCCTGCCGATCGAGCAAGGCGACGAGCAGGTCACTTTCGAAGGCATCCGTCTTCCCGGGGAGACCGGCTACTTGGAAGCCTCCCTGAACTACGAGCGCCTGCCCGTCATTCCCCACTTTGTCCAGGTCGAACGAACCGGGGAGTAAGGGCAACTTGCGGACAACGTCCGGCCGTGCACAATTACTCGGGAAAGGAACGCGCGGTTCGTTCCCGGGCCTCGTCCATCAGGGTTTGATGGACATTCCGCTCCAGACCATTCTCCGGGCTTCGTTGGGTGTAGCGGCCGTCGGGATGCATATTCCAGGCCAATCGATTGTCCTGCAAGGCTGTGGAAAGCAGGTCTTTGATTCGCTTTTTCAGCT
>JBNJFK010000087.1:0-9005 GCA_051746765.1 Bacteroidota bacterium
AATCCGGGAGATTATCTTCAATGACCAGCAGGTGAGTCGGCCGTTCGTCTCTAACCATATCTAAAACCCTCCCCGTTTTTCCGGATCTGCACTCGTATCCGATATGTCACGATCCGAAAAAACGAGTCGAAAAATTGCCCCCTCGCCTGGAGAAGAACTCACCTCGATGGAGCCGCCGTGTTGCTCCATGATTTTTTGACAGATCGCCAGGCCCAGTCCGGATCCGGCAATCTCGTCTCTGCTGTGCAAGCGCCGAAACATTTGAAATATCTCGTCATGATGTCCCTTGTCAATACCGATCCCGTTGTCCCGCACCTCGACAACCCATCGACCTTCCCGCTGGTGGCTCGTCACCTCGATTCGGAGTGGCACACCCTTCCTGTGGTACTTCAATGCGTTGGAGATCAAATTCTGCATAACCAGTCGCATTGCAACCGGTACGGCTCGTACCGTCGGCAATGGCCCGACATCCACACGCCCCTCGAGGGATTCCAGCTCTGCCCGATAGAGGGCTCTTGAGCCTTCCAGAATTCGCGTAAGATCCACATCATCGAATCGAACATACTTCCGCCCGATCCGCGAGTACTCCAGCAGATCATCGATCAGATCCATCATCCGGCGCGAACCGTCCTTTGCAAACTCGATATACTGTTTCCCCCGATCTTCCAATAGAGAGCCGTACCGCTTTTCGAGAAGCTGCATGAAACTGTGAATCATCCGCAACGGCTCCTTCATATCGTGCGATGCGACCGTTGCGAAACTCGAGAGCTCATGATTGGCCTCGATCAACTCCCGCTCCAGCACTCGTTGTTTCATAATCGTTGCCTGAAGGCCGTCGAACAGTACCGGAATCATGACTACAGATAGGAGACTGAGAAAAACCAGATTGGACGAGACACCAATCCATGTTGTCATATTGTACTCATGGATTCGCAAGAAGTCAAAGAGACCCAAGTAAATGAACAGGGTAACACCCACGGATATAAGCAGATTGAGAGCAACCGATACCATTCCCCAAAATCGTCCCAGAATCAAGACCGTCAACATATTGACCGCCAAAAGATAGAGAAGGCCCGGGCCAAAGCTCGAGAGCTCAAGAAGCATGATGACAGCGATCAAATAGATCCCGCCCACGGACAGCAGCTTTCGAATACGAACGGTGATACCGGGTACAAGAAGCAGAATCCAAAAGTACGGGAGGACCATCAGGTCCACCCAGAACAGGATGGGCGATCCGGCTACTTTGGATACGTATATTCCGGGGATCAGAGCGATCAGACTGAGAGGGACAAGCCACGTCATCGATGAGGCGAAGAGATAATCCTGCCAGTACTGCAGATCTCCGGGTTCCTCCACCGATCGAATGCAATGTTTGTGAACCCGCTCCCTGTACCGCTGCCATAGTGACTGTTTCATCGACCCACCCGTCTGTCCCTGAATCCTGGCGAATCCCCCAATGCTTCACGCACAATACAACTCTGGCCAAGGTGAGGCAAGGGATCGTTGCAAATGACCGAATCGGGGCTGAAAAATTGGTAGATTCCCGAAAACTGATGGAATTCCCACACAATCGTATCAGCGATGGCCCACTCGATCTTCCACCGCACTATCCCTCTACAGATCCGATACCGGACTCTTTTCCTTCTGTTCTGTTCGTTTTTGATGATGGTACCGGTTCAGAGTCAACCCCTTCCCCAAACCAACGACCGGATCAACGGGTACCGTGGTATTTGGTTCAACCTGGGACAAATTGGACCCTACGGAGACAAATATTCCGGAGGACTGGGAACCTATACAGCCAATCACATACCCATGGCCGTATACTCGCCCGGGAATGAACAAACATTTTTCGTCTATGGTGGAGCGACCGGGGCTGATGACCAACAACTGGTCGTCATGGCCTCTTGGTATGATCACAAAGAACACCTTGTGCCGAAACCAACCGTGGTACATGTGAGCCCGGGAGTGGACGATCCGCACGACAATCCCAGCATCACCCTGGATCCGGAAGGCCATATTTGGGTCTTTGTCAGTGGTCGGAGCACACGACGGGCCGGCTACATCTACCGAAGCAGCAAACCCTACTCGACCGACCATTTCGAACGAGTTCGGGAAGATGAATTCACCTACCCGCAACCGTGGTGGACCGATAACGGTGTCCTGCACCTGTTCACACGCTACTCCAATGGTCGGGAACTCTATCTGGAGCGCAGTCCGGACGGACGGAAGTGGGAAGAACCCCGAAAAGTTGCCGGTATCGGCGGACACTATCAGGTCAGCTCCTGGAAGGACGGTGTCCTGGGAACGTTCTTCAATCGCCATCCGGGAGGAAATGTAGACCAACGAACCGATCTCTACTACATCCAGAGCCGGGACGGGGGAGAGAACTGGACCACGGCAGACGGCACTCCGGTTCATCTTCCAATCGAAGAAGAGGATCACCCGGCCCGGGTTCGCAACCTTTCGGCCGAGGGTCGCTTGCAATATACGGTGGACCTGAACTGGGACCGGAATGGCTACCCGATCCTTCTCTATGTCACGAGTGGGTCCCATGAAGCAGGTCCCGCCAGCGAACCGCGACGCTGGGAGCTCTCCCGATGGACCGGCTCCGAATGGACTCACTCCGTTGTTGCCCGATCGGATCACAACTACGATCTGGGAAGTCTGTTTGTCCTGGAGGATCGCTGGGTCGTCGTCGGGCCTACGGGAACCGGTCCGCAAGCGTGGGGCACCGGAGGCGAACTGGAACGCTGGGAGAGCGAGGATCAAGGTGCCACATGGAAGAAAACAAAACAGATGACCGTCAACAGCGAATACAATCACATGTACGTCCGGCGTCCACTCCATGCGTCAGACCCCTTTTCACTCTACTGGGCCGATGGCAGTCCGAATGAGATCTCCCCCTCTCGTCTCTATTTCGGTGAGCTCTCCGGCGAACGGTACTGGCAATTACCCTACGAAATGGATGAGCCGTATGCGACTCCGATCGAATATCGATCCCCCGAATCATCTCCGGTCTCCGGGTCTCCGTGACCCTCTCAGGGGGTCGAAACCAACTCGATCTCGAAAAGTCGTGGCCACAACTTGCCGGTCACGAAAAGACGGTCGTTCTTGCGATCCCACGCGATGCCATTGAGCACATTGGGAGGTGGCCCCTGCTCCGCCGGAATCAACAGTCCGCGGAGGTCGATCCTGCCTGTCACCTCCCCGGATTCCGGGTCAATCATCAAAATCTCTTCCGAGAAGAGAACATTGGCATAGAGTCGATCCCCGACCATCTCCAGTTCATTCAACAGATCGACCGGCTCTCCAGATTCGGTCACCTCGACCCTCCGGACAAGTTCAAACGTAACCGGATCCAGGTACCGTAGCGTGGCGCTCCCGTCACTCAGAATCAGATGGGTCCCGTTGTGCGTGAGCCCCCACCCCTCTCCTTCGTATCGAAATCGGCGGATTTCACGAAACGTTTCCCGATCATACACAAATCCCAAACCGGAGCTGTAGGTAATCTGAATGAGCCGATCCTCCCAAAGTGCAAGTCCCTCGCCAAAGAGATCTTCAGGCAATCGGTGAATCTTCATCACATCACCGCTCTCGAGGTCCACACGACGCAGGGAGGACTCACCCAGACGACCCGTACTTTCGTAGAGATCTCCGCCATGGTACAATAGCCCTTGTGTAAAGGCGTCCGGATCGTGCGGATAGCTCTCGACAACGCGATATCCATACGACTGGACATCTGGAAGCTCTCCCGTCTGAGCAATCAACGGGTCGAACCCTCCCGATCCATAGAACAGAATCAGAACCGTCATACAGAGAAGATCCCCGTAGCGGGAGCGCCGACCACTTGTCGGTTCACCCAATCTGTTCATCGAACCAGTCGAAAGCATCATTCTGCCTCTGTTGGTCAAACTTGTGACCCCCTGGATAGAACTGTGTGCGTAGCTGTGAAGAAGCACCTGCCTTCTCGTACACTTCCTGCAGGATACGGTGGGAACGACGCTGCTCGTCGTAATCGAAGATCCCGTCTTCTTCAGCGCTGAGAACAAATCGGGGTTTGGGGGCCTGCAGAGTGAAGATCTCGGAATAGTCCATTTCCCGCGGCAAGTGTGGAACGTAGATCATCCACGTGTGTGTAAAGCAGTGGTAGAGCAGATAGTCGCGCCAGGTACTCATCATGCAGACACTCGCCGCGGCTTCAATTCGCGGATCCAAGCCACCCAGCATAACGGATCGCAGCCCGCCCCCCGAGAGACCGCAACACCCAAGACGGGAAGAATCGACATCGTCTCGTTCCGCCAGTACGTCGAGCGCACGTTGATCCTCGGCCACGAAGACCCCCGGCCAGGTTGTCCCGGCACAGAAGAGTGATTTGGAGAGGATATGTTCATGATTTCCGGCCCACCGGTTGTAGGCCACGATGTCCTCCTCTCGCTCCTCCCGGGTTACATCCCGCCCGTCTCCTTTGATTCGATCCGTGACATCGGCGACCCGCACGCGGCGACTTTCGAATGCGAACGCGTCGGGAGCCAGTACGGCATAACCGCGTTTCGCAAGGGCATTCGCCCACGACCGTCCGCCATAGTATCTCTCCTGAAACGGTCCCAGCATCGGGTGCTGATCATCGGATGTCTGGGCGATCTTCCGTTTTCCGAAATATTTGTTTCCACCGTGTGAGTGCAAAGCCAACACACCGGGTAACGGACCGCTGGCTCCGGCGGGTTTCAAAAACCACGCCTCCGTAGGCGGACCGTAGGGGAGTTGCCACGTGAGCCGTTCGATGTGGAGCCCATCGTACTGAAGAGTCTCGTTCACTGTCACTTGCGGAGTTCCGCCGGTGTCCGGCCGTGCGAGTAGATCACTGAAACGCGCCTGTGCCTCACGCTTCCAATCCTCTAGATGCCTCCAGCGTTCGTTTCGGAACGAGAGGCGGCCAGGTTCGTGACCATACATCTCGTCGGCCCACGGACCATATGCACCGATCATATTGGGTTCGATGACTTGTTGATCGTCTGTCACCCCCCCTGTCGCAGGAGATGCCGCTGCGGGCACAGGAAGGGACATTCCGGCCCAGCCTGCGAGACTACCAGCCGATACGGTTTTCAGAAACTCTTTACGGGTTTTGGGTTCAGACATAACGCCTCCATCGGATTCAGCTTCCGGTTTATTTGACTACCGGCAAGTTAGCATCGTCCCGGAGAATTGCAACGGACCGCTTCGCGGTGGACTGTTCCGTGAATCGGAACCCTACTGCTCTGTACGTGTCAGGTCTTCTCCTTCTACACTGGCATAAAAGATCACCAGAATCACCGGTTCCTCACCAACACTTCGTCCATTGTGCATCTCGTTGATGATTTCGGCCGATCCCTGACCCGCTTCGAGTCGAACCGTCTCCCCTTCTTCATTCGTAACTTCCAAGATTCCCTGCTGGACGTAGTTAAATGAGGGAATCGGGTGCAAATGCATTCCCGTCTCCGCTCCAACCGGAATCTCGATTCGGAGCATGCTCGCTTCTGCTGTGCCCTCCGGCCACTCGATCGGTTCTCCTCCCCAGGTCGTGGTCGTCTTCAGCAAAACTTCGCTCTGTGGATAGGCAGAAGACGTATCCTCGGAATCCGCATCCGATTCGCTGGACGCTCCTCCACTGCACGCCCCCAACAACAACAAGAGTCCCATGAGTGGCCATTCGATCCAAGTCTTGTCCTTCAATATCATCATCGTTTATCTATTTGATTGATCCCATCGGGAGAGTGTACTCTGTGAGCACCTCGCCGTTTGCGCCAAGATCGCCATTTTTGACAACTCTGCGAGAATCAATTCCGGGCGGCCTCTACTTGATCTTCCGTCACACCACCCTCTCTTCCACTCAACTCCATGCGCACAAAGCTTGCAACAGCGGCGATATCCTCATCCGTTAGATGTGAAAAGCCCGGCATCGTCATCTCGAACTGCCCTCCATTCGAGGGTTCCACTCCCCTTAGAATCGACTGAAGAAAGCCTGCCACACCTCCTCCTGCGATCGGACTTTCGATCAGGGAGGGTGCTATACCGGCACGCCCGTCCCCTTCCGCTCCGTGACAGCTCGAACAGTGCTCTTGATAGAGTCGCTCCCGATCCGTCGCATTGTCGGCGACCGGCGAGTCTCCCAGATAGAGCGGAACCCGATCTTCCTCCCAAAGGGGTACTCCATCCGGTCGTTCGGATGGATCCACGACACCGAGTGGCCGCAATCGAAGAATCTTGTCTCCATCCACGGTCAGAGACGGATCGTGGATATCTTCCCGGGCATTCCGGTACCAATCCGTATTGCTGGTCATCACGTAAACCTCTCCACTCTCCCCGACGAGCAGGTCACGAATCCGCCCCACCCTCTGTTGCAGAAAGATGGAGACGTTGGAGACAGTCTCCGTCCCAGGTTCCAGCGACAACACCCGCAATGTTTGAATGCGCAACGATGCGAGCAGCAGGGAAGATCGCCATTCGGGAATGGCCGGGTGATCATACCACTCCAAACCGGCAGCGGCCACAACCGGCGTGAATGCATGAATCGGTTCGTCTATATCATTGGACGCACAGTAGGCATGCTCCTCATCATTGTCACAGTATCCGTGCACATCCGGCCAACCGTAATTGGCTGCCTTACGAATCAGGTTCACCTCGTCGTCACTGGACGGACCGTGTTCGGAGGCAAAGATCCGGTCACCATCGTGTGTAATTCCTTGGATATTTCGATGTCCGACGCTCCAGACCGGCCATCCCGATACGGGATTGTCCGACGGAATCGTTCCATCCAGATTGTACCTCAGGATCTTTCCGTTCAGATAATCCCAATCCTGTGCCTTCTCACCGATACTGGCATCCCCCGTTGCAAGCCAGAGCTTACGATCCGGGCCGATCATCAATTTGGACCCGCTGTGTCCGGAACCGCCCGGTAACGGATCCGCAATCACCAATGAATCGCGAAGTGTCTCCCCGTCGTACCGGAATCGCACGAGCCTCGATCCCGATTCTTCATGTGCATAGGTGTAATGCAGATAGACGTAGGGATCCGTCTCGAAGTCCGGATGCAGAACAGCACTCAACAGACCGCGTGCCCTCTCGTGAAAGAGATCCGGTACAGAGTACACAACTGTCTTTTCTCCACTCCGGAGATCGGTCCGTACCACATTTCCGGTCACCTCACTTACCCAGATCGACCCATCCGGCCCGAAACTAATATCCCGGGGCTGATCCAATCCGTTGACCACCTCCTCGACGGCAATCATCGTCGAATCGAGTCGAATCCAGGCGATCGGTTCGAGCTCCGATGCCATGGCTGATTCTTCTGTTGCATTGTTTTGGCATCCGGACACTCCGACCAACAACAAAACCATGATCAGGAAATATCGAACTCGAATCGTTGTAAAATCTCTTCTCATCATGTGAAGTACTTGTTGGTTTGGCGTACCGTCTGGCGTGATTCAAATGACCCGTGACTTGGTGATCGCCTATTATTTGCAATGATCGAAACACATCCCGGGATTCACAACCGGATACATCGTATGTACAAAAAAGGGCGACTTCCACCCTGTAGCAGAAGTCGCCCTGATCAAGCCACCGGCCTGGTGATCCGCTTATTGATCCCAGCCCGGGTTCTGTCCAATGTCTGGATTTTTTCGAATTTCACTCTCCGGTATGGGCCAGAGATAGTCCCTCTCCTCGTCGAACTGATACCCGTTCGGATAGAGATTCTGGAATACATCCAAGTGTCCGTCTGGTGTCGTCGGCAGTCCCGGATCGTTTTGAAACTGATCTGACATGGCACCAATGGCTCGCTCCCCTTCAAGGTAGTCCATGGCTCTCCAACGGAGAAGGTCATCCATTCTGAAATTCTCTGCCGATAGCTCGACCAAACGTTCCCGCCGAATCTCGTTGATCAACGGCGAGAGGTCCGGATAGGCCCAGTCAGGGTCATTTGGGATGTTGTTCATGTCCAGGTGCGGCATGTCTACCCGATCCCGAAGTAGATTGATCGACTCGTCGAGATCTGCCTGGGTCAGGGTGCCCAACTCGGCCTTTGCTTCGGCATAGTTGAGCAACACCTCTGCATACCGGTCATTCATTGTCGGAGTCTCCTCGTGCTGCGTATGGTGATAGACCCGATGGGCATTGTACTGCTTCCGGATATGGTATCCCGTACTGTTGGAATGGGATACATCCTGGAAGAGACGAGGAAACATGGTATCGTAGTGGTCCACCGATCCATCCTCATAGATATAGAGCGGATCATCCTGGGTAAAGATGGACTGATCCATGCGCGGATCTCTGTCGACCACCTCGTCCTCGATCGTGTCATCTCCCTGATAGAGGGTGCTCACCGCAATCGGATCGCCGTTGACATCCAGATATTGGTCAATCAGATGCTTGGTAAACCCTTTGTTGTCGGGATACGCCAGGTAGAAGAGTTTTCGACCGGCATTGATATCCTGATCGATATCCATTTTGGTCCACCACATCGCCTCCGGATGGCTGGCGTAGTCCCGACGATTCCGGTTGTTGTAGTAGTCATTCTCCGGATCTCCGGTTGTATAGATCTCGTAGTACCCGGAATCCATGATCTCTCGTGAAGATTCAACCGACTCCTGAAGAAGGGCGTCGGCGTCGGCGGCCGAATCGCCAAACGGAGTGCCTGCGTGATACTTCTGCCAGGTTCCCTCATAGAGTGCAATACGCGATTTGAGCAGATGGGCATTCCACTTGCTCAATCGCGAGTAGCGATCTCCCGGATCCTCTTTCAGATGATCAACGGCTCGATCCAGATCGTCCAGAATATTCTGAACGACTGTGGTCCGCGAATCCCGCGGGGCATAGAGCTGTTCGGAATCCATATCCAACACTTCGTCCACCCAATGGATGTCTCCGAAATTCTGGACCAACTGCCAGTGGAAAAAAGCCCGGAAGTAGTAGGCTTCCCCGGCTTCCTGTTCGATGTCGGCAATATCTCCCTCCCATGACTCCACCTGCTC
>JBNJFK010000088.1:0-8898 GCA_051746765.1 Bacteroidota bacterium
TCCACTCGTCGATCTCCAGATCTTCGGTCTCCGGTGAGCCCAGCTCATTCGACCAGTTGGCGTAGAGGGTCGATGGTTCCGGAAAACGGGTTCCCTCAAATGCATTCAGATGATCCGGTCCCGGCATCCAGTTCCGGTGGGGCGCTTTATGGTGGTAATTCACCATGAACGGCTCGTCCGACTCTTTCACTTGGTCAATCCAGTCGATCACCTTGTCAGTAATAATATCGGTCACATACCCTTCGACCCGGTACTCTCCCCCTTCATTGATGAAATCGGGGTTGTAATAGGCCCCCTGCCCGGGAAGAATATCCCAGTGATCATACCCGGTCGGGAGGCTTCGCAAATGCCACTTGCCGATCATGGCTGTTTGGTAACCCGCCTCGCGCAATAGTTTCGGGTAGGTGACCTGGGATCCGTCAAAGGTATCCTGATTGGTCATCTTGCCGTTGATATGACTGTGCACTCCCGTCAGAAGGACGGCCCGGCTCGGAGCACAAATCGAGTTGGTGACAAAGGCCTGGTCGAACCGGATCCCCTCATTTGCGAGACGGTCCATGTTCGGCGTCTCGACCAGTTCGGAACCGTAGGCACTGATCGAGTGACTCGCCTGGTCATCCATGAAGATGAAGATGATATTGGGACGGTCTGTCGATTCGCTATCGGAAGGATTCGGTTGGCATCCTGCCAACATCACCAATGATATCAAGAGTCCGGTCGCCAGACCCGTCCAGTGAAATGCAGATGATATTCTCGTCATGACAAGTGATCGTTCGTTGGATAGTGGGGACGCTTCGATTCGGGCCGTTTGGTCAATTCAGAACGAAAATTGCGGCTACCGGAAGATGATCCGAAGCGGTCGTGCGCGGGACCCATGCCTGGTGCGGCTGTACATCTCCCTGATAAAAGATATAGTCGATTCGACGATTCGGGTCATCGGACGGTATGGTATGACCCTCCCCTTCGCCAACTTCGGTCCAAGTGTCCGTCATGTATTGTGTGACAATCCGGTAGGCCTCACTGTCCGGCCGCGTATTGAAATCCCCCGCGAAAAGAATTCGGTCGGCGTTGTAACGCGGCAGGATTTTCTCCCTGGTTTCGTTCACATAGAGAATCCGCTCGCGGTCATCGTCTCCCCGATGATCCAGATGAGTGTTCAGAAAGAGGAGCTCCTCTCCATCCACATCCAGCAGGGTTTCCAGTACGCCCCGCTGTTCCGGCCCGATCTGTTCAAAGTGCGTGTTTCTCTCTTCCAGAATGGGATAGCGTGAGAGCGTGGCCGTCCCGTACCACCCTTCGTCCAGATCGATATTGGCTCCGAACGCGGTATACTCGAGCCCCGTCAGTCGGGCCAGCTCCCGGACTTGATGAATATGCCCCGAGCGCCCCACCATCACGTCCACCTCCTGAAGAGCGACGACATCGGCTCCACTCTCGCGGATGATCCGGGCAATGCGTTCAATGTCGACCACACCATCCATCCCTGCTGCGTGGTGGATGTTGTAGGCCATGACCCGAATGGATCCGGAAGGATCGGTCTCCGAATCGGGACCGCTAAGGGACTCACCATAGGGATTATGTGCACATCCGGCGCTCAACAACAGTGCGAACAGGACGATGAAAACGGTGTATGGTAACTTCATGTCGTTCCGTACAGTCGGTTAAAAGTGATACGGGAAACAACATACACAAAAAAATAAACCCACTGCCTGCCGGTCTCTCGAAAGATGCCGGGAAACAGAGGGTTTTTGACTCTACAAGGAGTTGTATATGCAGGCCGGTTTCATTCGAAGCCTCAAACCAACCCGGTCTCCCCACCCCCCTGCTCGAGGTTGATGTCCATCCCTCGCGGGTTGGTCTCCCAGGCGCCCATCGTAAAGTCCGGCACCTCGACCGAGGTGGACCGGTTGGCCACCGACCACTCGCTGAGCGGGATAACAGAACTGGAGAGAGCGGCATCGTAGACATCCATATCCATCGGAATTCCCAGACGCAGCGAATCGATCAACCGCCAGTCGGTCGGGCTCACGCGGGCATAGGAGTGAGTGGGCCGCTCCGCTGTCGACTGCTCGGAGAGCTCCTGGAATCGTTTGGTAATCTCCGGGGTGTACTCCTGCACCATCTCCTGAAACTCTTCGTCCGGAACCCACCCGTCATGGCCATGAGCAAAACGCGGAGGTCGTGCCTGGTAGACACCGTTGGTTCCACTCAACAAGTCGAACCGAATACCAGGGCGCGGTGAGGTAACATCATGTTGAACCACAATGGTTCGGCCCTTCTTGGTCCGGATGGTCGTGGTGTTCATGTTACCACGATAATCCTCTCCCACATAGGGCTCCCAGAAGGGGTCTTCACTGGCCAGCTCCCGGGCATACTCTCCCATCATGAAATCGTCAGAGGACATGGAGACCAGATAGTCCAACTGATCTCCGCAATTCATATCCATGATCTGAAGAATCGGGACCAGCCCGTGCTGGGGATAGAGACTCCCGTGACGACCGATATTCTCCTTGAGCCTCCAGAGATCGTGATACATCGTCTTGGTAAAGTTGTAGTCCCGCATCAGGTCATGGATGTAAGCCCCTTCGGCATGGATGAGTTCACCGAACACGCCCTGTCGTGCCATGTTCAGTACCACAGCGGAGATTCCTCCGTGACAGGAACCCGACATCTGGACGCAGTGCATGCGTGTTCGCTCGGAGGTCTCGACCAGTCGCCAACAATCTTCCACCGTCTGGGCTGCCGGAAGTTCTGTGTACGCGTGTTTACCGCTCTCCATGGCATGCAGTGCCATCGGAACGTGCCACTCCCACGGGGTGGCGATGGCAACCAGATCGATGTCATCCCGTTCGCATACTTTTTTCCACTCCTCGTCTCCTCCGAAATAGCCGTCGGGCGAATGAGTGGCAGAGATCGACTCGATCGCCGCATTTACGCGATCCTCTTCAATATCACTGATTGCGCGTACCCGGACGCCTTCGATACTGGCCAGACGCCGTACTGTTCCCGAGCCACGGTTTCCGACACCGATCACGGCCACTCCCACCTCTTCGATTGGAGGCGCCACATACCCGCGCATGTTGAAGGTCTGTTCGTGCGTTACCGGAAACGGATTCTGTCCGTTCGACGACTCCGCAGATCCACCATTGGACGCGGGAGAGCAACCAGCCATCAAGCCACCGCCGGCCACACCGGCCATTCCGGAGAGTTTCAGAAACGTTTTGCGATTCATCGATCGATCCATGGGTCGGGAGATTAAGTGAGAATTGGAATCATGCACCCTTGAATTGAGAAAAGATCTTCAGGGCATTCTTGTTGTAGATTTTTTCAAGCACCTCATCCGGCAGATAGAGTCCGTAGATGCGCCAGCGACCCTGACGGTGGTGGCTCGGATCTGCATTGATATACTCGTCATCGGTCTCCAGGAATCGGAAATAGACCCGGTAAGCATCCGGACGCGGCGGAGTGTCCGTTCCAAAGAGAATCCGGTCCTGGTGCTGGATCATGAAGCGCCGGGCGGTGTAGGGCTGCCGGCCCAACTCGCTGATCCGCGCGTTGATATCCACATACATATTGGGAAACTGCTCGAGCCACATGGAGACCCTTCCCAGCTCTTCCGGCAAATTGGCCATATGTGTCGCAATGAACGTCGTCTCCGGATGACGGGCAAAGACCCGGTTCCGTTGATCCAGGATGGTCTCCTTCTCGGGAAACTCCTCCCCAAAAAAGGCCCAGTGGGGTCGCTCACCCAGCTCGTCGTACCGCTCGTTGTGCTGGTCGATCGGAGTGAAGAACGCTTTCGGATCCGAGACGTGAATCAAAACCGGAATCCCCAACTCCCCGCACTTTGCCCAGATCGGGTCCAGACGCTCGTCATCGACCGGCACCAATTCACCAGAAGCGTCCTTGAGGGTCAATCCCAGTGATTTGAAAATTTTCATGCCGCGACAGCCCATACGGACCGCTCGCTCGAGCCTTTCTGCCTCGTTCTCCCCGAAACCAGGCTCGTCGATCCGGCTGAAGTCCGGAGTAAAAAAGACAATGAGTCGTTCTTCGGAGAGCGAGTGCGCGACCCGAAGATGTTCTTCATAAAAGTTGTCTTCTGACCGACCGTCCAGACTCACCACTTTCCAGACCCCGCACTCGTCCATCACTCTCAGATACTCCTCCATCCGATCGAGATCACGCAAGTGGTTGTGTATGTCGATCACCGGGAATCGGGGCTTTTCCACAACCGTCTCCTTGACGACCAACTGCGGGATCGGTTCCCAATCCAGGAGACGCAGATTCCCGTTTGCGGCCTGTTCGGCGATGGTACGGTCGGGTTGAACCGGTTCCGTCCTCCGTCCGTCTCCTCCCAACCAAGAGATCCCCGCACCTGTGGCTCCAAGTCCGCTCCACCCTATCCATTCCAAAAACTCGCGTCGACTTCGCTTCATCCTCCTCCGAATCATCATCCAGACAGACCTGTTTCAACGGGATGGGCCTATCCATTACATTTTTCCCCGGTTACGGTAAGTAATCAATTTTCCTTTTCTGCACAACCAGCCTCTCTCCGGCGGGCAGACAATCAACACGGCTCGTCTGCCCTCTTCCGGATTCGAAAACAAACTTTTACAAATGTAGCCTTCACGCATGAAGAAAGCGGTTTCCGTCCATTGCAATCGACATGGAATAGAGCTAAAATATGGGCCTGTTTTTGGCCTTCCATACCACCGGCCAAACGATCATCTTGCCACAGAACCGCAATAGAGTACTCATGCAAACAACGACCCACTGGACACGATCCGCTGCCGGATGCACCCGGTTCGGATCGATACGATCTCTGTTCTTCACTCTACTCGTGCTGCTTCTGGTCTCCGCTTGCGGTGGACCTGCATCACAGAACAGTTTCCCCGAACCGGATCCGGACAACGGAGGGCTCGTCCTTCCCGAGGGATTTGAAGCCTTCGTCGTCGTCGACAGCATTGGCCCGGCCCGACATCTCGTCGTCAATGACAACGGTGATATCTACGTCAAGCTCCGGCGCATTGATGAAAATGGCGGAATTGTCGCACTCCGGGACACCACCGGCGATGGTCGAGCCGATGTGATCAAGCAGTTTGGTCACTATCAGGCACGTGCCAATTACGAAACCGATGTACGTATCCGGAACGACTACATGTACTTCAGCACCAACCTCCAGGTCTTCCGGATGCCGATGATCGAAGGAGAGATGGTTCCCGACACCTCCCGAATGGAGCTCATCGTCTATGACGATCATCCGCATGAGTACCACGCTCACCAAACCAAGCCGATCGCGTTCGACAACGAAGACAACATGTATGTCCCGTACGGGGCACCGTCCGACACCTGCCAGGATCCCCCGCGGACGCCGGGACTCTTGGCCCAGGACCCCTGCCCACAACGAGTCGACCATGGCGGAATCTGGAAATTCTCTGCCGACGAGCTGAACCAGGTTCAGGAGGAGAGCGAATCCGACAATCCCGATTTCAAGAAGGTGGGAACCAAGTACTCCATGGGCATGCGTAGTGTGGTTGCCATGGAGTGGCACCCGGTCGACAATGAACTCTACGCTGTACAACATGGACGGGACTACCTTTTCCGTCAATGGTCGAACATCTACTCCCGTTGGGACAGCGCTCTGTTGCCGGCCGAAGAGTTTGTCCGTGCCTCGGAAGGAACCGATTTCGGATGGCCCTTCTGCTACTACGACCAGCTGAAAGGTCAGAAAGTGCTCAACCCCGAGTATGAGGGTGACGGTGAGACAATCGGCCGATGCGGTGAGTACGATGACCCGATCATCGGTTTCCCCGGACACTTTGCGCCCAACGACCTCCGTTTCTACGGTGGCGATCAGTTTCCCGAACGCTACAGGCACGGAGCCTTTATCGCATGGCACGGGTCCACCATTCGGGCACCCTACCCGCAAGGCGGCTATTTCGTCTCTTTTACCCCGTGGGAAGGGGACCAATTCTCCAGTGAGTGGGAAGTGTTTGCCAACGGATTTGCCGGTGTAGACCCGATTGTCAACACCAGTGACGCCGAAGCACGTCCCATGGGAATCGCCGAGGGACCCGACGGATCGCTCTACATAACGGAATCCGTCAATGGCAAGATCTGGCGAGTCGTTTATACCGGCGACCGGGACAACTTCGGCGAAGAGCAGCTGGCTCCGGTGATTGCCGAAAAAGAGAATGCCAGCAACATCAAGGACCCGCACCCGGTCGAAGACAATCTCGAGCGAGACATGCAGGCGGGTGGTGAAACAGTCTACAACACCTACTGTGCCGCTTGTCACTCCCGGAACGGAGAGGGATCTCCCCCCCGATTCCCACCGATCGCCGAAACGGACTGGGTGAACGGGGACAAAGAGACCCTGATTACGCTGGTTCTTCAGGGGTTGGATGGCCCGATCGAAGTACGCGGGGAGGTCTACAATACACCGATGCCCGCTCACGACTATATGAGTGACGAAGAGATCGCCCAGGTCCTGACCTATATCCGGTCCAGCTTCGGAAATGATGCGTCGGTCGTTACCCCGGCAGAGGTCGCGAGAGTGCGGGCGAGATTGGAGGAAGAGTAACCGCTCTTCCGGATCCGTGGATCCTTTTCGTTTGCGGGATTGACCTGAATTGATATTTTAGGACAAGCGCCGGCTTCACAATCAGTGGGGCAGGCGTTTTTTTCGTACGAACATACTCTTGTTTGCTGGCCGCTACAGGGTTCATGCGAAGAAACCCAAACGATAACCTGATCCCAATATCATGAAGAAGACCTACTCTCGTGAGTCGTTTCTGAAAACGACCGGAGCAGCGGTCGGCGCCGGATTTTTGGCGGCCAATCCGATCCTCTCCTTTGCAGCGAACCGAACCGGAAATGAAAAAATGAGACTGGCCCTGGTCGGAACCGGTGTTCGCGGCGTCTCCATGTACGGCCGTCGCCTGATCGAAAACTACGGGGAGTATGTCGATATGGTTGGCATCTGTGACAAGAACCCGGGTCGTCTCGCCTACGGAGCCGACTATATTCAGGCCCCCGATGCGCGAACCTATACCGATCTGGACGAGATGCTCACCGAAACCAAACCCGACTGGCTTATTATCACCACGTGGGACTGGGAGCACCACAAGCAGATCCTGACCGGGCTCAAGCACGGATGCAACATCATCTGCGAGAAACCGATCACCATTGACGAAGAGAAGGCCCAGATCATCCTGGATGCCGAAAGAGAGTACGGAAAGGAGATCATCGTCACTTTCAACTACCGTTGGCCGCCCCACCGGGCCCGGCTCAAGGAGCTGCTCATGAGCGGCGAGATCGGTGAAATCACCAGCGTCGATTTTCACTGGAATCTGGATCATGACCATCTTAAACGATACATGCAGCGCTGGCACGGGGAGCGGGACCGGGGCGGTACCCTCTGGGTTCACAAGGCGACTCACCACTTCGACATGATCAACTGGTTCCTGAATTCAGAGCCGGAGATGGTCTTCGCCCAGGGAGCCCTGGAACAGTTCGGACACAATGGTCCGTTTCGTGGAGACAACTGTCGGAACTGTGCGTACACGCAAGAGTGCCCCTACTATTGGGATATTACTGCCAATGATCATCTCCGCCAGCTCTACACGGACAATGAAGAGTATGACGGATACATTCGGGACAACTGTGTCTTCCGCCCACAAATCAACATCTATGACAAACATTCGGCCATGGTTCGGTATGCCAACGGCGTTCATCTGAACTATTCACTCGCGGGGCAGTCGGATCACTCCGGTTACTGGCTCGCATTCAACGGAACCAAGGGGCGAATCGAAGGTCAAGAGGGCGGATGGCCCTCGAAGGACTATCAGGACTGGAAGCTCTTTGTACGGGACAGGGAGCCGGAGGTGATCCGGGCCGAGTTCGAGGAGGGAGGTCACTGGGGAGGAGACCCACTTATGAATGACAAACTCTTCCGCGATCCCGACATGGCCGATCCACTGAACCAGGCGGCCAATGCCCGGGACGGTGTGATGTCCATTCTGACCGGAATCGCAGCCCGAAACAGTTGTGAATCCGGCCAACCGGTCTATATTCGGGACCTGACGTCTCTTCGACCGAGGGCACAAGCCAATCCGGACGGATAGCGTACAAAGCTGAAGAGTCCGATAGAAAAGGCTGCCCGATTCGGGTGGCCTTTTTCGTTATTTCTCCGTTTCATCCTCTTCCCGGCAGGACGCCATCACCCAACCCCTCTCCCGTGATTGAAACCACACGTCAACACTACAAACAGATTGCCATCCTGATCTCCCTGGTCGCCGCCGGCATTCCGATCTGGACCCGTCCGGTTCGGCAAATCGACTTCACCGATCCGGGCTTTCTCGGCATCTGGCTCCTGGTCGGGACGGCCGCTGCCATTCTCTGCCTACTGTTCATCAATTTGAAGACCAAGGATCTTGCGTCCGCTTTCGTCATCGGCTACGTAACCGCTGTGGTCGGGATGTTTGTAAGTGGTATATTGATCTCGAATCATGTTCACTCACAATTGACGCCGGCCCTGCTCATCGCCATGATCATTGGCGGGCTTTCAGGATCGATCGGTCCCCTTTTCTGGCGATGGATCAAACGGCGCTGACTCTGTTCCCATGCAGCTTTATGTAAACATCGACCATGTTGCCACTCTGAGAAATGCCCGTGGAGAGGGGTATCCGGATCCGGTTCGAGCCGCAACGGTTTGCGAAGAAGCGGGTGCCCACGGAATCGTCTTCCATCTTCGGGGCGACAGGCGCCATATTCAGGACCCTGACGTATTCCGCCTCAAAGACGTCGTCAACGGTGTACTTGATTTCGAAATGGCCGCAACCGACGAGATGATCCGAATCTGCCGGGAAGTGGAACCCCATCTGGTCACATTTG
>JBNJFK010000089.1:0-8891 GCA_051746765.1 Bacteroidota bacterium
TGGAAAACAGACATTCAAGAGGAGAATTACACGATGGCTTTAATGGTTTCGGTCTCGGGCATCCGGGGCATCTTTGGATCGGATCTAACACCTGAAAACCTGGTCACCTATACCGCTGCCTTCGGCACTTGGCTCAAGGGGGGACGCGTGGTGGTCGGTCGTGACACCCGCATCACGGGACCGATCTGCGAGGAGCTCGTCGTTGCCACCCTCCAGAGTTGCGGCTGTGACGTGATTCGGGTGGGGATCGTTCCCACCCCGACGGTCGGCATCGCTGTCCGGCACCATCAGGCCCGTGGAGGCATCATTCTGACCGCCAGTCACAATCCGGCGCAGTGGAACGCCCTCAAACTGCTCAACGACCACGGTCTCTTTCTCGACAAACAGGAGGGTGAGGCGGTCATTCGCATTGCCGACCAGAAGCAGTACAAGTTCAGGGACTATCAAAATCTGGGTCTCTGCCAGGAGGATGAATCGGCGATCGATCGCCACATCGAAGCCATTTTGGAGCTCCCCTACATCCATCCGATACAGATTCGCGGAGCCGGCTTCAAGGTGGCCGTGGACGCCGTCAACGGCGCGGGATCGGTCGCCCTGCCCCGCCTGCTTTCGAAGCTGGGTGTCGAAGTGCACCCGATCCACTGCACGCCCAATGGCGATTTCCCGCACAACCCGGAACCCCTGCCGGAGAACTTGACCGATCTCTGCCGAAAAGTCGCCTCCGAACAGTTCGATCTGGGGCTGGCGACCGATCCCGATGCCGACCGGCTTGCCGTGGTTGACGAGAACGGATCCCTTTGGGGCGAAGAGTATACCCAGGTGGCGGCGTTCGATTTCATGCTCACCAAAAAGCCGGGCGACACGGCCACCAACCTCTCCAGCTCCCGGGCAGCCAGCGACATCACCGAAAAGTATGGACACACCTGCCACCGATCGGCCGTGGGCGAAATCAACGTCGTGGGCAAGATGGAGGAGACCGGTGCAGTCATCTCCGGAGAGGGCAACGGCGGGGTGATCAATCCCGACCTGCACAGCGGGAGGGATGCGATGACCGGAACCGCCATGATCCTGCAGCTCCTCGCCGAACGCGAAATGAGCGCCTCCACCTACCGAAGCGAGCTTCCCGACTACGTGATCACCAAACAGCGATACGACCTGAAACAGATGGGCGTAGACGCCGACGAACTACTCGATACAATGGCGTCCATCTGGGCATCCATCGACCCGGACCGGACCGACGGGGTCAAAGTCGATCTGGAGGAGGGCTGGGTTCACGTCCGGAAATCGAACACCGAGCCGATCGTCCGGGTCTACTGCGAAGCGCGCACCATCGAGGCGGCCCAGGAGCTTGAGGAGAAGGTGATGGGCCCGGTTCAAAAACAGGTCACACAACAGAAGAGACAAGGAGACGCATGATACGATCGATGACCGGCTTTGGACGGGGACAGACACAGAGTGACACCGCAGAGGTGACCGTCGAGATCAAGACGCTCAACTCCCGGTATCTGGACCTGACCGTTCGCATGCCCAATGCATTCTCCGACAGGGAGAACCGGTTCAAACCACTCATTCAGCCCTATCTGGAACGGGGAAAAGTGACCCTGTCGGTCAATGTGGATCGTTCCAGAGCCGAGAACGGAGCGCTCACGGTTCGACCCGAAAAGATCCGGGCATACGGAAAGCTGCTCGAACAGGCGCGCAAATTGAGCGGAATCACCGAACCGGTCACCATGCGGGATCTGTTGCAGTTCGGCGATCTGTTTCAGCGAGAGAGCGAAGATCCGGAGATCCTCGAAGAGACCTGGACGCTGATCGAGCAGGCGACCCGGCAGGCGCTCGAGGCGCTTCGCACAATGCGCGAAAAAGAGGGAGCCGAGCTGGAGAGCGAACTTCACAACCAGATCGACGGAATCGAAACCCATCTGGGGCACATCCGGGAGTTGGCTTCCGATCGCGCCCCCGAACTGCTCGAACAGTACCGTGAGCGGATCGCCAGGTTGGTCGATGACGAGAAGATCAACCCGGAGCGCCTGGAGATGGAAGTGGCCATTTTGATCGACAAGATGGACATTCAGGAGGAGGTCATCCGTCTTCAGTCTCATTTGAAATTCTTTCGGGAGGCCCTCGGGCAGGATCAGGCGATCGGACGGCGGCTCAACTTCCTCTCACAGGAGATTAACCGGGAGCTCAACACGATCGGATCCAAAGCGAACCATCCGGAGATCTCCCATCGTGTGGTCCAGGCCAAAGAGAATCTGGAACAGATTCGAGAGCAGGTGCAAAATGTCGAGTAGTGCGAATACCCGCGGACGCATCCTGGTCCTGGTGGCCCCGAGCGGATCGGGCAAGAGTACGCTGGCCAACCGGTTGCGAGAGGCGTACCCCGATCTTCAATTCTCCATCTCGGCCACCACACGCCCCCCCCGGGAGGGAGAGGTGGACGGTCGTGACTACCACTTTCTGAGTCCAGAGGAATTCGAAGCGCGGATCCAGCGCGGCGAGTTCATCGAGTGGGAGGAGGTCTACAACGGCACGCGGTACGGAACACTCCGTTCTGCTATTGAAAATCAGCGGGATAAAGGCTATCATGTCTTGCTTGATATTGACGTTAAAGGGGCGCACAGAATCGACGAAATATTTGGCGAGGAAGCCCTCTCCGTCTTTATCAAACCTCCATCGATCGACGAGCTGGAACGCCGGTTGCGGGCGCGGGGAACCGAGGATGAATCCTCCCTGCAGGATCGCCTGAACCGGGCCCGTGAAGAGCTTCAGTGGGAGGACCGGTTCGACCGGAAGATTGTCAATGACGACCTGGAGACAGCCTGGAACGAGCTTCTGCAGATTGTCCGACCCTTTTTGGATGCACCCTGAGGGGTTCGGCCCGACCGGACATCGGATGCAACCGAAACCAACGAATGAGCCAGATACCATGCCGATTAAAACACTCGATGTAGAGAAACTGGGAATCGAGAACAACAACAAGTACGAGATTCTCGTGGTCATGGCCAAGCGTGCCCGCCAGATCGCCGCCCAGGAGAAGCTGGAGCTGGACGAGAAACTCAAGTACTTCGAAGGGTTCGAAGAAGAGGACGAGTTCACCTTCAACGAAGAGCAGGAACGCATCTCCCGTGCATTTGAAGAGCTTCCGCACGCGACACAGCGATCCGTACAAGAACTTCTCGACGAGAAGATCTATTACGACTATCCGAACAAGGAAGAGTGATGGATCTGTCCGGCAAATCCATTTTGCTGGGCGTTACGGGCGGCATTGCCGCCTACAAATCGGTCCGTCTTCTAAGGGAACTACAAAAAGCCGGGGCGGACGTGCGCGTCGTCATGACACCGGCGGCCACCCGCTTTGTCGGAGTGGAAACGTTTGCCACTCTCTCCCGCAGCGAAGTTCCCGTACATGTCTTTTCCGAGGGGAACCCGGGTGACAGCTGGACCAAACACATCCACTGGGCCGAATGGGCAGACCTGATGGTCGTCGCTCCCTGTACGGCCAATACGCTGGCCAAACTGGTCCACGGACTGGCCGACAACATCCTCGCCAGTATTGCGCTTGCCGCACGCTGCCCGCTCCTTCTCTGTCCCACCATGGACGCCGGCATGCTTCACCACCCGGCCGTTGAACGAAATTTGGCGCTCGCACAAGAGTCTGGGTATCAGCTGCTCATGCCCGAATCGGGCTATCTGGCCAGTGGACTCGAGGGCGAGGGAAGACTCCCCGATGCGGGTACCATCGTTCAGGAGATCGAACGGATTCTCGGGGACGAAGATTCGCCGGAAAGACTCGACCACAAACTTAGCCTGGTTGGCAGCGAGGGTCCCCTGGCCGGCAAACGGGTGGTCGTCACCGCCGGTCCGACCCGGGAGCCGATCGACGCTGTCCGCTTTATCTCCAACCCGAGCAGCGGAAAGATGGGCATCGCCATGGCCATGGCGGCCCGACAGATGGGCGCCGACGTCACGCTCCTGCACGGACCTCTCTCGGTTCCCGTACCTCACGGACTTCAGACCCGCTCGTTCATGACGGCGGCCGAGCTTCGATCCCTCCTCCTGAAACTGCAGCCCGATGCCGACTGGATTATCATGACGGCCGCTGTCGCTGATTTTCGACCCGAGGAGAGCGCCGGACACAAGATCAAAAAACAGGACGGTGTACCGAGCCTGAAACTGGTCCCCACACCCGACATCCTGAGTGAACTGGGGGAACGACGTCGCGAGGGTCAAATTCTGGTCGGATTTGCCATGGAAACCGAAGATCTGGAATCACAAGCCGAAGAGAAGCTCGAAAAGAAGAAGATCCAGTGGATCTGCGGCAATGACCTGAGCAATCAGGACTCCGGCTTTGCAAGCGACACGAACCGAATTCTGCTTCTGGGCCCCGACCACCGCGAGTGGATCGAAGGGAGCAAGCGGGACGTCGCCCTACAGATACTTCAGACCATCGCCTCCCGGGTCTGATTCAAACCTTGCCTACATCGTTCGAAAAGCCGGTGCCATTCGTTCTATCTCGCCTCGTCGAATGTCTATCGATGCTGCCAATTCCCGCCATCCGGAAACCGCCTCTTGAATTTCACCAAGAATTTCCTTCGCTCGGTTCTCCGTTAATCGAAAGTGCGGAGCAACTTCGAGGGCAAGATCGGGATCGAGTCGATGATCATACTCGTTGACATTCAGTGTTAGCCCGTTCCCTTTCGGATTGGGATTGATATCAAACGCCGGACTCAATTCAATCCCGCCTTCCTTCAACATAAACCCGTGATTTCGCAGATGATCATCCGTATTGGAGACCAAAATGTTGAAAACAATTCTTCTCCAGAGTTGTTCAAGATCCGATTGAACTTCGGCTCCATTGGATACAATCAGCTCGGCCAGCTCCAGATAGCTGACTCCATCACTGGAATCGGTCCCGTCTTGATATCCAAGAAGCGTCATGGCCGAAAAGAAATGGATCCGGCGACCATTTGGATCCCGATCAAATCGTCGAGTCAAAAACGTTCGTCGTGAAGACAAAAACGCCTCTACTCGGGATTCAGACATCCGGATACCCGATCGAAGAGCCAATTCATATACGACATACTCCCACGCCCCCACATCGAACTCGTCTTTACCTCCCGGAAACTTGGCGATCCAAAGATCACCCGTTTCGGATCGCACGCCCGCTTTGGGTCGGGCACCACCAAGAGAGGACCCTGGTGCTACCAAAAGCTCGACACGTTGATAGGCTTCATCGTTTCCGTAAGAAGGATCTGCATCGATTTCAGTCGCGGCTCGTTCAAGCTCCCGAAGTGACGTCATGGGCGGGGTCGTAAATTCCGAATCATGATCCAAAAACGGACCATCAGGACTCGTGCTGAACCGGAGTGCTCCCATTCTTGACTCGTCATGAACACCAAGTAGATAATCTGACTCCATCATACGCCGAACCGGGCGGTCTTCTCTTCTGGCACGATACGCTTCCCGGCGGTCCATGAGAACCCGTCCCCATCGATCCGGTGACGAATCCAGAAATATTCCAAAATTGGGTGGCCCCTCGGGTGCATATTGAGGTCCCGAAAATAGTTGGAGATTCGGATCGATTTCGAATGCGTCACGAGACGACAAAAAATCGGATGTGTACTCGAATGAAAAAACCTCGCTTCCTCGTACACGACTTGAATAGAGAGTTCCCATACGCAATGGGCTCTCCCGTGGAGCCGCCTGAACAAACACGAAAATTTCCAGCCGATCCGAGCGTTGCACTGTCATGACTCTGATCGTTTGGGACCACGTTTTCCTACGGACAAGCCGGCATCCTGTATTTTGCGACCCAGCACATCATCGGCTGCAAGCTTGAGAATGTCTGTATCCAATCCCAGAGCCAGAAGAACCTGCAGATAATTGCCCATCGCCACCCCGGGGTCGCCCTTTTCAATTCTCCAGAGCGTTGTCGTGCCAATATTGGCTCGCTCGGCAACCTGCTCGGCGTTCAGCTTTCTACGCAACCGCGCAAGTTTGAACTGTTCACCGGTTTGCTCAAGCATGCGGCGATGTTTGGGAAGTAGTATGGGACGTTTGGAACTCATAACATTTCTTATTTGAAGTAAATATAAGGTAATTATTTCAAATACGAAATGTTATACTGTTGATATCGAGTCTCGTGCATCTACCAACGCGCACTACACCAACCAGCGATAGGTCCGGTGGGTCTTGTGATGGTGGCACCCCAGCGCCTCCAGGCTCCGCTGCATGAGCCAGTTCTTCTCGCTCACCCACGCCCCCTCGAGATACTCCAGCTTCGGTGCGGCCGCTCTGGTCATCTGTATTCCGCGGACGAAGGTGAGCGCCTCCATCCCCGTCTTTCGATACTTCGGCTTGGTGCCGAAGACCAGTGTACGCAATCGGGTGGCCCGCTTGCCGAACCGCCAGAAACGGACCATGTCCCACCAGCGAAGCTTCCCTCCGGTTTTGGCCGAGATCTCATTCAAATCGGGTACGCAGACGATAAACGAGGCGGGGTCCCCATCCACAAAGGCGATCAAAACGCTGTCGGGAATCATCACCGGTTTCAGCTGCTTGACCATCGCCTGCACCGTCTCGCTCGTGAGTTCGGTGAACTCCTGTTCGCGCTCCACGATATCCTGCTCACGCCACGCTTCGTTGTAGATCTGACGGATCGCTTCGGCATCCTCTTCGAGTTGGTCCATGCGAACCGGACGAAGCTCCACTCCCGGACGACTCTCGATCCGGTCGGTGATTTTGACCAGCCGTTCGGGCAGCGGATCGGAAAAGAATCGTTTGTAGCTGAAATGATCGTCCAGCTTCTCAGCGCCGGTTGCCTCCAGAAGATCCCGGTACCAGGGCGGGTGGTAGTGCATGCCGTAGATCGGCGGCTCGTCGTAATTTTGGATCAGAAGACCCCACCAGTGGTCGTTCTCGCCCGCGTTGACCGGCCCGCGGAACGCACCCCGTCCCCGTTTCAGGTGCCACGCCTTTGCGGCATCGATCACCGTTCCGGCCACCTCGGTATCGTTGACCATTTCGATAAATCCCATCCCGCCCATCACCGGCTCGTAGAGAGGGTCTTTTCGCTCGTTTGTCATGACAGCAAACCGGGCCAGATCTTCCGATCCGTTGCTCACCAGAAATCGCTCGCACTCTCCCTGTTCAAACCAGGGATTCTTGCCCGGTGTGAAGATCCGCTCGATCTCGAATCGAAACGGTGGAATCCAGGGACTCGAAGGCTCGTACAGTCGGTGAGGCAGCGCATGAAACCGCTCCACCTGTGCATCTGTTTCAATTTTCTCGATTTTCAATGCCATAAGACCGTACCTTTCCGTTCAGCGTTCCGGACTGTTCCGGGACCGCCCGACTCCGGCGACGGCTCGGTCCGCCACCGGATGCAGCGACGGGAAATATAGGAGTTCCAACGAAGAGCACAACCGGGATGATGGACGAGATCACGGGATCCGATTTCGACGGTTCCGACGAAGATCTTACAAAGCGGAAACGAGTGGTTTGGCTTCTGCTGCTCTGCTGTCTGGCCAGTGCGGCCGCCCTGCAGTTGTGGGAACCGGAGCAGACGGAGCATCTGCGAAGCGGCGCTGAAGCCGACTCGCTCATTCGCCACACCATCGACCATTTCGGGATCATGCCGAATGACGTTCGCGTCCGCAGCATCCGGATCGACTCGGTTCTCGAGCGAAAGCACTGGAGCCTGGAGATCCCCTCCGGCTTCTCGGCTACCGACTGGCACTACCAACTCCATCGGGAACTCTTCCCCTACGGCGTAGAGAGCCCGGCGCGCGTCTTCTTTCCCGAACGCGAGATGCTGATCCATCTGATCCGAAACGAGACCACCTTCCGGACCATTCGTCTCATTCCGAGCGACACGCCGACCGATCCGGAAAGCGAACAACAACCCGATCTTCCCCTCCCATGAAACTCCTTGAACCGGAACGAATTCTCAAAAAGCTGGAGTTATCGGACTCTCCCCAGCCCGAGGTCGTCCCGCTGCGGTATCCCCTCCTGCTCTGTCACGGGTACGGAGCCCTGGCATCCGTGATCAAACCTTCGCCCATGCACGAAGTCTGCATGCTGCTGCGACGTCACGGAGTTCTCGCGTTTGCGCCCAACATCGTCCCCTACGCCTCGATCGACACACGGGCGACCGAGTGGAATCGGGTTCTCGGGAAATTGTGCGATTCTCTCGAGGTGGAAAAAATGAACGTGATCGCCCACAGCATGTCGGGGCTCGACATGCGCTATGCGCTCCAGGAGCTGGAGTGCGCCCCGCATGTTGCCTCGCTCACCACACTGGCGAGCCCTCACGACGGGACCAGCCTGGCCGAGCTGGTACTCAAGACCCCCGAAAAGGTGAGAACCCTTCTGGGCGATGCATTCAACTGGTTCGGAAATCACGTCTACCCCCACTCCCGCAGCGACGCCATCGGTGCTGTCCAACAGCTCACCCGCGACTACGTGGCCTCCACCTTCAATCCCGCGATCACCGACACGAAGGGGGTCCCGTTTCTCTCCTGGAGCGCAGCCACCGGCAAAGGAACCGACGAACCTTTGAACCCGATCTATCGCTACCAGAACCACCACATCTACGAACAGGAGGGGATCAACGACTCGTTCGTCTCCGTCGCCTCGGCCTCCCGGGGAGAACATCTCGGAACGCTGCCCCTCTCCCACCTCGAGCAGATGGGCCTGAGCCTGAGCCGCGAACGCAAGCGACTCTACGAATCGGTCCCCAGTAATTTTCAATTATACCACCTTATAATAAATCATTATATTTCGCTAAAATTTTTTCTCCCATAATATTTATATCAAACTGTTTAGCTCTTTTTAAACATTTATTTCTGGTTTTTTTATAAAATTCTTTATCATTCATTAATTTTAAT
>JBNJFK010000090.1:0-8727 GCA_051746765.1 Bacteroidota bacterium
GGATTATGAAGAGGCCCTGAACTCTGCCGAACAGGCCCTCGAAGAAAATCCACACAACCCATTGGCCCACTATTATAAAGGGCTCGCACTCGGAGAAATGTCGGTAGAGATGGATCCGCCGGCATCTCGCAAATCCAACTATACCGACATGAAGGAGTCGTTCGACATGGCCATCGCCATTGGTGACACGATGGAGTCCCGACCTGCCGAGTTGGACGATATCGCCGAGTTTACCACTTCGATCTGGGCGTTCGAGCACAATGCCGGTGCCGAGATCATGACCAGCGACAGTGCACGTGAGGCCACCGAACAGCCGGAACAGACAGCCATTGCCCACTTCGAGAATGCCATTACTGTCGAACCGGACAGCTCCATCTCACACATCGTACTCTCCTCCATTCTCTACGAGTTGGGTGAAATTGAGCAGGCTACATCTGCCTATGAAAGTGCCATGGATATCATGGACGAGCCGGTCATGGAAGATTACGAGTTCCTGATCAGTCTCTACTTCATGCAGGAAGATTTCGACAGTGCGCGGGATTTAGCCGAAGAAGCTCTCGATGCGTATCCAAATGAATCCATCTTTGCACAGTTCCTGGCCGACTCTTATCTCGAAACCGGTCAAACCGAAGAAGCACTCGATATGCTTCGAAACTTGATTTCGGACGATCCGCAAAATGCACAATTCCGTTACGCTCTGGGCACCCAGCTCTATCGACTAGCTCAGGAAGAGTTGGACGCTGCGACCGCTGGATTCGAACAGTCCTACCAAATGGAAGAGCAGCTGGAACAACTCTCTGAATCCGAACAATCCGAACTTCAGAACCGAATTGACGAGGCTCGGGCAGAGGCGAACGAAAGAGAAGCCGAAGGCGACCGGTTGGCCGACCAGGCAATCGAGGAGATGAGCGAATCTGCCAGCCTCGACCCGGACAATGACGAAGCGTACAATATTCTGGGAATCATCTATCAAAACCGTGCAGCCGCCCTCTTTGACAAACGGAACAACACCCGGGACAATGCCCTTGCCCGGGAGCTTGACGAGGAGGCTCGTGAGACGCTGCAACAAGCGTTAGAGAACTACGAACAGGCTGCAGAGCTGAATCCGGAGGAAACCTCCTATTGGGAAGCTCTCTTCCAGGTGTACACCACACTCGGAATGGACGAAGAAGCCGACGAGGCGATGGAGCGTGCCGGTATGTAACACCTGCCCACTTCTCAGGGTAAAATCAATTATCACGATACTAACAGAGTCTTCCGCATGACCCAACGGTGGAAATGTACCCGACTGACGAGCTCAATACTCGTCGTCGGGTTCTTTTTTTTAAGCGCTTGCCTCTCAACAGAAACAACAACCCGAGAAACCACCGATACTCCCGATGCCGAACTCGCACTGGAAGAGATCGACCGTCGATTGGATGCCGATGAAAAATCGGCTCCACTTCTCCTTGAGCGTCTGGAGATCCTGGATGAGATCGCCACCGAGCGCAGCCCCGAAGACCGAACTGTCTACTATGAAGAGATGGTACAGACGGCGGCGACTTCGGAGTTGCAGGAGGATGAATTGGCCAATCGGACCGATGAGCTGATTCGGAATGCATACGAACGAGAATTCCAGGCTGGTGAATCCGATCTGGGAAATCCGCAATCGTCCAGCTTGCATCACTTCGAAAATGCATCTGTTCTTCAGCCGGAAGAGGGGGATCCATATCGGCACATCAGTTCCATCCACTATCGTCAGGACCGAATACCGGAGGCCATCTCCACTCTCGAAACGGCCATGCAGCAGGTCATCCCCTACCCTCCGGACATGAATGAGAGGATCGCCTATCTCTATTTGGAGTCCGGCTATCTGGACGAGGCGATTACACGCTACCAGTCACTGGTAGAAGAGGTACCGGAACGGATTGAGATCCGCCACGCCCTTATCAACGCACTCATCCTGAATGAACAACACATGGATGCCGTCCGTGAACTTCGGGAACTCAAAGAGGAGAATCCCGATAACCATCAGTATCGAGAGAGTCTGGCCATCGAACTTTTTTTCCATCTGCAAGATCATTGGGAAACATATCCACCTTCAGAGCGTGACGAGAATGAAATCCAGTCGGACCTGGAGTGGGTCGACGAGGCGATGGAGGAATTGGATCAGTCAGATAATCCATCGCCTGCAGATACAGAAAGTGCCTACGTAATGGCTCAGTTCTACAGAAACAGCGGCCTCTACCTGATGGAACAGGCAGACGGGCTCTCGAGCCGGATCGCCTCCGAACTGGTGTCCAGAGGAGAATCTCTTCTCAAAGAAGCCATTCCACGGTGGGAGGCGATGGCCGATCAGAATCCGGAGAACCGGGAAATTTGGGTCGACCTTCAAGAGATATATCAAAAGTTGGGTCTGGATGATCAAGCCCGCCAGATCGATGAGCAGTTAAATTCGTAACGAGCCGTACCATGAGACGCAACACGAAATCAATTCACGCCGGACAATCTCCCGAACCGACGACGGGCGCCGTCATGCCGCCTGTCTTTCAGACGTCTACATACGCACAGTCGAAACCCAATGTTCATCAGGGATATGATTACGCGCGAGTCGGAAATCCGACCCGGACTGCACTCGAAAAGCTGATCGCCGGGCTGGAAGAGGCCGACGAGTGCGCCTGCTTTGCAAGTGGATGTGCCGCCATGGATGCCGTATTGAAAGGGTTTCGCCCCGGTGATCACGTAATCGCCTCTAACGATCTCTATGGCGGAAGTTATCGTCTGTTCACCGAAGTATTTATGCCGTACGGAATCGAATTCACGTTTGTGGACATGACCGATACGAAACGGATCGAAGAGGCCCTTCGGCCGGAAACCCGACTGATCTGGATCGAAACACCGACCAATCCACTTCTTCGTATAGCTCCGATTGAAGAGATCGCCAAGCTGGCCCGATCCAAGGGAATCCGAACGGCTGTTGACAACACCTTTGCCTCCCCCTATTTGCAACGTCCCCTCGAGTTGGGGGCCGATCTGGTCGTCCACTCCACAACGAAGTATCTCGGTGGTCACTCCGATGTGATCGGCGGTGCCGTTGCCACATCCGACATAGAGTGGATGGAGAAGATCCGGTTCCAGGTCAAGACGACGGGAGCCGTTCCCGGCCCCATGGATTGTTATCTCCTGTTGCGGGGGATCAAAACACTGCACGTTCGAATGGATCGGGCGGTTTCAAATGCAATCGAAATTGCCCGTTGGCTCGAGGCACATCCCGGGACAGAAGTCGTCCACTATCCGGGGCTCCCTTCTCACCCGCAGCATGATCTTGCGACGCGACAGATGGATGCACCGGGAGCCATGGTCTCTTTTTCACTGAATGAGGATACAGAAGCGTCTGCAGCCCGATTCATGAGCCGAACTCACATTTTCACTCTTGCAGAGAGCTTGGGCGGAGTGGAATCACTCATCAGTCATCCGGCATCCATGACACACGGATCCATCCCGAAAAACGTACGTGAAGCGGCCGGGCTGAAAGATTCGTTGATCCGTCTATCGATCGGTATCGAAGATGTAGAAGATCTCAAAGAAGATCTGGAGTCGGCTTTTTGAGGATTCTCAACAACCAACCTGTTCTTGCCCAAAAGGATACAGTTTTTTATTCGTCAATTCGATCGTTGACATTCCTCTGAATGGAAATTAAATTGATCTCATCATACTGGCGAAACCTTCCAGGATGAGGTATCATTCAGAATCTGTTGCCATCCGGCCGTCACAGGAAAGTTCGCCGCCCACAAAACCACACGGGTAGAGTAGGCAGTAGCAATGGACTGAGCCTCGTGGTTGCCAACGTCAACCTGCAACCGTATCTCATATGAAAACCGTCATTACCCGTGCAGCGATTCTGCTGCTTGCCGCATTTGCGCTCCAGCTTCAATCCGCCAAGGCTCAAGTCGGTATTACCGCCGTTCCATTTCTCCAAATCGAGCCTGACTCGCGGGGAGGTGGAATGGGAAACACCGGTGTCGCCATTTCGGATAATACAGCTGCCATCTTCTGGAATCCTGCCGGTCTTGGATTCCAGCGTGGAACACAGATATCGGTCACTCATGCCAATTGGTTGCCGGCCTTCAATGCAGACCTCTTTTATGACTATCTGGTAGGGAAAACCTATTTGGAAGATGTCGGGACTCTCGGTGTACATGTCACCTTTCTGAATCTGGGAGAACAACAGCGAACCGATGAGACCGGACTGGAGCTGGGGAGATTCAACAGTTATGAAGTGGCAACCGGTGTCTCCCTGGGACGCCAATTGAGTGAAAATTGGAGTGTTGGACTCGGATTGCGATACATCTACAGCAGCCTGGCCAGCGGCGAACTCTCGACGGGGGAACAGATCAATCCAGGATCGAGTGTCGGTGTAGACCTCGCCACGCTCTATCGAAGCTCCCCTTTCATGCTCTTCCAGCAAGAGGCGAAGGTTCAAGCCGGGCTGAACCTCTCCAACCTCGGTCCGGGCGTTCAGTACACCAGCAACTCCGTCAAGGATCCCCTTCCGACAGTTCTTCGAACCGGTTGGGCATTGACGCTGGATCTGGATGACAGAGGCGACAATACGTTGACGCTTGCCAACGACATCTCCAAGGTGATGGCCCGAAGCGAAACCGTGACCGAAAATGGAAACGATGTCCACCGTCCGGTCCCGATGGGGCGTGCACTGATCGAATCCTGGGGTTCCCTGGATCGATTCAACGGAAGTGAAACCGTCTCACTGAATCTGGTCGAGCAGTTGATGTTTGGATTCGGTACGGAATATTGGTACCACAATCAGTTCGCGCTTCGTACCGGATACTACTACGAACATCCAGAAAATGGGAATCGTGAGTTTTTGACCTTTGGAGCCGGGATAAGATACCACATATTCGGAGTCGATTTCAGTTATCTCTATACGCTCGAAGAGGATCATCCGCTGGCAAATACCATGCGATTCAGCCTGCTCCTCAACTTTTGACCCCGCTACGGGATCCCGTTTTTCGGGCTCCCGTATTTGATTGCATATCAAACGTTCATCTCTTCGACAAATCGGGCAGGAATATTTAAAAAGCCCTCTGAAAAGCGTATTTTACGTTCATGCCCAAAGAGATGTCCCCTATTCGCCGACAAATCCTTCGCTGGACCCTTGCCGCAGCAGCAGTTGCGTTCATTGGTGCCGCTGGCTTGATTGCTGCCGACAATTGGATCATGCCCTCCTATACCAATTATCAGGAGGGAGTTACCATTCCGGATGTAACCAAGCTCTCTTATGACGAGGCTTCGGAGCTTCTCTCTACCTACGGTCTGAGATATGAAGTTCTGGATCGACGATCGCATGCAGCCTATCCGGCCAATTACATTATTGACCAGGCACCTGTGGCTGGACAAGTAGTGAAACCGAATCGGAAAATCTATTTGACAGTCAATACGACAGAAGCACCGACCGCGACGGTTCCAGATTTGACCAACATGTCCTTGCGGAATGCACGCATACAGCTCCAAAACTCTCAACTCCAGCCAGGTGTGGTGAGTTACGAGTCATCCCGATACCGGAATACCGTTCTGCGTCAATCCCTTCCTCCGGGAGAAGTTGTTCCTCAGGGAACCAGTATTGATCTGGCTGTGAGCGATGGACTGGGAGATCGAATGGTCGATGTACCGGATCTTCATGGAGAACCGCTCCCCGATGCGCAACGAAAGATCCGGGAGGCGGGACTGCGAATCGGAGATGTTCGATTCGAACGACAACGCGATACCCAACCCAATACGGTGATCGGGGTCACTCCGGACCAACCCAGCCTCCGGGAGGGAGAGTCTCTGGATCTTGTCATCTCCGAACGCTTCGACGTTCAGGAAGAATCTGAATCCGGTGTCATTCTTGAAGAGCAAGACTCGCTGGAGAGCCGAGATCCGGAACAACCGAACGATCGGCCTGAGGATGACAATTCACTGCCTGAAGATGAGGAGCCGGACTCAACACAGGATGAACGTCTTCCTCTCGATCTGAACGATCCCCAACCGTTACAACGATAGACCAAACCTGATTGTCTCCGTATGGAATTTGACCTACCGAAGCTGGCTCCATCCATCCTGGCCGCAGATTTCACAGTTCTCGGCGAACAGATTCATGATTGTGAAAAGGGAGGGGCACAGTGGATTCACTGCGATATCATGGACGGCCATTTTGTGCCCAACATCAGTTACGGAGCCGATATTGTGGCAGCGGTACACCGCTCCGCCCCCGACCTCTTCTTTGATGTCCACCTGATGATTGAAGATCCGGACCGATATATTGAATCGTTCGCAAATGCCGGAGCCGATCTCATCACGGTTCACCAAGAGGCTTGTCCTCACCTGCACCGGACTATCCACTTGATCCGGGATCACGGGTGTATGGCTGGAGTGGCGATCAACCCGGCAACAGCGGTCTCTCTGCTCGAGCCGATCCTGAATGATCTGGATCTGGTCCTTGTTATGAGTGTGAACCCGGGATTCGGGGGGCAGTCGTTTATAGAATCGACACTCACGAAACTGGAGGAGCTGCGCCGTCTCCGGGAGGCGTCGAAGAGCTCCTGGCTGCTGGAGGTAGACGGGGGCGTAGGTGAGGGGACAATCGAGCGAGTCGTTCGTGCCGGTGCTGATATCCTGGTTGCAGGCAGCAGCGTATTCCGGTCGGAAAACATTACAGGCCGGGTGCAGACGCTCCAAGCGATGGCGACCCGCGCAACAGAAGAAAACTAATCGCACAACGAATTGAAACGCATGAATATGAAACGGAGGATTTACCTCTTTGCAAAATAAAACGTCCAAACCCGAGACTTCAACTTTTACCATAGACCATGTAGAGCCGGTCCTGATTCTGGGATTTCATGACCAGCACCTGAAAACGCTGGAAGATGCATTCCCGGAATTGGGAATCCACTCCCGGGGAGCACTTATCAAAGCGACCGGCCCCAAAAATCGGCGGGAGCAACTCATGACCACCCTTGAGGAGATGGTCTCCTTTGTCGAAAAGCGCGGATCACTCGAGTCGAGTGACCTCGAAATGATCCTCCTCTTGACACAACCGGATCAACCCCGAACGAAGAATCGGACGGTCGCATCCGTCGATCGAAGGGGGGAAGATCCGACCGTTATTCTTCACACTCACGCTGGCGAGACGGTCGCAGCGAAGACGGCAGGGCAACGACGCATTGTGGATGCAACAGAAGAGAACGACATCGTCTTCGCCATTGGCCCGGCCGGAACAGGAAAAACCTACACATCGGTCGCACTGGCCGTTCAGGCACTCAAGCAGCGACGTGTCAAGAAGATCGTGTTGGCCCGTCCCGCCGTTGAAGCAGGTGAAAACCTCGGATTCTTGCCCGGAGATCTCAAAGAGAAGATCGACCCCTATTTGCGACCGCTCTACGATGCCCTGGAGGAGATGATCGAACAGGACAAGCTGGACTACTACCTTTCAAAGAATATTATCGAGATCGCTCCCCTGGCCTATATGCGCGGTCGAACATTGAATAACGCATACGTTATTCTGGACGAGGCGCAAAATGCAACAAATACGCAGATGAAGATGTTTTTGACCCGAATCGGGTTTCACAGCCGGGCGATTATCACGGGAGACATCACTCAGACCGATCTTCCAAAGAAACAGCACTCCGGTCTCATCTCGATACAGGAGATTCTGAATCAAATACCCGGAATCTCGTTTGTCTATCTGGATCAGCAGGATGTCGTTCGACACGCACTGGTTCGCCAAATCATCGAAGCGTATGAACGATTCGAAGAGGGACAGGACAAGAGAAAATGATGAGTAGAGCAGAAGTCGATGCCCTTTACGAGGGAACGTGGTCTGTTGGTCTTGACAAGGTTTTTCACCCGATGGAACGGGATGAACCGGCACGAAAGGGAACCCTGAAGCTCTCAATTAACCCTTTCTTGATTCAACACCGAGACCGTATTATTCTGTTTGATGCCGGATTGGGAGACTTGGCAGAAGAGAGCTCAATCGAACGTATCCTCGGAAATCTCAAGAGCTGTGGTGTGGAGAGTACCGACGTTACGGATGTGGTTGTGAGCCACCTTCACTACGATCATTTTGCCGGGCTGGTACGCCATGACGACGGTTTTCCCGATCTCACCTTCCCCGATGCAACCGTCTGGGTAAACAGAGAGGGTTGGCGGCAGATGAAAGACCGGGATGGAGACACCGACGACGACATCCGAAAGACTCTGTTCCACTTTCTCGATGCACGGGCAGATCTACAATTCCTGGAGAGCGAGAGTGAACCCTTTCCCGGTCTGAAAACACATGTTATCGGCGGGCACACTCAATACTCACAACTATTGGAGTATACCGACGGGGAGACAACGTGGCTCATGGCCGGAGACAATCTGGGGAGACGCTCGGCCATTCTTCGAAATTTCAAAGCGAAATACGACTACGAACCGGAAGCGAGTCATCGGTTTCGTGAGTCGTTGCGTAAACGCGCTGCATCCGGAAACATCGTTTTGATGGCCTATCATGAGTCTGACTCTCCTCTGTTCAGAGTCGAGAAGAGTGATGGAGATTCGATTCGGACCGTGAGTGTGGCCAATGCGCATGAACCCGGATTTACTTCCTGAGTCGGTTCTTGTAAATTGGTCGTAGATTGATCCATGTACACACACCAACCCGGCCGACATGACCACAGATCTTTTTCGCACCACTCTGCAGTATCT
>JBNJFK010000091.1:0-8721 GCA_051746765.1 Bacteroidota bacterium
TTGTGACTGTTTCCCCGGTTCAACGAGTCGCCCGGGGGGTGAATTGCCCGAGGGTTTCCGAATTCAGGAATCGATCCCAGCCTGCCCGGGCCGGGTTACGATTCGCCAATCTTTTCGAGGAATTCCGATTCACTGAGCACCGGTATCTCCAGCTCGTTCGCCTTCTCCAGCTTGCTTCCGGCGTTTGCGCCGGCCACGAGAAGATCGGTCTTGCGGCTGACCGACGAGGTGGCGCGTCCGCCGTGTCGCCGGATCGCCTCTTTGATCGAGCTTCGCGTAAAGTGGTCGAGTGAGCCGGTGACCACAATGGTGAGTCCCTCCAGGGCCCCTTCGGTCGGCCCGGTCCCCTCTTCGATCGGATCGACGCCGGCCTCGCGGAGCTGCCGGATCATCTGGCGGTTTCCCTCGAGGGAGAACCAGGCGGTGACCGATTCGGCAATGCGCGGCCCGATCGCGTGAACGGCCTCCATCTCCTCTCGTGAAGCGTTCTGAAGGGCCTCGAGCGAGGGGAAGTTCTCGGCGAGATCTCGTGCGACTGTCTGGCCCACATAACGGATCCCGAGCCCGTTCAACAGACGGGAAAGCGGTTGCTCCTTGCTTTTCTGGAGGGCGTCGATCAGATTCTTTGCGCTCTTTTCGGCCATTCGCTCGAGGGGGAGCAGGTCCTCGACGGTGAGTTGGTAGAGGTCGGCCACGTGACGAACCAGACCGGCCTCGATGAGCAGGTCGGCGATCGCTTCGCCCAGCCCGTCGATGTCCATCGAATGGCGGGAGGCGAAGTGAGTAATCCGCTCGCGAACCTGCGGCGGGCAGGTGGGATTCATGCAGCGCCAGGCCACTTCGTCTTTGAGCCGGATGAGGGGCTCATCGCAGGCGGGGCAGGTTTCCGGCATCCGGAACGGTTCAGCCCGACCCTCCGCCTCCGGATCCAGTACGCGGATTACCTGAGGGATGATCTCTCCCGCCTTTTCGACCAGAACGGTATCACCCGTTCGAATATCCTTGCGACGGATTTCATCTTCGTTGTGAAGGGAGGCGCGTTTGACGGTCGTGCCGGCCAGTTGAACCGGTGCCAGTTCGGCGACCGGCGTAATGCTCCCCAGGCGGCCGACCTGCAGCGTGATCGCTTCGATGGTGGTGGCGGCCTGTTCGGCCTCGAATTTGTAGGCGATGGCCCATCTTGGCGCGCGGGCAGTCTGCCCGAGCTGCTTTCGCAGCCGCGCTTCGTTTACTTTGATGACGACCCCGTCCGTTTCGTAGGGGAGGGTGTGTCGGAGCTTGTCCCATTCAGCGATCACCTCGAGCGCCTCCTCGATGGTATCGCAAACGCGGTGATAGTCGCAGACCGGCAGGCCGAGCTCGTTGAGCAGTTTCAGCTTGCCGTCATGTGTGGGCGGAGTGGAGTCGCCGGCATCCAGGTCGAAGGCAAAGAAGCGGAGGGGACGCCGGGCGACCTCTCGCGGATCCTGCATTTTAAGCGTGCCGGCAGTCGAATTCCGGGGGTTGGCAAACGGTTCCAGCCCCTGCTCTTCGCGGTACTGATTGAGTCGAACGAACGCCTCCCGTTCCATGTAGGCTTCGCCCCGTACATCGAGCCGGACGGGTGGTTCGCCCCGAAGCCGGAGCGGGATGTCGCCGATGGTTTTCAGGTTGTTGGTAATGTCGTCTCCGGTCTGCCCGTCTCCCCGGGTCGCTCCCTGCACAAACTCGCCGTCCTCGTACTGTAGCCGGATCGCTGCACCGTCGAACTTGAGCTCGAGCGACCACGCCGGCTCTTCCCCCGCGTTGCGGCGGACCCGATCGGCAAATTCGCGCAGCTCCTCCTCGCTGTAGGTGTTGTCGAGGCTGAGTATCGGCTCGGGATGGCGGACATCGGGGAAAGCAGTGGTGGGCTCCTCCCCCACACGCCGGGTGGGAGAGTCTTCGCTCTGCAGGTCATGGGCCTCTTCCAGTTCGCGGAGCTCCTGCAGGAGGGCGTCATACTCCCGATCGGAAATAAAGGGGGCGGCTTTGTCGTAATAGGCCCGGTCGGCCGCCCGAATCTGTTTCCGGAGTTCGGCAATTCGCTTCTCGGCCTCGGTTCGGTTCATGCTGCAGGTCGTTGGAGCCTAGTTGAAGATCGGTCGCATATGGATGGTGTCGGGAACAGCGACGCTGTCGGGCAACTCCAGCTCCCGGGGATTGGCCCACTCCGATTCGGGCGTAAAAAGTCCGCGGGTGAGTTCAATACTCTGCTCTGCACTATTGTAGTACTGTTCGCGCGGATCGTCGATCCGGTGGCCGTTCAGAAAGAGAAGGCTCTCCTCGTACTGACTCCGAATCCGGAGTGTGTCCCGGAATTCAAACTGCATCGCCTCACCCTGCTCGATCCAGTAGGGGTCGAACCGGGGTTTGAGGTCGGACCAGACCCGAACCGGGTCGAGCGCCCCGTGAGCACCGTAGATGGTCACAAAGAGTGTAGAATCGAGCTGGGTCGGTGTGGACTCGTTCTCGTTGGTTGATGCCGGGTCGGGGTTCTCGTCGACACCGCTACCCAAATCGAGACTGAGATCCGAGTTCTGTTCCGCCGGGCTCTCCGTCTCTTGTGGTTCGGTGACCATCTCCTGCGCGGGTTCTCCGTTGTCAAAAAGATCGGTTAACAGGTCGGTGCGGAAGGCGATCCAGAGCACGGCGGCAACAAAGAGGAGGACCAGTCCGAACCCGAGGATCCAGCCAGAGGAGCGTTTCGAGGGGGCGCTAAAGCGCTTTCCCATGGCCGCCCAGTCGATCTGGTCTGTCGATTTTTTTTCGCGCGGCGCGGCGACGGGGGTTTCGACTGCAGCCTTTTTGGCTCCGGGGACTCCTTTTTTCGGTTGGGTACCCGGGCCGCCTTCCGGTCTCTTTTCGGTGTCGGCCGGTGAGTCGCCGGTCGACTTCTTCTGCTCGGTGTCGGGAGTTTCGGCTCCGGCATCCGGAGCATCGGGTTGGGTATCCGAAGTATCGGTTTTCTCCTTTGGCTCGCCGGTTTTGCGATCCGGGCCACCGGCTTTCTCCTTCGGGGTGTCGGTTTTGCGATCCGGAGCACGTCCGGAATCCTCTTCTGTCGGTCTGCCCTCCGGTCCGTCTTCGCCCGCTCTCTTGTCTGAGGACGAGGGGTCACTCTCCTCGCCGGAGGGGATTTCACGGGCCGTCGTCTTTTCGATAATGTCGGGCCAGGGCTCGAGAAGTGATCCGTCATACGCTCCCTTCTTCTGTTCATCGAGTGCGGTCGTGACCAGATCTTCGGGGATGCCGAGTGCGCGGGCATACGTTCGAATGTAGCTGCGGACGTAGACCTCGTTCTCGACCGGTTCTTCGAACAAAAGCCCCGCTTCGAGTTTCTCCAGAATGTCCAGGGAGATACGTGTTCGTTTGTGCAGATCCTGGAGTGTGAGCTTCTGGTAGTGGCGTATTCTGGAAAGATCCTGTCCGATCGATGACATCCGAGAGTGGGTCTTGGTCCTGGTTCCGGTTCTGGTCGACTCGTACTGGCCCGCGGCGTGTGAGAGCTGTGAACCCGTCTGCGGAATCTACTTAATTCTCCCGCTTGGAGAAAGCCTGCGGTGGAACTTCCCGGTTTGCAGATCACCGGTGCCGGAAAGGAGCAGCCAGCAGCGGGGAGTGAGAAACGGGAAACGGAAAGTGAAGAGCCGGTGGGCCGGGTGTGAACTGTAAGGTTGGGTGCAGGCCGGGATCCTCTTTATGAGGAGGCAGTTTTACGAGGATAGAGAAGGTAGAGAGGGAAGAGAAGGTAGAGAGGGTAAAGAGGGTAGAGCAGGAACGTGAACCGAGTCGCGACCCGTATGATCAGACTGTCGAGAAGAAAAGATGTCGAACCCGGTTCGGAGAAAACCGGGGAGGAGGGCCGGCCGGAGGGCACCGCCCCCGACTGGGTGAGGTGGGTCCGGAGCGGTGTTCAACGGTTTCTCCATGAATTGGAGGTGGTTATCGATCCCAATCTCTGTGTGGTCTGCCAGCAATGGCTCCCGGTCGAACGCTCCCGTGCCCGCCTCTGCGAGTCGTGCCTTCATCGATCCTTTGAGCCCTCGCTTCGCCATCTGGGTCTGCTTCGGGCCGAACCGCTGCCGCGCGACGTACTCTTCCGGACGGCGGTCTGGGAGGTGCGGGGTCGGGATCTGCTGCACATGTTGGTACACCGGATGAAATACGAGGAGGATCCGGAGCTGGCTCTGCAGTTCGGACGGGTATTGGGAGATCTTCTGCGGATCGAAGCGGCCGAATACGGGTTTTCCGAGCGGTTCGACCCGTGCCTGATCCCGGTTCCCCTGCATGCCAAACGGCTGCGAGCGCGGGGATACAATCAGGCGCGGCTGCTGGCTGACGGAGTTGCAGAGGTGACCGGATGGTCGGTGGTGCCGGAGGGAGCGGTGGTTCGGATCCGTGATACACCGTCCCAGACCTCACTCGAGCGACCGCAACGGAGAGTCAATCTGGAGGGGGTGTTTGACGCGCCGACACTCTCGCTGCTTCCCTGGGAGTGCCCGATTCTTGTGGATGATCTCTGGACCACCGGATCCACGCTTCTGGAGTTGGCCCGAACCGTCCGGAAAAGCGGGGTCTCCCGCATGGTACTGGCGACCCTGGCCGAGGTGGTCTGAGGAGGGCGGGTCGATTCTTTTTCTTCGGGATTTCGGCTATATTGCGGGTCTATGAAGAGCAGACACTCCCATACCCCCCATCTCTTTGAATCGGGATTCTCGACGGTCACCTCCGGCGGGCACTGGTTCTATGCGACGCAGGAGATGGTACGCTCGTTTGCACCGGGTCTGCTGAAGCGACGCTCCTACGAGGATCTGGTCGGTGAGGCGGTGGTCTGGATCGAGAGTACCGATTCGCTGGCCATGCTGCTCTTTCTGGTGCTCGCATTTCAGATGCCGGCCGGTTGGGCAGTTGCGTTGACGCTTCTCTTCTACGCTTTCTGGTACATCGGCAAGAGTGCGTTGGTGACCCGGTGGCTTACCCGACCCATCTCCTGGCTGGGGAGCGACCTGTTTCAGCTGGTCGCGGCTGCACTGGCCCTCAGTTTTTTGGGTATGGACGGGCGATATGCCGCCGTGGGTGCAGGAATTCTCTTTTTCTTTCTCTTCAAAGTCGGTCTGCTGCGCATGGCACTCTCGCGTTGGGAGCTCAAACGGTACAACGGGGGTCTGACGCGAAACGACCGTGTATTGAAGATGGTTCTGACCCGGCGGGCCCTGGCCGAGGGATTGGAGACCGACGAGACAGCCCGGCTCGAAGAGGGGATTCGCGAGGGTGTGTTTCGCATGAAGGCGAGTGTTCAGAAGGGCAAAAAGAGACGGGACGAGAAGTCCAAGAGTTCATAGAGGGAGTCTGGAGTCTGGAGTCTGGCTTGTGCGGGCAACCGGCCCGTCGTATGCCAACAGAACGGTGTGTAAACGGAGATATTCATTGTGAGTGAGAAGGTTCGAGAGATGTTTGCCGATATTGCCCCGTCCTACGACCGGGTCAACGGGATCTTGTCGTTGGGTGTGCACCACCTCTGGCGAAACGAGACGGTGCGCGAGAGCGGGGTCCGGTATGGCGATCGTGTGCTGGACTGCGCAACCGGAACCGGTGATCTGGCCCTCGCATTCAAGAATTTTGTCGGTCGCGAAGGAGAGGTGGTCGGAACCGATTTTTGTGCCGAAATGATGGAGACGGCACCCGCAAAGGCGGCGGATGAGGAGCTGGAGGTGCGCTTCGAAGTGGCCGATGCGATGGATCTTCCCTACGAGGACGACTCTTTTGATCTGGCGAGTATCGCCTTTGGAATCCGGAATGTGGATGACCCGGTCGTTGCTCTGCGTGAAATGGCGCGGGTGGTTCGGCCCGGCGGAGCGGTCGTGGTCCTTGAATTCGGGCAGCCGGAGGGACTGTTGGGAGCACCCTATCGATTTTACAGCCGGACAGTGATGCCGGCCGTGGGTGGATGGCTCACCGGCAACCGGGAGGCGTACACCTATCTGCCGGAGACCAGCGCCGCCTTCCCGGCTGGCGAGGCGTTTCTGGAGCTGATGGACCGTGCCGGCGTGTTTGCATCGCGACGGGCGGTTTCGCAGACCGGTGGTATCGCCTGGATCTATGTAGGCACGGTGGCCTGACCCGGCGAATCGGCCGCCCACGGATGGCTGGAAGAGCCGTGTGCGCTGTTGCGTTGCTGTCCGGTGCGTTGAGCCGGGAGCGTGGGGACCGGGGCCGAAAGAGAAGGAATGAGTGAGTATCAAATGGAATCACGAATGTGAAATGTAATCGCGAAGCGAAACGGAGATGGGATCATGATGACAATTGAGCAGATCAAGGCTGTATTGCCGCACCGCTACCCCTTCCTGCTTGTAGACCGGGTATTGGAGTTGAAAGACGAGCAAATTCTGACGGTGAAGAATGTGTCGGTCAACGAGCCGTTTTTCAACGGCCACTTTCCGGGAGCACCGATCATGCCGGGGGTACTTCAGGTCGAGGCAATGGCACAGAGCGGCTGCATCCTGATGATGAAAAAGAAGGTGGAGGACCCCTCCCAAAAACTGATCGTCTTTACCGGGATCAAATCGGCGAAGTTTCGCCGTCAGGTCGTCCCGGGAGATGTCCTTCAAATGGAGGTGACGCTGGCCGGCATGCGACGCAATTTTGCCAACATGGTTGGACGGGCGACGGTCGACGGAGAGTTGGCCTGCGAACTGGAAGCGTCGGCTGCCATCGTGGACCGGGAGAGTTGACATGAGTACGGAACAGACCAACGGAAGGCCTCCCCGCGTGACCACCCAGACCGTGGTGGACATGAAGAAGAACGGAGAGAAGATCGGCATGCTCACCGCGTATGACTACACGATGGCCCGGATTGTGGATCAGGCGGGTGTGGACGTCATCCTGGTGGGTGATTCGGCCAGCAACGTGATGGCGGGCCACGAAACGACGGTTCCCATTACGATGGATCAGATGATCTATCACGCATCGTCGGTGGTACGCGGCGTGCAGAAGGCGCTCGTGATTGCAGACCTCCCGTTCATGAGCTATCAGGTTACGCCGCACGAGGCGCTCAACAGTGCCGGCCGGATGATGAAAGAGGCGGGAGCGCACGGCGTGAAACTGGAGGGCGGACGAACGGTGATCGATACGGTGCGCAAGATTGTCGATGCCGGTATCCCGGTGATGGGGCATTTGGGTCTGACCCCGCAGAGTATCTATAAATTCGGGACCTACCGCGTCCGGGCGAAGGAGGAGCAGGAGGCCGAGGAGCTTCTCGAGGATGCCCGTGCGTTGGAACAGGCCGGTGTTTTCGGGATTGTACTCGAAAAAATTACGGCCGAACTGGCCCAGCGGGTGACCGAATCGGTCTCCATTCCGACCATCGGGATCGGAGCCGGGCCGCACTGTGACGGACAGGTGCTGGTGACGCACGACATGCTGGGGTTGAACAAGGAGTTCAACCCGCGGTTTCTGCGTCGCTACGAGGATCTGCATGCGAGGATGACCGATGCGGTCTCCCGCTATGTGACCGATGTCAAAGAGGGGACGTTTCCCAACGAAGAGGAACAGTATCATTGATGGCGTCTCTGGATGCCGTACCGGGAAGGAAACCGGTGGCGGGAAGTGCAGGGCGTCTGTTGAACGGGATTGAGGCAAGAAAGCGATGATGAACGGGGATGCAGAACGGCCACTGATTCTGGTCTGCAACGATGACGGAATTTTTTCGCCGGGGATCAAGGCACTGGCCGAGGCGGCCTCGGAGTGTGGCGATGTGGAGATTGTGGCGCCGGACCGCCAGCAGAGCGCGGTGGGGCACGCCATAACCGTGAGCACGCCGTTGCGTTCACAAAACTTCGTCATTAACGGCAATTTGAAGGGGCAGGCGGTCTCCGGCACCCCGGCCGACTGCGTAAAGCTGGCGCACAACCGGCTCATGGATCGCAAACCCGATCTGGTGGTAAGCGGGATCAACCACGGAAGCAACGCCGGGATCAATATTCTCTACTCGGGAACGGTGAGCGCTGCGACCGAAGGAACCATTCTGGGCTACCCCTCGATTGCCGTGAGCTGTACGGCGTTCGAGGAGGAGGCCGACCTGAGCGGTGCACGCGAGGCGGCCGGGAAGGTGATCCGGTTTGTGCTCAACCACGGACTTCCGCGCGGAGTGACGCTCAACCTGAACGTTCCTTCCGGCCCGCTGAAGGGGATTCGTTGGGCTCGGCAGGCCAACTCCCGCTATGTGGAGGAGTTCGTGGGCCGGACTGATCCACACAATCGGGACTACTACTGGCTCACCGGTACATTCGAGCTGCTCGACGAGGAGGAGGGGAATGACATTCGGGTCCTCGATCACGGCTACGCTTCGTTGACGCCGATTCAGTACGATCTGACCTCCTATTCGCTGCTCCGCGAACTGGAGAATATCGAGTTGTAACCTTCTCTTCCCGCCTCTTGCCCACTGTATCGCTTTTCTTCTCTCCGCTCACGTTTGCCCGATGCTCTTTTGGCACGGCAGGGTGGTTCGTGGAACCGGATTCTGTCGATGATCCGGCGTGCCTGTCGAATCGGACGCGATTTTCGACTCGGCAGGCAAGTTCGCGGCAAACGCTCAGTATCCTCTGTATTGGAGGGTTCGAATGATGTCGACCCAGACCGATTCGTAGAGTCGCTTGCGTTGGCGGCGCAGGCGCAGGCCCCTCTGCGCGAGGTGGGAGCGGG
>JBNJFK010000092.1:0-8635 GCA_051746765.1 Bacteroidota bacterium
GGCAAGATGTACACCGCGTTGGCGATGGAGCAGGAGATGAAAGTGCGTAACATGAACGTGGACTTCCGCGCCACCGGCCAGACCGGCATATTGATTACCGGCGAAGGGATCCCGCTTGACGCAATTGCGGCGGATTTCATGGCCGGTGCTGTCGAATTAATCACACCGGACAACGATCCCGACCATTGGGATCTGATCGAGGGGCAAGGCTCCCTCTTCCACGTCTCCTTCTCGGGCGTCACCATGGCGCTCATCCACGGCGGGCAACCCGACGCCCTGGTCCTCTGCCACGAACCGACCCGGACGCACATGCGCGGCATCCCTGATTTCGGCCTCCCGACACTCGAGGAGGTCCGCGACCTCTCCCTGCAGATTGCCAAAGTCGTCAACCCGGACTGCACGGTGATCGGCGTCTCGATCAACACCGCCGCCTACGATGACGAGCAGGCCGAACGCTATCTTCAGGAGGTCGAGAAGCGACTGGGACTTCCCACCGTCGATCCCTTCCGGCAAGGCGCCGGCCGACTCGTCGACGCGCTCGAAGCGATCTGAATCGAACCTCCCCGGGGCCGGCGCACATCTGCTCCGTCCCCCGACTCCCGGAACCGAAACGCCATGCCCGAACAGACCCTGGACGTACTCGCCGAATCTTTCCCCCTGGCACAGGCCTTCACCATCGCCCGGGGGTCGCGAACCGAAGCGCACGTCGTGCACGTGCGCATCACTCGGAATGGATTATCTGGTCAGGGGGAGTGCGTTCCCTACTCCCGCTACGACGAAACCATCGAGAGCGTGATCGGACAGATCCGCTCCCTTCCCGACTCATTCGATCGAAAAGAACTGCAACAACTGCTGCCGGCCGGTTCGGCCCGAAATGCCATCGACTGTGCTCTCTGGGATCTGGAGGCCAAGCTTGCGGGCGAGTCGGTCTGGCAACTGGCCGGGCTTTCCAAACCGAAGCCGGAAATCACCGCCTACACCCTCTCATTGGACACGCCGGGGAAGATGCGCGAGGCGGCCCGAACCCACGCGAGCCGTCCGCTGCTGAAGATCAAGCTGGGAACGCCCGACGACCTGCCGCGACTGGAGGCGGTTCGGGAGGGAGCGCCCGACGCCCGAATCATCTTGGACGCCAACGAAGGGTGGAGCGCAGAGGACTATCAACGGTTGGCTCCCCACCTCCTTCGACTGGGGGTCGAGATGGTCGAACAGCCCCTGCCGGCCGGAGCGGACGACGCCCTACTCGAGATGGAGCGGCCGGTGCCGGTCTGTGCCGACGAGTCGTGTCACGACCGGGCGAGTCTGCCGGACCTGAAGGGCAAGTACGACATGATCAACATCAAACTGGACAAGACGGGAGGGCTCACCGAAGCGCTCGCACTCAAGGAGGAGGCCATTCGAGAAGGGTTTCAGATCATGGTCGGCTGCATGGTGGGAAGCTCCCTGGCGATGGCGCCGGGAGTCCTGGTCGCCCAGGGAGCGGCCATTACCGACCTGGACGGCCCGCTTCTTCTCGCATCGGATCGAACGCCGCCCCTCTCCTTTGAAGGAGACCGCATCCACCCGGCCGATCCGGCCCTCTGGGGATGAAAAAAGGAGAACCCATGACACACCGATCAACCGCCCTTGTGACCGGAGCTTCCAGTGGAATCGGAAAAGAGTTGGCCCGTGAACACGCCCGGCATGGCGGCGACCTGATTCTGGTAGCCCGCCGCAATGAGAAACTGGAGGCGCTCAAGCAGGAGCTGCAAGAGGCCCACCCCGACCCCACTATTCATGTCCTGGCCATGGACCTCTCGGAGCCGGGTTCGGCGACCCGGTTGAGTCAACACATGTCGGATCTGGGCCTGACCGTGGATATCCTGATCAACAACGCCGGATTCGGCGTCTTCGGGCCGTTTCTTGAAACCGACCGGAGGGCCGTCGAGCAAATGCTGCAGCTCAACATCACCACACTTACCGAACTCACCCGCCTGTTGGCGCCGGCCATGGTTCGGAGCGGATACGGGCGAGTGCTCAACGTCGCGTCGACAGCCGCCTTCCAGCCGGGGCCCAACTTCTCGACCTATTACGCCAGCAAGGCGTATGTATTGAGCTTCTCGGAAGCGATCGCGCATGAGCTGAGCGGAACAGGTGTGACCGTGACCACACTCTGCCCGGGGCCGACCGAAAGCGAATTTCAGGAGCGGGCAGAGATGGGAACCGTCGCTCTCTTCGATCGCTTCCCGCTTCCGACGTCTGCCGAAGTTGCAGCGTACGGCTATCGAAAAATGATTCAGGGAAAGCGGGTCGCCATTCACGGAGTCATGAATCGAATCACCTCTTTTTTCGCCCGGATTACCCCGCGTGCACTGGTCCTGCCCGTCGTGAAGCGCTTGCAGCAGAACCGAAACTGACGGTTGGTGTAGAGTTTTCCCTATTCCCCCCACGAGAGTCGTTCCCAGTCAAGGGAGGCTTCACGACTCAACCGGCCATTCCAGGATAGATCGTCCAGTAGCACAACCAGCGGGACCCACTCCCCGTTCAACTGACCGTAGGGATGAATCAGACGCACCCCGTGGCTGTAGTCCTCGTAGCTCGCCTCGTGGACCAGGGAGAGTGATTGAATCGGATCTCCCTTCTCCCAATGCCAGCCATAGATGGCCACTTGTTCGGGCCGGTCATCCATTCGGACACTCACGACCAGATCTTTCTTGTGCCCGGCCAGTAGTCCATTGGAAGCCCGACCGCCACGCTGCTCTTCGATAGCCGTTTGATGCCGTCTGTAGTAGTCGTTGGAACGCATCTCTTCGGTGGGCGGCATCGGCTCGGGAACCAGTTTCAGATCGGCCTGTTCATAGATCGCATCGACGAGGGGCGGAGTCGGAAGGTAGAGCCCCCAACTGCGTGCAATCTCTCGAGCCGACGGAAGAGAGAGCGGCATTCGAACCGAGGATTCCTCCTCGCCAATAGACAGGTAGTCCTTCGTGACCCAGACAGTCAGTTCCTTATCACTCTCGGATACCAGGGTGATGGGCGCCAACTTCCGAATGCCACTCGGAATGTTCCCGCTCAAGATCTCCTTTACAGCGGCCTGTTGTCGCTCCGAAGGCGAGAACTCCTCGGTACGTGAGAGAAACGTTTCACCGGATATATGGTCGCTTGTCCGCTCGGGAATCATCGACAGCCACGGGGCCGGCACACCGGAATCACTTTGGAGCAGAACCGGTTCGGCCCGATTCCCGTCCAACGTGGCACCGCCAGGCGCACAGGAAGCGAGTAGTAGACAGACAACAGCAATCCCTCCGAACGTTCGCATATGTCCGAGCTCCTCTACCTGGTCAATCCACGAATGTGCGCCAGATTCTGTGGCATCGCCTCGACCACATCATCCGCCTCGTATTCGATGTAGTGATGGACGATGTTGGAGCCTTCGGCTGCCCGGAGGAATTCAGCAAAATCGATCATTCCGTTCCCCAAAGTGACATTGTAGGAGTCGTCTGCACTGCCGGAATAATCCTGGGGTGTGCCCTCGCGGAAATCCTTCAGGTGCGTGGCCCAGAAGCGGTCCGGATATTTCTGGACCAGCTCGACCGGATCGTGACCGGGCTGAATGACCCAGCCGAGATCCATCTCGAAACCGACCGTCTCCGGATCGGTGTTCTGCACCATGTAGTCGAAGAGTGTTCCCTCTTCATGGGGGCGAAACTCGAATCCGTGGTTGTGGTAGATAAACATCAGATCGGCCTCTTTCAGCTGTGCTCCAACCTCGTTGAACGCTTCAACGGCACGTTGTGCATCTTCAATGGTGAACGGTCCGGACCGGTCATACGGGACGGATCCGATGCGAACAAACCGGACGCCGAGCGTGTGTGCCTCCTCGATGACCCGGTCGATCTCCTCGGTGACCGCCTGAAAGCTGACCCCGTAGGAGGTGGCGATCATGTCGCGCTCATCGAGCATTGTCCGCAGATCTTCGGCCGACTGCCCGAACAGACTGGAAAACTCGATGTTGTTCACTCCCATCTCGCGAATCATGTCCAGTGTAGCAGGAACATCCTCGGAGAACTGATTTCGAAACGAATAGGAGACCACTCCGGGGTCGGGAAGCAGCGCCTCGCCGGTGGATTCATCTTGGGCTGCCTCCGGTTCGGCACTCTGTTCATTGCCACAAGCGGTTGTCAGGAGCAGAATCACGGCAAAAAGGGACGAAATGAGTCGAAGATTCTTCATGGGTTGGGTTCGGTTGGAGGATCCAGTTCAGAGAGGGGCAAAAATGGTGCCCGACCACCGAAACATACTGCGCCAAAGAGGGTGTTGCAAGATGGATCGCCAGGTGTTTGGATGAATCGTCCGTAACCTTGCGGTCGGTACGATTCCGACGGACTCTCGGGATGGCCGAAAAGAGTCACACCCTCCTCTTGTTCACTTGTCAACATTGCGTTAAATCTGCTACATTGAGCAGATGAGGTTGCCGTGGATGTCACATCAGCTGCATCACGACAACCCGTTGTACCCCGAAGTCAAGAGGAAGTCAAGAGAAACCGGTGTATGAGACCGAGAACCCGATGCATGTTCCCCCCGGTACCACCTTCGTACCTTTTGCCGCTCGCCCTGTTGCTTGTGCTGTCGTCCTGCGGGACAAGCCCGTCTGCGCAGGAACGCGCTTCCGACCGGGATGTACAAACGGAAGGAGCAGACGTGGATACCGAGCGGTTGGAGTCTCTTTTCTGGGAACGTCAACGCAGTTCTCGGGATCGTTTCACCGAGGCCGACGAACACTTCATGGTCGGAATGATTGCCCACCACTCCCAGGCACTCATCATGACCGAGCTGGCAAGGAATAACATGGCGGGTGACGATGTTCTGCAGATGGCCCGCCGTATAGAGAACACCCAATTTGACGAGATTGACACCATGCAGCAATGGTTGCGGGATCGCAGTCTTCCCGTTCCGATAGTCACGATTGACGGGATTGACATGAGCATCGAGATGGAGTCTGCCGACGATGCACAGCACGAGTCGGACCAGATGCACCACGATGACATGGAAACGGATACCGAAACGGATGGCGGGATGCATTCAGATTCGAGTGATGCAATGGCACACCATCACAACATGCCCGGTATGTTGACGCGGGACCAGCTTGCCCGAATGGCAGAGGCCACCGGCGAACACTTTGACGAGCTTTTTCTTCGATACATGATTGAACACCACGAAGGAGCCATCTATATGGTACAAGAACTGTTGGCATCCGAAGGTGCCGCTCAACACCCGGAGACCTTCCGTCTGGCGTCGGACATCCATGCCGATCAACAGATGGAGATCGAACGGATGGAGCAGATGCTGCTCACCATGGGTGTCTATCCAATGGATTCCCGGGAGAACGACCCCCACGATCCGCAACACACTTCACATTGACACGAGATCAGAACCTTCATTACGACAAACCCTATCCGAACGATCATGACAAATCCGCTACGATCTATTGAGAATCCACGGAGAGGCGGACAACCTGCCGCCTCCCTCCTGTCTGCTTTCGGTCTGCTGGCCATCGTTCTTTTGAGCGCCTGCTCCACCCGAAGCACGGCCGATATTCCGGAACGCTACGTCCACCCGCCACTACCCGTCGTAGAAGATTTGGCTGCGCCGTCACCGGATCCCCGGGTTGGATTGGCTCCGGGTCTGTTTGATGCCGGGGAGTCGATCTGGAATCTGGAACGTGTCTCGTTCTCACCCTCCCCGGAAGATTTTATCGGTTCAATGAACTCCGATCTTGCGTTCAGCGGAGACTATGCCATTCAGGGGAATTTTAATGGATATGTGATCTGGGATATCTCCGACGCGGCCGAACCGACCATCGTTAGCGAAATTCTCTGCCCGGCCAGCCAGAGTGATGTCTCCATCTACGGGGATCTGCTCTTTGTCTCCGGAGAGGGACTCGAAGGGCGTCTGGACTGCGGAACCGAAGGCGTATCCGGTGTCGCCAGTGAGGAGCGACTGCGGGGAATCCGTATTTTCGACATCTCCGACATCGCCAATCCGGAGTACATCGCAAATGTTCAGACCTGTCGCGGGTCGCACACGCACTCTGTTCTCGAAGATCCGAACGATGAGGACAACATCTACGTCTATGTCTCCGGGTCTGCTCCGGTTCGACCCGAAGAGGAGCTGCCCGGCTGCAGCGATGCCATGCCGGAGGAGGATCCCGAATCCGCTCTCTTCCGGATCGAAGTGATTCAGGTTCCCCTCGATCGTCCCGAAGAGTCGGCCATCGTGAGTTCGCCACGAATATTTGAAGGATTGGAAGCTCCTCCGCAACACAGTGGGATTACGCCGGCCGAACTGGAAGCTGCACGCGAGCGGGAGGCCTTCATCGTCGAGGTCGCCGGTGAACAGACGATCCTTTCCGACAACATGGTCCAATCCCTCTTGAGTCAGGTCGTTCAGGAGCGGGGTGGCGAGGGAACACCGACAGCGGCCGACAGTACCGCTCTTCGGGAGGTGTTGCCGGAGTTGGTCGAAGAGATGATTGGTGAACCTCATCCAATGGAGGAGCGCGGCCCCAATCAGTGTCACGACATCACGCTCTATCCGGAGCTTGGGATTGCAGGGGGCGCTTGTGAAGGGTACGGACTGCTGCTGGACATCTCCGACCCGGCGAATCCGACCCGGATCGATGCCGTTGCCGACGAGAACTTCGCTTACTGGCACTCGGCCACCTTCAACAACACCGGTGACAAGGTCCTCTTTACCGACGAATGGGGAGGGGGTGTGCAGCCGAAATGTCGCGAAATCGATCCGGCTGAATGGGGAGCCAATGCCATCTTCACCATTGAAGAAAACGAACTGGTTTTCCAGAGCTATTTCAAGCTTCCGGCACCTCAGACCGCTCAGGAGAACTGCGTGGCCCACAACGGTTCGCTTATTCCGATACCGGGACGGGACGTTATGGTTCAGGCATGGTACCAGGGCGGAATCAATGTGATCGACTGGACCGATCCGGCCAACCCGATCGAAATCGCCTATCAGGATCGGGGACCCGTATCGGACCAACGCCTTCAGGTGGGTGGCAGTTGGTCGGTCTACTGGTACAACGGTCTGTTGGTAAGCTCGGAGATCGCTCGGGGTCTGGACATCTTTGAATTAACGCCAAGCAACTATCTTACACAGAACGAGATTGACGCGGCCAATACAGTCGTGTTTGACGAGTTGAACCCGCAGGGGCAGCCCAACTACGACTTCCCCCCCACATTTGCGCTCGCTCGCGCCTGGGTAGATCAACTCGATCGGCAGCGGGGACTGGATCGCGGCCCCATTGCAAGAGCACGCTGGGCACTGGACGAAGCGGAGGACCGTACGGGTTCGGCCCGATCCGATCGTCTGCAGGAACTCGTCGACCTGCTCGAGTCCGAACGAGGTCCTTCCGGGGATCATCCAAAACTTGAAAAACTGATCGATACCGTTCGCCAATTGCAACAGAGTTAATCACGTTCTCACATGTCACACGATCAACAACCGATTTCATCCGGATTTTCAAATGAATCAACGGCAGACGAGGTCCTTGAAGGGGTCGACCTGAGCGGGGAGACAATCCTGGTCACGGGGGGATACTCCGGGCTCGGGCTCGAGACGACCGAAGCATTCCATCGAGCTGGCGCAACCGTATGGGTGGCAGGTCGTCGACCCGATGTGGCTCGCGAGGCACTCTCCCACTTAAGTCGAATCCGGATTGTCGAGCTCGACCTGTCGGACCTGAAAAGCGTCGCCGAGGCATCGAAATCGATTCTGAACGGAACCGATCATCTGGATCGCCTGGTGCTGAATGCAGCCGTGATGGCCTGCCCGCTCGACCGAATCGGTGACGGATGGGAGTCTCAGTTTGCCACCAACCATTTGGGACATTATGCGCTGGTCTGCCACCTATGGCCACTCATCCAGCGATCCCGGTCACGTATTGTTTCAGTCTCCTCGGCCGGGCACCACCACTCAGGGATCCGGTGGGACGACATCGACTTTGAATCGACACCCTACGACAAATGGGTCGCCTACGGGCAGTCCAAAACGGCCAATGCTCTGTTTGCCCGCGAGCTGGACCGACGGGGAGAACCGTTCGGGATTCACGCCTGGTCGGTTCATCCCGGCTCCATTCTCACGCCCCTGCAACGTCACCTGACGCGGGAAGAGATGATCGATTTGGGATGGGTGAACGAAAAAGGAGAACTGATTAACCCGACATTCAAGACCCCGGAGCAGGGAGCCGCCACACAAGTCTGGGCGGCGACATCTCCCGACCTTGTGAACCATGGGGGTGTCTACTGTGAGGATTGTGACATTGCGGTACTCGCAGGTGAAGAGACACCCATGTTTGTCGGAGTCAAACCCTGGGCATGTGATCCCGACGAAGCGTCCCGACTCTGGGATCTCTCCAGAGATCGAACCGGCCTCGACATCGGTTCAACGTAATGCGTGGCCAGCTGACCGTTCTCCTTTTATTGCTATTGTTGACGATCGAAGCGTGTTCCTCTGGTGTAGATAGAGGTCGTGCCGATGAACCGGAATCCAAGACAGCCCAAGAGACCGGGGATCGGACAGAGCGCACCTCCCCGAATGAATCCCAGGAAGAGGGAGCCATACGCCGGAGTCGTAGTGGATC
>JBNJFK010000093.1:0-8567 GCA_051746765.1 Bacteroidota bacterium
AGTGGGTTCGAGCCATCTCGCGCTGAGAGTTGTCGACAATCGATCGGAAAAACGTCTTTTCCTGATACCACTGTCGGCAGAGCTCGAGATTCTCTTCGCTCTCGTTTAGAAACTCGTTCAGAGCAGATCCGACTCCATACCAACCGGGAACGTTGTAACGTACCTGTGTCCATGCGAAGACCCATGGAATGGCCCGAAGATTTTCGAACTGCAGATTTCCGGAGCTTCCCCGGGAGACCGGGCGGGAGGCGATAGGCAGATTTCCAATATGTCCGACCGGTGTAATCGTTTTGTACCAGTCCCAGAATTCCGGGTGGTCGATCAACTCCCGGTACTCTTTCATCGAGTGCTCGGCAAGTCGATCCATGGTTTTGAAAAATTCCTTGTCATCGGACGTTGATGCGGCACTTTTGTCACCGGCTGCGGTCACCCGGGCGACAGCTGTTACAATCTGTTCCAGATGGCGACGGGTAATATCGGGAAGTGAGTACCGGAAGGAGATAATCTCGCCCTGTTCCGTAAACCGGATGCGTCCGTTGTTGCTGATGGGCGGAAGTCCGGAGATCGCTTTGTTGGATCTGCCACCTCCCCGTCCCACGGTTCCTCCCCGTCCGTGAAAGAGGCGGAAGTCGATGTCGTACTCCCGCAGGACAGCGCCCAGTTGCTCTTGTGCCTTCTGGAGTGCCCAGTTGGCCATCCAGTAACCACCATCCTTGTTGCTGTCGGAATATCCAAGCATGATCTCCTGGAACCGTTCTCTGGATTCGAGGTGTTCGCTGTAGAGGGGATTCTTGAATATACCCTCCATTATGCCGGCGCTCTTTTCCAGATCCTCGATGGTTTCAAAGAGGGGTACCAAATCAATAGAGCTGTCTACCTTGCCATCCCGGTATCCCCAGAGTCCGGCCTCTTTACTCAGAATCATCACTTCGTAGAGATCACTGACACCGTGTGTCATGCTGATGATGTATTCGCCAAAGGCATTGGTGTCCAGTTCAATGATGTCATTGAGTAGAATGAAGACACTGAGAACCCGGTCGGTGTCGTCCGTGATGTCGGCATTGACCGGAAGAAGCGGGCGTGGGTTTCTGAGTTCACTCGCCAGAAGGTCGATCTTCTCTTCTTCATTGAGAGAGGTGTACTTTTCGTGAACTCCTGCCAACTGCAACAGCTCCTCCACAGCCGCTGCATGCAGTTCACTGTGCTGTCGAATGTCCAGACCCGCCATGTGAAAGCCGAATGTTTTGGCTCGTATGAGTAGGTGGTGATAACGACCGAAATTGGCCACTTCATCGAGTCCGCATTCGATCAGGGCGCTCTTGATGAGTTCCAGATCTTGAACGAAATCGGTCGAGGTGTAGAACTTGGCCCGGGCGATGAGAACAGCCGGGTCTTCGGAAAGATCTCCGATTAAACCCCGGAGACGGTGCATGATATGCGTGATTTTTCGTCGGAACGGCTCGTTGGTGTACCGTCTTCCGTACCGACTGGAAACCGGAGCTTCTTCTTCGTCCCTTGCCAGTGAATTGGCCAGACTCTCGGGAACGTCTACAAGCTGATTGGAAACACTGAGGTAGCGTCGAATATCGTCAAGCTCCTCCAGATAGAGTTCCAGAACCGTACGCCGCTGGTCCAACAGGGTATTCCAGGTGATTTCGCTGGTCACATTCGGATTTCCATCCCGGTCACTCCCGATCCAGGAGCGGTATCGCAAAATTACGGGAATATCGGGCGCCTCGCCGTAGTAGGTAATAAAGGCGTTGTGGATATCGTCGTACAGACGGGGGATGGTGCTCCAGATGGAATTTGTAAAGTAGAACAGCCCGTTTTCAACCTCGTCTTCGACCGTCAGCCGTTCCGAGCGGACCTCGTCCGTGGAGATGAGAAGGACCAACTCACTGAAGATTTGGTGAAGGAGTGCTTCCCGTTCATCCGGTGTCAGGTTGTCCTGATCCAGCTGGGTGATCATCCCGCTGATTTGATCCTGTTTGCCGAGAATGCTTCGGCGGCGTGCCTCGGTCGGGTGTGCCGTAATGGTTGGCTGTATATCCAGTCGTGAAAAGAGTGAAGCGGCCTCATTCAGAGTGTATCCCTCCTCTTTGAAATAACGTACAGCGTCCCGAATACTCTCGGTTCTTGGATTCTCGGGTGTGCTTTTGAGCGAACGCTCGCGGTTGATCCGAATAATTTCGTGCTGTTCGAACGAGTTGATCAGGTGGAAAAAGATCGTATAGATGCGTAAGAGACTGACCAACTCTTTGTGCGACAGATTGGCGATGGTCTTCTGCAGTTTTTCGGTAGAAGCGTTGTTCTCTCCCTGCTCGAGAACATCAGCTGTGAGTTCCGGAAGCTCGGCAGCCAAACGGGATAGGGAGTCCTCTTTTCGTTTGAGGATGAGCTGCTCCATAATTTCTGTGAGAGTAACCGTTCGCTGGGTCAGCTTCTGACTGATATTGGATTGGGCAGCGTAGGTCTCGATCGTTTCTTTCCAGGTCATAGTCGATTATCTGAGTTGGTCGTTTTCCCTGTCGTAATGGCGAGCGGCCGTGGTGAAACTATCGTTCGGATTCAAATCCGGCATCTACCAGATCCTGATATCCCCCAATGTTGTACACCTCTTCGAAGCCATGTTCCTGCATCCATTTCATCGCCTGTCCGCTTCGATTTCCCGAACGACAGTAGAGATAGTACGTTTGGCTTCGATCCAGTTCTCCTGCCTGATCCTCAAAATCATCGGCCATGAAATCGATTAATTGGTCCGTTCGGGCCAGACGTCCCTGGGCAAACTCCTCTGGGGTTCGTACATCGATAACGACACCCGGTCGTTGCTGGATCTGTTCTATAGCATTTTCGGGTGCAATGTCCCCCCCGCTTTTTTTATCTGAAAACGTTCCTGACATATAGAGTAGAATTATGAGTAAAATTCCGACGATTCCTGCAACTATTCGAATCATGGTCGTCCTGCTTGGTGTGTCGGTCGCGATTGGCCGGGAAGCCGGGTCATCTTTTTTGTTCTGCCTCCCATCCCTTTTAAAATAAGGGATCTTTGGCGTAATTGGAATGAAGATGCGTCGGTTTTTCGTGAGAGGAATCGAACTGGACATTCATCGCATCCAGAGGGATCTTCCAAGGGTCTTTTTTTCCAATTCCGAACGTTTCAACTTTGTCATGACAGCTGAGTCGATGTACACACAGCCTGCACTCCCTGGTATCCGGTGGACGCTCTTCATTTTTCCCGTCTGGATGGTTCTGTCACTTGTTTCCCCTCTCGCTTCCCAGACGTTGGAACGATTCGAAGATGCTGTTCACGAGACGACACTGGAGAACGGCCTCCATATTCTTGTGGTAGAGCGCCCCGACGCACCGGTTGCCAGTTTTGTAACATATGTGAATGTCGGGAGTGTGAACGAACCGGCCAATCGAACCGGTTTGGCTCACCTGTTTGAGCACATGGTGTTCAAGGGAACCGAGCAGATCGGAACTCGGGATTGGGAAGCAGAGTCGGACTGGATTGAACGAATGGATCGAGCCTATCGCTCCTGGCTTCGAGAGAGTCGCCGGCCGGAGCCCGACACGACCCGGATGGATCTGGAGTGGCGACGATTTGAAACCGCCCAAGAGCAGGCCTCTCTTTTTGTGGTCAATAACGAGTTTTCCCGGATTGTGGAGCAAGAGGGGGGGACCGGAATGAACGCCTTTACGAGTGCCGATGCGACCGGGTACTATTACAGTCTTCCACAAAACCGGGCCGAGCTCTGGTTTCTTTTGGAAGCTGCCCGGTTTCAAAATCCGGTCTTTCGGGAGTTCTATTCCGAGAAAGAGGTGGTACTCGAGGAGCGTCGAATGCGGACCGACTCTCAACCGGTCGGGCGGTTGGTCGAGGAGTTTCTGAGCGTCGCCTATTCTGCGCACCCGTACCGAAACCCTGTTATTGGCTGGGAGTCCGATATCCGTTCGACGACGATTGCCGACGCGCGGGAGTTTTATGAGACCTGGTACCGTCCCGACCGTATGACCGTCGTTATATCCGGAGACGTTAATGCAGAGCGAATGTTTCGACTTGCCGAGCGTTATCTTTCTTCGATTCCAGGCGGGGAGTCCCCGCCCGAAATCGTGACGGAGGAGCCGGAACAGCGGGGCGAGCGGCGGTTTGTCATGGTCGAGGATGGTCAACCCTTTTTTCTGGCCGGTTACCACACGGTGAGTCGTATCCACGACGACTGGCATGCACTTCGTCTCCTGGGATCCATCGTATCGGACGGCCGCACCTCTCGTCTCTATCGACGATTGGTTCAGCAGGACCGGATTGCCCTGAATGTAGCTGCCTTCAACGGATTCCCCGGGACCAAATATCCATCCATGTTTCTAACCCTCGCGATTCCCAATCGGGGGATTTCGCTGAATCGAATCGAATCGGTGATCGATGAGGAGATCGAAAAAGTGAAGCAGGGAGATGTTCGTCAGGAAGAGTTGGATCGTGCCATCGCCAATGCGCGGGCCAACCGTCTGCGGGAGATGGAGTCCAACAGTGACCTGGCGATGGCCCTGGCCGAGGCGCATACGTCCAGTGGGGATTGGCGAACACTGTTTACCGATCTGGAGAAGATATCGGCCGTGACGTTGGAGGATATCCAACGCGTGGCTCAACTCTACCTGATTCGGGAGCAGCGGACGGTCGGGAGAATCGAGAGTCGAGATTCGGAGGATGAGTCGTGATGAGTGAAGAGCTGCCAACAACATTCAGACAGACATTTCTACGGTCGATCCGGGTCGGGGTTCTTTTACTGATCCTGCCTCTATCGCTTCTGGCGCAGGAGCGTCCGTGGGAGTCACTCGACTATCCATCATTGAACCCGGTAACCTTCCCGGAAATTGATCGACGCGTACTGGAGAACGGGGCAACGATCTACGCCATGGAAGATCGCACCCTCCCGCTTGTAACCATCAATTTGATCGCCCGGGGAGGGCGGTTTTTAGTCCCCGCATCGAAAGCCGGTCTGGATCGTTTGCTGGAGGAGGGGCTCATGGCAGGGGGAACCGAACGGCTGGGTCCGCACGAGTTTCGTACTCTGCTGGAAGGCCGGGCGGCGACGCTCTCTGTTTCGATGGGAGTGACCACGACCCGGATTCGTCTCCAGTTTCTTCGAGAAGATATGGAGTTGCTGGCTCCTCTCCTCACAGAGCTGATTCAGAGCCCGCGTTATCCCGAATCGGAAGTGGGGCGAGCGTTGGTACAGGCCGAAACGGCTGTCTCCCGCCAAAATGAAGATCCTGTCGAAATTGCCAGAAGAGAGTTCCGAAAACTCCTGTTCGGAGAGGAGTCGGTATTGGCGCGGGTCCCTACCTATGAGACACTGGACGGGCTGAACCGGGCATCGGTTCAGGAATTGCATGAACAAATTTTCCAGGCTCCCAATCTGCACATCGGGATCTCCGGAGATCTCGATCGGCCCGAAATGCTCTCTGTTCTGGAGGATCTGATGTCCGGTTTGCCGTCGGGTGAATCGGTCGATGTGGATGTCAGGGTCGAACCCGTCGAGCGCAGGGTAGAAGAATCTGACTCGGTGGTCTATCTGGCTGAAAAACGGGACATCAATCAGAGTACGGTGTTTTTGGGGCATGCCGGAGGGCGCCAGTCCGATGAAGACCTTCCCGCTCAAGAACTTTTCAACCAGATTTTCGGTGGAGGGTTTTCCGGTCGCCTTTTCCAGAATGTTCGCAGTGAAAAAGGATTGGCGTACGCGGTGTTTGGTTCGTATGGTCATCAGGTTCACTATCCGGGTATTTTCGCGAGCGGTGCATTGACCCGAAGTGAAACGACGGTAGATGCCGTTCTCGCTGTTCAAGAGGAGATTCGCCGCCTTCGTGAGGAATCGGTTCCGGATGAGGAGCTGAGCGAAGCGGTCGACCGATATGTGAATCAACAGATCTTCGAATATGAGGATCGGGAGAGTCAACTCCTTGAACTGATGCAGAATCGACTGGACGGACTTCCGGAACGTTGGACCGAACAGCTCCTCGAATCGGTTCCGGATGTAACAGCGGAAGAGGTGCGTTCGATGGCACATGAGCGTATCGACCCAGACAAGTGGATCATACTTATCGTCGGCAATCCCGATGAATTGGGCGAATCGCTCGACACGTTGGGCCGCGTGGTTCCGGTGGATATCTCTATTCCGGATCCGGTCGAGTAGACTTGAACCGGGCTCCCGGTTCAGCCCATGCGCTTGAGTCGCTCACGGAGCTGGTCTGAATCGGTGATTTTCTCTTCACAGTGGGTCTGGTAACAGATCCAGGCGGTCGTATCCTTCGTTCGGGGCAGGGATTCCATCCAGGGAGCCAGCTGCGTCATTGCTTCACGTCGGTCCGGCGTCAGAAGCGATGCCCATCGTGCAGGGCCCGGAGATTGGTGGATGTAGCGAATCATCTTTTTTGTCTCATCGGCATTCTCCTCCCCCGTTACGACAACCAGCGGGTGCCTTTCGTGGATGAGGGAAAGTGCATGAAGGGTGTGAAGGTGTCCGCCCGGCCACTTGAAGGCAGCCCCTGATGCCCATTCCAGTATTTGATGAGCCCGATTCAACCACTCGGGATTGCCGGTCAGGATCCCGAGATGAATCAATTGATGTGTGGCAATGGAGTTGCAGGAGGGGAGGGCTCCGTCGTCGAGTGGCTTCTGCTTCTCGAACAGAGGATCGTTACCGTTTCTGCAGAGATAGAATGCACCCGTCTGGTGGTCTGAAAAATTTTCGACCCACTCTTCTGCCAGTTGCAGACCCTCTTGAAGCCACATCGGGTCGAATGTTGCCTTGTAGAGTTCCAACCAAGCCCAAAGCAGTGAGGCATAGTCGTTGGAGGTTGCAGCGATTCCGGCATGATCGTTTCGATAGCGATGCAACCATTGTCCATTCTCATTTTTCAGAAGCCGTTGGAGTGTACGTGCAACACGACAAGCTCGCTCGATCCATTCCGGACGCCCGGTAATGGCTCCCGATCGGGCGAGCCCGGCGACGGCCAGAGCATTCCAATCTGTCAGAATCTTGTCGTCCAGATCGGGACGGGTTCGCTGTGAACGGATTGTACGAAGCGTATCTTCCCAGGGCGGAGATGGGAATGCTGGATGGATCGGAGGATCCTCGTCATTGTATGGGGGAAGGGGAGTTCGATAGAGTACGTTACGACCATCCGGGCTGGGCTGGCCTTCCGGGACGATATTTCCCTTGCGGGAGACATTGTAGGTTTGAAGAAAAAGCTCGAGCTGCTTGTCGTTCAGAGACGATTCAGTTTCTTCAACTCTCCAGAGGTAAAAGCTGCCCTCTTCACCATCACTATCGGCATCTTCTCCACAGTAGAACGCGCCTTCAGGGGAGCACAATCGTCTTTCCAGATAGTCGATTGTTCGTTCCAGGTTTTGTAGGAGCAACGGGGAGGCGTGATGCCGGTACGCCTCACTCACAGTCAGGAGCCAAATTGCCTGATCGTAGAGCATCTTTTCGAAGTGAGGGAGGCGCCATTCCCGGTCGGTCGCATAGCGGTGAATACCGCCCTCGAGCTGATCCGTAATTCCTCCTCTCACAATCTGTTCAATGGTAAAAAGTGCCCGCACCCGCAGTGCGCTGTCGGATTGAGTTGTTCCTGCCTCCAGGAAGCAGAGAAGGGAGTGTCCCATCGGGAACTTGGGTGCGTCCCCGAAACCTCCGTACGTCGGATCGAACGAATCCCCCCCGGAACGGATCGCTTGACGGATTCGCTTCGGATCAATCTTGTCTCCGGGTTCCGGATCGATCAGGGAGCGGTATCCACTCTCGATCGCTTCGGCTGCCTTGAGAACGCGTTTCCGTTCTTTTTTCCAGTGATCCGACAGTGACTGTAGTGTTTCGATCAGTCCGGGCTGGCCGAACCGGCTCCTTTTCGGGAGATAGGTTGCTGCGAAAAAGGGCTGTTTCCCGGGTGTCAAAATCAGATGGAGAGGCCACCCTCCGCGTCCATGAACCATTTGACACACTTGCATGGCTGCACGATCCAGATCCGGGAACTCTTCCCGGTCGACTTTGACTGAGACAAAATCAGAGTTCAGTATCCGGGCAACATCCGGGTCGTCAAACGATTCGTGTGCCATGACATGGCACCAGTGACAGGTGGCATATCCGATCGACAGAAAGACGGGACAGTCCCGTCGCTTCGCCTCCTCGAACGGCTCATCGGTCCAACTCTGCCAGTGCACAGGCTGGTTGGCATGCTGGAGGAGATAGGGACTGGATGCTGTCGAAAGTCGGTTTTTCATGGATTCTCGCTGGAGAACCGTTTGCTGTAATCGACGATATACCGTTTGTAGGTGGTATTTATCATCCCTGAAGAGATGATAAAGTCTGCCGAGGATCGAGAGCAGGCGACCGGAATGTTGTAGACAACGGCGATTCGAAGGAGCGCCTTTACGTCCACATCGTGAGGTTGAGCCTGAAGTGGATCCCAGAAGAAGATGAGCACGTCAATCTTCTTCTCCGCGATGGCTGCCCCGATCTGCAGATCTCCTCCAACGGGTCCACTCATAAAACAGTGGACGTTGA
>JBNJFK010000094.1:0-8525 GCA_051746765.1 Bacteroidota bacterium
GTGGATGTTCTACCGGAAGATGAAATGGAGTTGGCCGGTCGATTGATCGAGGATTATGGATGTGTAGCGTGCCATGCGGAACAGGAGCGTTCGGTGGGTCCGTCGTACACCGAGATCGCCGAACGATATGCCGGGAGTGATGTTTCAGAGCAACTCAAAAAGAAGATTGCCGAGGGTGGATCCGGTACTTGGGGCCCGGTCAACATGCCGGCCAATCCGGGCATTCCGGATCAAGAACTCGACATGCTGGTTCAGTACATCCTCGGGTTTTCTCCGGAAGGTCACCAGGAGTAATACACCTGCCGAAAACTGCTGTTTCGATTCAACGTGGGGTCGAACCGGATTTTTTGAAATCGAGCGAGGCCGAATTCATGCAGTAGCGTTGCCCCGTTGGTTCCGGCCCGTCGTCAAATACATGACCGAGGTGTGATTCACACTGGTTGCAGAGGACTTCGGTTCGTACCATGGCCAGACTGTGATCCTCTTCAAAACGTACCGCACCCTTCTCGATCGGACGTGTATAGCTTGGCCAACCGGTACCGGAGTCGAACTTGTCCTCTGATCTGAACAGGGGGTGCCCACATGCAGCACAGTGGTAGGTTCCATCCTCCTTGTGATCTACATATTGATTTTCAAACGGACGCTCGGTCCCTTTTTCCCGGAGAATTCGATACTGCTCTCGACTCAATTTTTGTTTCCACTCCTCTTCATTTTCGGGAAGCGTCTGTTTTTTGTCTGCCATTTTTTTGAATTGAGAATGTGATTTTCGTTTGTAACCGTTCACCTTCACTGCTCGAAAACGTCTGGTTACAGGTATCCGTTCCCTGATGGGCAGGGGGATGAGATGGGCAGGGGGATGAGATGGGCAGGGGGATGAGATGGGCAGGGGGATGAAACAAAAAAAGCACCACTCTTTCGAGAGGTGCTTTTGTTCCGTACGAAACGATGTACGTTCGTTACTGCAGTGCAATAACCTCGGTTGCATGGAGACCTTTCTCGCCTTCGGCGACAGTGAACTCCACTCGCTGACCTTCAATCAGCTTTTTGAATCCGTCAGTCTGGATCTCGGAGTAGTGAACGAAGACATCTTCTCCACCTTCTCTTGTGATAAATCCATACCCCTTTCCGTTGTGAAACCACTTTACGGTGCCTACTTCACGTTCATCACTCATCATATCTAGATCACTTTGATTCACATTTCACTGACCACCATCCATCCCGAGATACTTTACGGTAGGCGTGATTCCGTGATTATAGGTAACTGAAACTATATTCGCAATTTTTATCAAATTGCGTCGTTGTTCAGGTTTCGTCCCACTTTCAGTTATTCCGGCTGTGAACACGTCCGGCAAGATCATATCTGGAGACTCAATCCGGCCTGAAAGGATCGGCCCGCTCCGGGTTCGTAAAATCGACCAAACCCGTTGTTGAGTGCAACAGAGGTGTTGTACCGTGTGTCCAACAGATTTTGAACCGAGACAAACGGTTGAAGTGTCCAACCTGACGACCCGATACCCGAGAAGGTCCAACGCGAGTGAAGCAGAGTAAAGGCATCGTTCTCGGCACTGTTTGCACTGTCGGCGTAATAGGAGCCGACATGCTCGATATCCAATCCCAGGGTATGCTCATTCGCGAACCATTCAAGTGCGAGTCCCGCTCGTAACGGTGCCACACCCGGAAGTTGGTTCCCCTTGAACGGGGCTTCCAGCTCGTCACCCGTAAATTGGGCATCGGTCCAGGAGATCATGCCACGGGCAGACATCCAGTTTGCAGGTTGGTAGGCAATGGCTGCTTCAAGGCCGAGGTGCCGGGCAGTTCCCCCGTTGCTGAAGATCGCCTGTCCGTCAATTTCTGTCTCCTGAATGATTTGATCCCGGACAAACTGCGTAAAAAATGTAAGGTCATACTCCAGGTTCTGTTCCGAGATCCATCCCCGGATCCCCGTTTCTGCTCCAACGGTTCTCTCCGGATCAAGATCTGCGTTGAACCCGGGCAGTATCGTCACTCCATCCGGTGAAAGACGGTTTTTGAATTCGGTGGTGGTTGGAGACTCAAACGACGTACTCACATTGGCAAACAAGCGGCTGCGATCCAGTTTCCAGATGAGCCCGAGACTTGGATTAACTGTCGTGAAGATTCGATCTTCCTCCGGGTAGGGGATCACCTCTCCGGTGGCAACATCGAGGGAGTCGGATTGGAATGCCATCCGATCTGCCCGAAGACCGGCAGAGATGGAGACGGATTCCAGATCGAATACGGACTTCGCGAACAGCGCCTGATTAGAGACTCGATCCAGTTGGCTGATGTAGAGAGCCGGGTCCGGTGTTCCACCGTTGTTGTCCGTTTGGCTGCGCTCGTCCCGCTGCCATTTGAGTTCGGCACCGACTTGCAGGTCAAACGGAATCTCCGTAAAAGCCCATGTTGCACGACTTCCGCCGGCTCGGCGATCGACCATGATGTAGGGTCCCGGAAGTGGATTTTCCAGGTCCCGCAAGGCACCATGTCCGGTCACCGTCAAAACTCCCGGAGAGAATTCTCGCAACATCTGGAGGGATCCCATCCACTGTTCGTACTCTTTCCCGGCCCCCATATTCACATTAAACGGCCACGCTTTGGTCGGTTCCTGTTCGGCATCCTGAGCCCCCAAAGACCCGGGGTGCTGTGCAAACGGCATGCCTGCATAGGCCAGTCGGCCGGTAACGGATGTATACCGATCTGGTTGAACCGTTGCCGCCAGGCCACCACGCCACAACTCTGCTGCGCTGTAGTCACGATAACCGTCGGTATCAAAATAACTTCCATATGCATCCAATCGTACAGGTCCGGCTTGCTCATGAATTCGCGCCTCATGCTTCATGGTTCCATGAGATCCACCGTAACTTCTCAAAAATAGGGACGGATGATTCGGGCCCGGTCGGGTTTTCATGTAAAGGACTCCACCACTACTGTTGCCCCAAAGTGTGGCAGATGGACCCCGGAGCAATTCGATGGACTGAATCATGGCTGGATCCACCATATTCATGATGGTTTGTCCGTCTGCCACTGTCAGCGGAATATCATCCAAAACCACTTGAACACCCCGGACTCCAAATTGGGATCGCCACCCCATGCCCCGGATGGTCATCCTTTCTCCCAGGGCATGGTTCTCCCGATTACTTACCCAGATACCGGGAAGTGTAAAAGTAAGCTCGTCCAGTGTGGATGCTCTACGACTCACAACATCATCCAGAGAGCGTCTGAGTGTGGAAACCGACATCGTTGCCCGATCCATCGTTACGGACGAATGTGCGGCCTCGATTTGAATCGGTTCCAATAGAAGGGACAGGGAGTCCGGAAAGCTTTCCTCTTGTGCATGAAGAAGATCGGGAAGAAGAAAAACAACGAACAGAATGGCAGAAATCAGAAAGCGAAAGTTTTTCATGATGAATAAGCCAGGAAACAAGTCGTTTGGTTTCAGTGTTAACAGACTCAAAATATAGCAAGAACCCGCAGGGATATCCATCCTTTTCGACGGGAATCATCTCCCCGAATTCTGTTATCTTGTTCTTCGGACACAACCCCGAATCCGACCGATCATATGGCACAACAGTTTGTTCGACCGGACCGATGGACCACTCCTTCAGGTTATCTGACTCTGACGGTACTCCTGTTTCTCATCGTATTCCTGTCCAGGTCCCACCGATTATATCAGGCCGATGCCATTCAATTTCCGGATTCTGTTGAATTTGAAATTCGAACGCCGTCTACGGTTCAGCAATTTACGAACCGGTTGGAAGAGGTCGATGCCGTATATGATCCCGATGAACTCCTGTGGGCTTCATCGCTCCTGGGATGGCGACGGGTTCAGCCCGGATATTATCAATTTTCCGGAGAGGTTTCTTATGAAGATATGCTCTCAAGGCTCGCACTTGGTCTTCAGAATCACAAGAGAGTTACCATTCCTTCCGGTAGCCGACCGAATGAGCTGGCATCTCATCTCGATCAAGAGATGATGGCCGATTCCTCGGAATTTGTCGCCATGTTTTCAGACAGCTCGACGATTGCTCAAGAGTATGGGTGGACTGGCTCGGAACTCTTTGCGCGAATGTATCCGGATCAATACGATCTCTACTGGACATGGCAACCGGAACAGGTGGTTCGGCACCTGCTTGCCGAATTTCAGAAGCGAATCGAGCCATTTGAACCTCAAAATGATGAAGGGTCGTTTTCCGTGGATGAACGACTCACGCTGGCTTCCATCGTGGAGTGGGAGGCAGGTACTCATGACGAGAAGCCGGCCATCAGCGGGCTCTATCTGAACCGATTGCAACGCGGCATGAGACTACAAGCCGATCCCACCATTTTGTATGCTATTGGTGAACATCGGAGACTCTATTACAACGACTATCGCTTGGATCACCCCTACAATACCTACCGAAACAACGGACTCCCACCGGGACCCATCACCAATCCGGATATCCATTCATTGAGAGCTGCATTTGAACCGGAAGATCATGACTATCTCTACATGGTTGCAACTTCCGAAGGGAGACACCGGTTTACCCGAACATACCAGGAGCATCAGGATGCAAGCCGGGACTGGCGCAGATGGCTGGAAGAGCAATCCCGAATGGGAGAGGAGTCCGGGGAGAACTAATCCAAACCCGGAAGGGAGGCAGCCCGCGAGGTGACGGGCAGAATTTGAATCCGACGATTCATCTGTTCACCATCAAATTCTACATCCAGTATCATACCGGAAAAAGAGGGCCGTGCACGAAGCGTGTGGTGTAATTGATCCGGATTTCCTGCGTCCAACAGAGCCTCGATGAGAAACGTGCCGGTATCGTATCCCAGAAAAGCAAATTCGTTGGGAGCAAAACCGAATTGGTTTTGGAAATCATCCTCGAACCGTTCTCTTGACTCGTCCGTACTCGTCGCCCGATATCCACGTGAATAGAGTATGGCCATTCGTTCATCCTGTGCATCAGAATACCGGAGCGAAGACCAGATTTGGGATCCCAGAATGGGAATTCGAAGATTCCGACCTTCCATTTCGGTTAGCAGCATGGAAGCCAACGTTTCCGATTCTTCTCCGGAGAAGGGTGCATATACACCGTCAATCGAGGGCACCGATTCGCTATTGTTGTCTTCCGATTCCTCATCCGCATCCTCGGCTGTATCCGGGAAGATTCGATCCAGAATGGGGGAGAGATCGAAGCCTTGTTCGCGGTAAGGCTCTTCGACGAACCAGGCGACATAGGCACCCAACCGCTCGGCTTCTCGTCGAAACGCGATGGCTGCCTCACGCCCGATTTGATCGGTCTGTGTGAAAACTGCCAGGGTATCCAGACCCATCACCTCTACGGCTTGTTGTGCCATCCGTTCACCGTGGAGAGTGAGTGCAGGATTGAGCTGGAATGTAAAGTGGTGACCCGCGTTGATTTGTCCCGTGTTGGCCAGGGGAGTAATCAACGGAATTTCATACTGTTCAGCGAGCTGTGAGAGTTCGATGGCAGATTCCGTAAACAGGGGCCCAATGACAAGATCACTGTAATCCTCCCAGATCAATTGCTGCATCGCTTCTCTTGCCGATTCCGGAGTCGACGAAGTGGGACGAAAACGCAATTGAATCCTTGAGTTTTCTGACGTACGATTGTGCTCTTCTGCAGCAAGAACCAGTCCGGAGTACATCTGTCGGGTGACATTCTCCTCTGATTGGTCATCGGAACCGGAAGGCAGGGCGACTCCCACGTGGTACACCATTCCTTCCGGTGGAGTCGACCGGAATTGTGATCTGCCGGGATTGGCAGGCATGGAGCGAACCCTCGATTCGAGACTCTCAAGTCGGTCTTCGACTTCGTCACGTGCCGGGGATTGATTCAAGATCTCGATCATGGACAATCCGATGTTTGAACCGCCACGTTTTGCTCCCGCCTCAATCAAGTCTAGCCGGATCCCTATCTGATCCATTTGCCGGAAACCGTGTTGGATCTGATTCAGGCTCAAATAGTCAATAATTTCCTGATAACGGGTCGAAGCATCATTTCGAATAGTGGTATTCCCGTTCTCTTTTAAATCGTAAAGCAACCGGAGCGCCGACAGAGGGGCGTGTTGACGAAATCGAGTCAGTGCCAGAGTATAATGAATCTCTTCACGAAGCGAACGGGATTCGGAGTGCTCTGTCAGGGAGTTCAAAAGATCGGCTGCCAAATCATACTTGCCGAGAGCCAGGGCACTTTTTGCCGCAAATAGTTGCTCTTCCGGTTGCGGGATGGATATCAGTTGTTCGAGCGCCTCTTCGTATCGCTGATCCTCGTACGCATCGATTCCCGATGTACGATCTTGTGCCGCCAACGTCATCGAAAAGATGAAGGGTGTACAAAGAAGTAGGATTCGGCAAACACTCGTCATCAACTTACTCCCATTCGATGGTTGCAGGTGGCTTGGAGCTTATGTCGTAGACCACGCGGTTGATTCCAGGTACTTCATTTATGATTCGGTTCGATACATCCGAAAGAAAATCGACAGGCAGGTGTGCCCAATCTGCCGTCATTCCGTCAATACTGGTAACGGCTCGGAGCGCCACGGTGAATTCATAGGTCCGTTCATCTCCCATGACTCCAACCGATTGTACCGGAAGAAGAACAGCAAGTGCCTGCCAGACATAATTGTAAAGGCCTTTATCTCGAAGTGATTGAATAAAAATATCATCCGCTTCACGAAGAAGGTTCAGCCGATCCCTTGAGAGTTCACCCAGAATTCGAATTCCCAATCCCGGGCCGGGAAATGGGTGTCGATTGATAAATCCATCCGGAATTCCCAACTCCCGACCTACATTTCGAACTTCGTCTTTGAAAAGTTCGCGCACCGGCTCCAGGAGTTTCAGTTTCATTTTTTCCGGAAGCCCACCCACATTGTGGTGCGATTTGATGGTTGCAGAAGGACCTTTGAACGAAACGCTCTCTATGACATCGGGGTAGAGCGTTCCCTGTGCCAACCAAGTGACATCCAATCCATTATGTACTTCCTTGTCAAAGACATCAATGAAAGTGTTACCGATGATTTTTCGCTTCTCTTCGGGATCCTGAATACCGGTGAGACGGTCTAAAAAAAGATCGGAGGCGTCGACTCCCCGAACCGGTAGATTCAACTCATCTTTATAGGTTTTGAGTACCGTCGAATACTCATTCTTTCTCAACAGACCGTTGTCGACAAAGATGCATGTCAGTTGATCACCGATTGCTTTGTGGATGAGTGTGGCGACGACGGTCGAATCAACTCCTCCGGAAAGAGCACAGAGTACTCGTTCGTCTCCAATCTGCTGCCGAATGGACTCGATTTCAGATTCTACAAACGAAGCCGGAGTCCAGTTTCCGTGACACCCGCAGATTGTCCGAACAAAATTGGAGAGAATCGTTTTTCCTTCTTCGGTATGAACCACCTCCGGGTGAAACTGCAGACCGAAAATAGCCTTCTCTTTGTGGCGGACGGCTGCTACGGGAGCATTCTCTGTATGTGCGATAATGGCAAACTCGTCCGGCAACTCCCGAATGTGATCACCGTGACTCATCCAGACGATGGAATCGGTCGAAAGGTTGTCGAGAAGTGCCCCGTTTGCATCCACTTTCAAACGTGCCCGACCAAATTCCCGCTTGTCTGCACGTTCCACACTACCCGGCTTCAATTGGTGGGAGAGAGCCTGCAATCCGTAGCATATACCCAGAACCGGGCGATCCAATCCGAGCCACTCGGGGTTCAATACGGGAGCGTCGACATCATAGACACTTTTTGGACCTCCGGAGAGAATGATTCCGGCGGGAAGTTGGTCCCGGAATGTATCCGGTTCTGTATTGAACGGGTGAATCTCGCAGTAGACACCCACTTCGCGAACACGCCGCGCAATAAGTTGAGTGTATTGTGACCCGAAATCAAGAATCAGGATCCACTCATCCTGACGTGCGGCAGTGGATTGCATACGTAAGCTCTCTGGTATGGTGATTAAATACGTTCCGAATAGTCGTCTGCCGACAACAGTGATTGAATCTGTGCAGGATCCGTGCATTTGACCTTGACCAGCCAGCCCTCTCCGTAGGGATCCTGGTTGACAAGTTCAGGATCATCTTCAAGCTTTTCGTTCCATTCCAGTATCTCACCATCGACTGGAGAAAAAAGCTCGGAAACGGTTTTGACCGCTTCAATGGTACCAAAGGGCTCATCCTGTTCAAGAGTAAATCCAGGCTCCTCCAATTCCACAAACACGATATCCCCGAGTTCCCCCTGGGCAAAGTCGGTAATTCCAATCCGGGCTGTACCGTCGCCCAGATCTTCGATCCATTCATGTTCATCTGTATACCGAAGATTCTCCGGAATGTTCATGATTTACTCTCCTTTTTTCGGATCAAAAGTAAACTCGGACTCCAGGTAGTGGGTATTGAAATTGCCACTCAAGAAGTTCGGGTCGTCCATCAATTGAAGGTGATAGGGAATGGTCGTGTGTATACCCTCGACAATAAACTCTTCAAGCGCCCGCTTCATGCGTTTGATCG
>JBNJFK010000095.1:0-8464 GCA_051746765.1 Bacteroidota bacterium
CCGCCGAGCGCAGCGTCCGGCGTGCCGTTGAAGATGGTGAAGAAGACGGCGCCGAGTACCATCGCGCCGATGATGGACCCGACAAACGATTCAAACAGGTCGGCTCCCATCCCTGCAACGTCACCCACATTGTCACCCACATTGTCCGCAATTGTGGCTGGGTTCAGCGGGTGGTCTTCGGGAATACCCGCTTCCACTTTTCCGACAAGATCGGCTCCGACGTCGGCCGCTTTGGTGTAGATTCCGCCACCGACCCGTGCAAAGAGCGCAATGGAAGAGGCTCCGAAAGAAAATCCGGTCAAGACGGTAATAACGAGTCCAAGGACCTCCGCGGTGTCTGCAGCCGACCCTTGTTCATGAAGACCGAAGGTGGAACCAAAGAAGAGAAAGAGAATGGAGAGTCCGAGTACACCGAGCCCGACGACGGCCATTCCCATGACGGATCCACCGGAAAAGGCGACGTTGAGCGCTTTTCCCAGACTGGTTCGTGCCGCCTGAGTGGTTCGGACGTTCGCCTTGGTAGCCACTTTCATTCCGATAAAACCCGCGAGTGCCGAACAGATGGCACCCACAACAAAGCTTACAGAGATCATCCAGGAGGAGGTTGATGCTCCTTGCCAGGCCAACAAAAGCGCTACCAAAATCACGAAAAAGGAGAGTGTTTTGTATTCGGCTCTCAAAAAAGCCATGGCACCGTCGGCAATATGTCCGGCAATTCGGGCCATGTTTTCATCGCCGACATCTTGACGGGAAACCCAACTGGATTTGAAGTATGTAAATAGGAGAGCCAGCACACCTGCAGCTGGTATCAGATAGAAGAGTGAGCTCATGATACTGTCGTTTTGGTTGACCAGATTAGTTGAACTGATTCATCGCCTGCTCGATGCCCGCTTTCAGGAAAACCATCACTGCTTCAGCTGCACGTTCAAGTGACTGGTCTACAAGCAGACGCTCAGGAGGCTTGAATTCAGACAGAACATAATCGGATAAACGACCACGATCAAAATTATTTCCAATCCCGATTCGCAAGCGGGGTACCGTCCTCGTTTGCAGCTTGTTCAGGATATCTTCGAGGCCATTATGACCTCCGGCACTCCCTCCTGGCCGCAGTCGGATCACACCTGGATCGAGGTGGATATCATCGTAACAGATCAGGCACTGTTCCGGCGGCGTATGATAGCGTCTGGAAAGTTCGGCGAGCGCGGTACCGCTCCGGTTCATGAAGGTGAGCGGCTTGACAAGCTGAACCGGTTCTCCTTTGAACTGTCCTTCGCCAACCAAAAACGGCCCTTGAGCGGGCCGTATTCGGATTCGTAACTGTTCCGAGAGCAGGTCGACCAATTCGAACCCGACATTGTGGCGGGTAGCCATGTATTCAGCCCCCGGATTGCCAAGTCCTGCAATGATCGCCATGATTCTCTCCCGTTGAGTGCGTGAGGACTACTCCTCGGTCGCTTCCTCTTCGGTGCCTTCTGTCTCTTCTGTTTCCTCTGCACCCTCTTCGGCCTCTTCATCCAGATCTTCGTCTTCAACTTCCGGTATGGTTGTTGTGAAGAGTGCTTCGGATTTTGGCGGACTGATGGTCACAATGGTTCGAGCCGGATCGTCCAGAAGGGTAATTCCTTCCATGTCCAATTCGCTGACGTGGAAGGAATCTCCAATTTCGAGAGGAGTGATGTCCACGTCAAACTGAGCCGGGATCGCTTCAGGAATCGCTTTGACCCGTACAATTCGCATCGGCTGGAAAACACGACCGCCTCCGTCGACAACGCCTTTGGCTGCGCCCTTGAGACGAATCGGGATTCGGAGCGAGACTTGAAGTCCATCTTCGAGAAGATAGAAGTCTGCATGTTGTGGCCGATCGGTTACCGGATCGAATTCGACCCGCTTGAGCAGTGTACGGTACGTGGTGCCGTCAACCGTCAGGTCCTGCAGTTTGGTCTGGCTTCGAGACAGGATCTTCTCCAGCTCGAGCTCGTCCACATGCAGGTGGATATTTTCGTCGATTTTCGGGCCATACAGTACGGCCGGGACCCGGTTCTCGTTTCGAAGTTTCGCAGTAGACCCTTTTCCGGTCTCCCGTTTCACTCCTTCCAGTTTTACAATTTCCGGCTTGATCATGGTTCGTAGGGTATTAGGAATTAATCATCAAAAAGGGCACTGATGGTATCGTTGGTATGGATCCGTTGAATGGCCTCTGCAAAGATGCCTGCGACACTCAGTACCTTGAACTTTGGAGACGGCTTGCGCAACGGAACCGTATCGGTCACCAGCAGCTGATCGATCGGAGAGTCTTCAATTCGTTGATAAGCCGGCCCCGAAAGAATCGGGTGTGTACACGTGGCCTGGATACTGAGCGCTCCCCGCTCCTTCAGTGCAACAGCTGCATTGGTCAAGGTCCCTGCCGTATCGATCAAATCATCCACGATCAGGACATTCTTGCCGCTTACTTCACCGATAATGTTCATCACTTCGGCCACATTCTGCTTGGGCCGTCGTTTGTCAATAAATGCGAGGCTGGCTCCCAGTTTCTTGGAATAGGACCGCGCCATTTTCAAACTGCCGACATCCGGTGCAACGACAACCAGATTATCAATCGGATGTTGTGTAAAATAGTCAATAAAAATCCGGCTGGCATAGAGATGATCCAGCGGTATGTCAAAGAATCCCTGGATTTGGGCGGCGTGCAGATCCATTGTCAGGATCCGGTCGGCACCCGCTTCTACCAGAATGTTGGCCATCAGCTTCGATGCAATGGATACGCGGGGCCTGTCTTTGCGATCCTGACGAGCATACCCGAAATAAGGGATGACAGCCGTCACACGTTTGACGGACGCCCGTTTGGCAGCGTCGAGCATCAACAACAGTTCGATCAGATTGTCCCCGGGTGGAGGGGTCGACTGAATAATGTAAACATCCTCTCCCCGTATACTCTGTTCATACTTTACATAGAGCTCTCCGTCGGAGAACGATTTGATGGTCATCTCACCAAGGCTCGTTCCATAGCTTTCTGCAATTGCACGAGAGAGGGCCAAATTGCTTCTACCGGCAAATATTGCGAGCGGAGTATCCAATGAATTCTGGCATCAGGGATTGATAAAACAAAAAGGATGACTGAATCAGACACCCTTTTTTAGCAGAGTTGCCCGGGGAGGATTCGAACCCCCACTGACTGGACCAAAACCAGCTGTCCTGCCATTAGACGACCGGGCAATAATACGTGTCAGAGCCGGGCACAAATGGCCGACATTTGACTTACCAAGACAGAAATCAAAGATAGGTAGGAGATTAAAATCAATCAAGGAAAGCCCCTCTATTTTTTTATCGACACCCGGAGGCGATGATTTCCGGTTTCATCCACTGCAAGAAAGCGGTAAATTTGGACCCAAAGGAGAAATGTATGCCCGGAGATACGCCACTGATCTTAATGGACGCAGCCAGAGTGGATCGTGCGCTCCATCGAATGGCCTACCAAATGATGGAAGTGGCTGCAGACAGGCCGGTCTTTCTGATCGGGTTGAACCGAAACGGAGAGCAGTTGGTCCGGAAGATCGGTTCCATCATGACGGATGCCGGAGAGAGCGAACCGCTTCGTCTTACGTTGCAAACCGAGGAGAAACGGCTGGTGGGACCGGTGGATTGGCCAAAGGTACCGGAAGGAGCCGTGATCCTGCTGGTTGATGATGTCCTGTTTTCTGGTGAAACGCTCTTCAATGTTCTTCAGGCGCTTCCGGTAGAGGCGGCATATGCAGTTCACGTAGCCGTACTTGTGGACCGAGGACATCGACGGCTTCCTATTCTTTGTCGGTTTGCCGGTCTGGAAATCTCTACCAAACTTCGTGAGCATGTCGAGGTGACGCTCGACGGCGCAGAGTCAGACGTCCGGCTGTACAGGAGCTGAACAGGCCTCCTAACCATAGAGGTACGGGCAGGATTCGACACCTGGAGGTTGACCCCTCTCTCCGTCCGATCTTATGAATACGAAAAGACAATCAGACAAGTTAACAACAGAAAGGAGATCCAGCGGGATGAATTCAAGTGACTCGATTCGATTTTTTCGAAATCCGAAACGTTTGAACAGATGCATCGCTACCGGGGCCACTTGCGTCGGTTTCGTTCTTTTTCTACTCATGATGACGTTGACCCCGGAAGCTTTATTGGCTCAAGAGGAACTGGTTCCAGACGAGGAGCTGGATGGCTGGGAGGCAGAGTGGGACGCCGGTTTGAACGGGTCACAGTCCAGTTACTCCAATTGGTCCAAAGGGGGGAGTAACAACATGAGCGTGGTGTTTAGATCACAGTTTTCAACACTCTACCGATATGAACAATTCTCCTATGGTACTCAAATTCGAGCTCGATACGGAGAGTCGCGAATACAAGACGAGGGCGTCCGGAAAATTGATGACCGGATCTCGTTCCGAAATCGACTTTTGAAGGAGTTGGGTGACGACGAGGTCGATTTCCGACTCTTCGCCAACATCAATTTCGAGACACAATTCGACAAAGGATACGATTACGGAAAGGGAGAGAACGGAGAAGATCTGTTGACTTCACGATTCATGGCACCGGCTTACTTTAGTCAGAATGCCGGTTTGGCCTATATACCGAGGGATGAGTTCGCTGTTGAAATCGGTCTCGGTCTCAAACAGACCTTCGTATCCGATACTACTCTCTCCGAGCGGTACGGTCTGGAACCCGGATCCACATTCTTCAACGAGGCCGGGCTAAATACGGGGATCAGTCTGGAGATGGACATTATGGAGAATCTCGGTTATTCGGGATATCTCGAGAGCTTTACCAACCTCAATCGTCACATTCGACGGAGCGATCTTACCCTTTCTCACGAATTGACGGGTCGGATCAACGATTATCTGAATATGAGTCTTCGGCTGGAAATCCTCTACGATGACGATTACTCGACTGCACTGCAGTGGAATCAAGTGTTGTCGGCCGGTGTGTCGCTTTCCATACTTTAGAGAGAGGGAACATCACAACGTTTCAGGAGTAGAAGCGCCGTAAGCCGATACCGTACATAAAGCAGACAGATGATTCGTAACAGAGGTGTGCAGGGACAATCGGGAATTTCGCCCCGTCCGGGTGGAGAAGCGAGGATCGCCATGCGATGGCTTGGATTATGGATCGTCTTGTGCTTGTTGCCCACCGTCTCGATCGAGGCACAGACGCTTCTGGAAGAGCCGGAACGAATCGATTCCGACTCACTGAATTCACGCGGTGTTTGGGATATGCGCTGGTCCGCAGGTCTTCGTGGTTCTCAGGCGGCATACTCCAACTGGTCGCGGGGGGGTGTGAGTACAATGAGCCTGAGCAGCAATTCGTTGATCCAACTTCTGTACGAACGGAACTCGTTCAACTATGAGTTCCGGGTGCGATCCCGATACGGGCAAGCACGAATTCAAGGGGAGGGCGTTCGAAAGACCGACGACGAGATTGCCGTCCGGAACCGGTTTCTTTGGGATATAGGCGGTGGAGAGAACGATTTTCGCTACTTCGGAGACCTGAATCTGGAAACCCAGTATACCAAAAGCTTCGATTACGGTGGTGGGGAAAATGGAACCGATCTGCTTATTTCCGACTTTTTCTCTCCAGGGTATCTGACGCAAAACACCGGAGTCGCTTGGTTTCCTGCGGACAGGTCCTATTCCATCGAAGGAGGTCTGGGTCTCAAACAGACCATTGTGGCCGATACCACTCTCTCGACCCGATATGGATTGGACCCCGGTAGCAACATCAAAGTCGAAGCAGGGGTGACGCTTGGATTCCGGTACGAGCAGGAAGTGATGCAGGACATCGTCTACAAAGCTGAGCTGGAGACGTTTACCAACCTATACCGAGCCGTCCGGAGGACCGACCTGTTTCTGAAACAAGAGTTGGTCGGTAAAGTGAATGAACATGTGGATGTCGGATTTCGCTTCGAGCTGATCTATGATGACGACTTCTCCCGGCGGATACAATTGAGCCAGGCACTTTCAGCGGGCATCACGGTCCGTCTGCAATAATTCTGCAAAAATAAAGGGCCGAGGAGATCATCCCCGGCCCTTTATGAAGGACAATACGGGCTTTCGCCCGATCATGTTGTATCTCTGTGTTCTCTGCGCGTATGATCGGCGCAGGCAGAGATCCTTACACGAAAAATTCAAAAAAAGTGAAAAACTTTTTTAATCACCTTCCAAGGCCTTCTCAGGCCCGTTTTAAAATTGACTTTGCAACCAATAGTTCGGCGTTCAGGATGGCTCCACCCGCTGCTCCACGCACCGTATTGTGCGCCATGGCGACAAACGAGAGGTCGTGAACGGCCGTGGATCGTACTCGTCCGACAGCTGTCCGCATTCCATTCTCTTCATCGGCCTGCAGGAGAGGTTGTGGATAATAATCCTCTTCATAGACAAAGAGTGGGTGTTCGGGGGCAGATGGCAAGTTGAGACCGTGGAGCGGGCTTTCCCACGAGGTCAAAGTTGCTTTTGCCTCGGTTGCATCGGCCGGCTTTTTTTTCAGAGAGACCGATACCGAAAGCAGGTGTCCGTTTCGGACCGGAACCCGGGTCGCTGTTGCGAGAACCGGGAAGTCTGCGAAAGAAACCTTGTCACCGTCAAGACTTCCCAATAGTTTCAGGGGCTCCGTTTCAATTTTTGACTCTTCATCTGAAATGAAGGGAATCACATTCCCCATGATGTCCAGACTGGGAACCCCGGGATATCCGGCTCCGGATACTGCCTGCATAGAGGTGACGACGACCGACTCGATACCAAAGGCGTCGTGAATCGGTTTCAGGGCCATGACCAAGGGGACCACGACACAATTCGGGTTGGTCACAATCCAGCCGGAACCATCCTCGGTGAAACGCTGGTGAGAGATCAGATCAATGTGATCAGGGTTTACTTCCGGTACGAGTAGGGGGACATGTTCGTCCATCCGGTAGTTTTTTGCATTTGAGATCACCGGAATGCCGGCGTTTGCAAAATCGGATTCTACCTGGCCGGCAACGGAAGAGTCCAGTCCAGAAAAGACAAAATCGACATCCTTGAACAAGTCCGGATCACAGCTGCGTACTGTCAGATTTTCAACTGAGGCTGGAAGCGGGGTAGTTTCGACCCATTTCGCGGCTCTCTTGTACGGTTTGTCAGCTGATCGATTGGAAGCTCCCAGTGCAGTGATTTCAAACCAGGGATGTTCCTGAAGAAGGCGGATGAATTTCTGTCCGACAGCTCCGGTTGCACCCAGGATACCGACATTGAAACGAGTCATAATAGGCAAGGTGTCTGATTGTCGTTTGGTGGTGACGTAGGGAACCGGCCGCGTACGAAAAATCGTACAATTACCGGCGTAGCCCTGAAAGATAGCGATAACCACAACATTATATAAAGTCTCAATTTTTGTATCTTTGCGGCTTGTTTCCGGTCTGCCTGATTCACCTGGCAGTCGGTTTTCATTCGACGGAATAACAATTATTTGAACGCATGACCATGGCTGTAACGCATCTTGAAAGTTTGGATAAAATCGTATCGCTCTCGAAGTCACGAGGATTTATTTACCAATCTTCAGAAATCTACGGTGGATTGGGAGCGGTCTATGATTACGGACCTCTCGGAGCAGAACTCAAGCGGAACATCCGGTCGACCTGGTGGAACAGCATGACCCGGGATCACGATAACATTGTCGGAATTGATGCGGCGATCTTTATGCACCCTCGGGTATGGGAGGCGAGTGGCCACGTTTCCGGATTCAATGATCCGATGATTGATGACAAGCAATCCAAAAAGCGATATCGGGCCGATCTGGTTATTGAGCAGCATATTGCAACACTGCAGGCAAAAGGAAAAGAGGAGAAGGCTGCCGAGCTGCAGGAGAAACTCGATACGGCAGGTAGCAGGAAGGGGCTGTGTGAGGATCTTCACACGATCATCCTGGAAGAAGAGATCCATGCTCCCGATTCCGGTGCATTTGACTGGACCGATGTGCGTCAGTTTAATTTGATGTTCAAAACCCATTTTGGTGCAGTGGATAGCGGAGACGGGTCCGGTGACGTTTATCTGCGACCGGAAACCGCACAGGGAATTTTTGTCAACTATAAAAATGTGATGGATACATCTCGTCAGCAGATTCCGTTTGGTATCGCACAGGTCGGGAAGGCATTTCGAAATGAAGTTGTCGCCCGTCAATTTGTATTTCGCATGCGGGAATTCGAGCAGATGGAGATGCAGTATTTCGTTCAACCGGGAACCGATGAAGAGATGTATAAAACTTGGTTGCAGAGAAGAGTCGAGTGGCACAAATCGATCGGTATCCGGCCGGAGCATCTGCGTACAGCCCCGCACCCGGACGACAAATTGGCGCACTACGCCCGCGCTGCTGCAGACATTCAATATCAGTATCCGATTGGTTGGCAGGAAGTAGAAGGGATTCACAATCGTACGGACTTTGATCTGTCCCAGCACCAGGAGTTCTC
>JBNJFK010000096.1:0-8400 GCA_051746765.1 Bacteroidota bacterium
AGTGTCGTCAGGATCCAGATAATCGCCATAACGGCATGAGAAAGGCCCCTGCGGTCGACCCACGCCGGGCGCTCCGGGACAGGAGCCGGCTCCGTTTGTTTCTCCACAGACTCCGTCACGCCTCTCCTCCGGACTTTTTCACATACCATCGCATTCCGATCAGTGCCGAAACCAGATTGAGAAGGCCTGTCACCGGAGTTCCGTAGAAAATTTGTGTCCAGAGGGGTACCCGATCCACACCGGCGGCCATCTGATCCATCATATCCTGTCGGCTGTTGTCGGGCAGGTCCATCTGTTTGACTGTCTCGACCATGCTTCGAACCAACTTGTCCGTATAGTCGGGATCAAGCAGATACCAGAGTTCGTTCAGCAGGGCACTGGTCGTCACGATCACGGCTCCCGTCAGAAACCCGATCAACGCAGCCCGGCCTCTGGAAAGCACGAGATCCATCGCTGTACCCAGCTGACGAATGGTCAGGAACCCACCGGTACATGTGATCAAAAAGACACCGATTCCTCCCGTGAGCGGCAACAACAGGGATCCGCTCGGCTCCGATGTGATTTGCAGATAACCAAATACGAGATTCAGCGTAAAACTCAAGAGACCAATCAAAGCTCCCGCCTGAAGCAGAACGGGCCAAACTTCAGACAACTCCAGTTCTTCGGGTTCCGGTTCGAAATTGCCCGGATCCCTCCCGAATTCGTTTACTTCCGGCTGTTCGATCTCGTCATTGTTTCGTTCCTCGCTCATCGCACTCCACTCAAATTACTGGTTTCGGGATTCAGGCCTCCATCGACGACCCTGCGGGCTGCCTGACATACAAATCGTGAAAAAATCGAGAGATTCCCCCTCTGTTCCAAACCACTCCCTTCAGATGTCAAAAGGGGCCAAAAAGGATGCAGGTGGACGCACGGGACGACGGCTCCCGGCATCCACAAAGACGAGCGACACCCGACCTGATACATGCGGATCTCCCCGACGCTCTGTGTAGAGGCGATACCAGGTGATCAACCGGACCGTCGGCCTTTCGTAGATCAAAACTTCGATTGTCATCGGCTCGTCATAGTGAACCGGTGCATGGTAGTCGAGAACAGCTTCAGTCACCGGAAGAAGCACACCTTCATTCTCCAACCGACTGTAGGGGACTCCCATGGATCGGATCATCTCGGTTCGAGCCTCTTCGAAATACTCCAGATAACGACCGTAATAGACGTATCCCATTTTGTCCGTCTCCGAATAGCGGCTTCGGAGAGTGTGTCGGTAGATTTGAATCGGTTCGGAGTCCGGAAACGAAATCATGATTGGGGGTCAGGAGGAGGCGCCACGCTCGCTCCAGCGTCCCATGGCGACATACTTTTCAATTCGCTGATTCACCAGAGCGTCTGCATCGAGCTTGCCCAATCGATTCATCCCGTCCAGGATCACCTTCTTGATCGATTGAGAAGTCTGATCCCAGTTCCGGTGGGCTCCACCCAAAGGTTCCTGGATAACGCCGTCGATAATCCCGAACTCTTCCAAATCGGCCGCCGTCAACTGCAGTTCGGATGCCGCCTGCTCTTTGTAGTCCCACGTCTTCCAGAGAATCGAGGAGCAACTTTCCGGAGAGATGACCGAGTACCAGGTGTTCTCCATCATGTAGAGCTCGTTCCCCATCCCGATCCCGATGGCACCTCCGCTGGCTCCCTCGCCGATGACAATCGAAAGGATCGGTACTTCGAGTGTGGCCATCTTCTTCAGGTTGCGGGCGATCGCCTCTGCCTGTCCCCGCTCTTCGGCTTCCAATCCGGGAAATGCCCCCGGTGTATCGAGCAGTGTAACAACCGGAACACCAAACTTTTCGGCCAACTCCATCAATCGATACGCCTTGCGATATCCCTCCGGATTGGCCATCCCGAAGTTCCGGTACTGTCGTTCCTTGGTATCCCGCCCTTTCTGATGTCCGATAATCATGACGGACTTGCCATCAATTGTTCCGAGACCACCGACGATCGCTTTGTCATCCCCGAACGCCCGATCGCCGTGGAGCTCCACAAACCGGTCAGTGATCCGCTCGATGTAGTCGGTCGTGTAGGGGCGGTCCGGATGTCGGGCCAACTGCACCCGCTGCCAGCGAGTCAAATTGGCGAAAATCGATTCCCGCAGCTGATCGGCCTTCTTCCGGAGTTTGTCGATCTCCGGCTTGAGCACACCATCTCCGACAGAAAGCTTGTTCAGCTCCTCGATCTTGTTTTCCAACTCTTCGATCGGTTGTTCAAAATCCAGATATTGCATGGGAAAGCGCCTCGTTATCCGTTCTGTTTGATCTCCATCCGCTCGGCAAAATAGTCACAAAAATCCTTCATGTCACCGCTAATCCGTTCATCTGCTACAGACTTGTCCAGCGTTTCGGCCATGGTCACCAGTGTCTGGTGAAAGAAGATCTTCATCTCGTCCACCGTCATGTTGTGAGTCCAGAGGTCCAGTCGCAACGTATCCTTGTTGGTATGATCCCACATCGAGAGGATCATCGCCCGACAATCGACCGACGAACCATCCGATTGGTCATCTGCCCCCCAGCGAATTGACTGCGGGATCTCTTTTTCGTCCAGATCGACTTCAATTTCGATCCGCTTGGTTTTGTTGCTCTTCTCACTCATGCTTCTCTTTTCAAATTCCAATTCAAATTTCGTCTCCCGGGATCCCGGGTCGAACCGCTTGGATTATCGTCCGGCCACCGATTCTGCCGGGCAGTTTTTGCGTAGTGTTTCGAGCACCTCGCGGAAATCTTCCGGTAATTCGGAGTCGAACCGAACCCGCTCCTTTCGAACCGGATGGTCGAACCCGAGTGTTTTGGCGTGCAGTGCCTGCCGGGAGAGGACTCTGAAGAGCCGTTGAAACATCGCTTTCCGGCTTCCCGTATTCTGTCCGTACCGAACCGAATCCCCGCCATAGACCGAATCCCCAAACACATAGTACCCTTCACTCTGCATGTGAACGCGTATCTGATGGGTTCGGCCCGTCTCCAGACGGATCTCCACAAGAGAAAGATAATCAAAAACCTCCAGCACCCGGTAATGAGTCACCGCCGACTTCCCTTTCCCCTCCGGACGGATCGCCATCACTTTCCGGTCCTGTGGTGATCGGCCGACCGATTTATCGATCGTCCCCTCTTCCGGAGGCCGCCCCCACACAATGGCCTGATACGTTCGATCCACACTCTTTTCTGCGAACTGCTTGCTTAAATCGGTGTGAACCCCATCATCTTTGGCGACGACCAGCAATCCGCTGGTATCCTTGTCCAGTCGGTGAACAATGCCGGGACGGATCGTGTCGGCTTCCGGTTCTGAGAGACCCTCCTGTGTATGGTACATGAGCCCGTTGACCAGAGTTCCGTCCCAGTTTCCAAAAGCGGGATGGACGACCATACCGGCCGGTTTGTTCACCACCAGGAGCGACTCATCCTCGTATACGATATCCAGATCCATCTTTTCGGGCCGAACCTCCGGTGGCGGCGGTTTGGGCAGCGAAATATCGATCCGGTCGTTCGGCATGAGGATATAGGAGGCCTTTTCCAACGTGCCGTTCACCAGCACATGGCCATCCTTGATCGCCTTCTGTACCTTGGTCCGGCTGGCGTTCTCGATAAAGGATGTAATGTATTTGTCCAGTCGGATCTCCTTGTTCTGCCCCTCGGGGACGACAAGAAGCCACTCGGTACGTTCTGGGTGCTCTTTTTCAATCAGCATAGACTCCAAAGATAACCAATTTCACGGAGAGGCGTGTGTCGCAGCAGAACCTGCCGTAAGGATTCCCCCCGGGAATGCTCCTACCGTTGTCTTCCGACTCACCAAAAGAGAGTGCCACCGACCCGAACGGAGCTTCCGGAGGGCCGGTGGTTCTCTATATTTTCACATCTGAATCACGTACCTTCACTGCTGTCCAATCAAACGGTGATCTGCTGTGATTACATCGCTCTACATCAAGGATTTTGCCCTCATTGACGAGCTGGATGTCGCCTTCCATCCCGGTCTCTCGATCCTGACCGGACAGACCGGGGCCGGCAAATCCATCATCATCGGTGCTCTCCACATGATCCTCGGGGAGAGGGCAGATACCGACGTGATTCGGGAAGGATCCGACAAGGCAATCGCCGAAGCGATTTTTCGTCTCCGGGAAGCCCCGGGAATCCGGCTCCTCCTTGAAGAGAACGAAATCGAGTGGCGAGACGAGCTCATCCTTCGTCGGGAGATTCGACAGAGTGGCAGCCGAGGCTTTGTCAACGACACGCCGGTCACCATCTCTCTCATGAAACAGATCGGCGATTTTCTCGTCGACCTGCACGGGCAGCACGACCACCAGCTTCTGCTTCGCGAAGAGGAGCATCAACGGGTCCTGGACCAACAGGAGTCGGTACGTTCCCCTCTGGAGGCGTGGCGGAAAAGCTATCAACAGACGATTGCGCTGCGCCGGGAGATTCGGGAGCTGAAAGCGCGCGAAAACGCACTCAAAGAGAAGAGCGAGCTCTACCGGTTTCAGCTTCAGGAGCTGGAAGCAGCCAATCTCCGCGAGGGAGAAGAGGAGGAACTCGAACACGAGATGAGCCGGCTCGACAATGCCGAAGAGCTCGACATCAAGGCGAGTGGGATCGTGGAGATTGGTGAAGGAGACGAAATCGCCGCTCTCGATCTTCTGACAAAGATGGAGGAGATGGTCAACGATTTGGCCCGACTGGAACCGGAATTCGAGACCTATCGGGGAGAACTTCGGACGGCACGTATCTCCATTCAGGAAGCGATCCGGTTTGCCGAACGATACCGCGGTCGGATCGAGTTCAATCCGGAGCGGCTCGAAGAGCTCCGGCGTCGACAGTCGCAGCTCAACAAACTACAGAAGAAGTATCAGCGGGATCTACCGTCCCTGCTGGAGTTGCAGGAGCAGTTGCGAGACGAGCTGGACCAGGCCGATCGAACCGACATGCAGATCGAGAAGCTCGAATCTTCACTCGCTGCGCATGTCGAAGATCTGGCCGACCGGGCACGAAAACTGAAAAACGCACGCGAGAAGGTCGGCAACGAGCTTGCGCGCGAAATCGAATCCCGCCTTCGTGAACTGGGGATTCCCCATCCTTCATTCGATGTGCAGAGCGAGTGGATCCGAAAAGAGTCGGGATGGCTTGAGATCGACGGCCAACCGGTCGATGCGACTGCCGACGGCGCTGACCGATCTGTTTTTTTAATCAGTACCAACAAGGGGGAGTCTCCCAAACCGCTGGCCCGTATTGCATCGGGCGGAGAGGTGAGCCGGGTCATGCTGGCTCTCAAATCGATTCTTGCCCGGAACCAGCAGATGCCGGTCATGGTCTTTGACGAGATCGACACCGGCATCAGCGGGTCCATCTCGGAGAAAGTGGGCCAGGTGATGCGCCAACTCTCCCGCCACTGCCAGATTCTGGCGATCACCCACCAGCCACAGATTGCCAGCCACGCAGACCAACACTACCAGGTGCACAAGGAGGAGGACTCGGGCCGAACCGTCTCGCGCATCACCCGATTGAGCGAATCGGAGCATATCCAGGAAGTGGCCGGTTTGATGAGTGGTGAAACCATCACAAAGTCCGCACTCCAGAGTGCGCGCGAGTTAATCGAGAGCCATCGCTCCTGACCGGTCGCTCCCTCGCTCCACGGCGACCGGACTGCATACGACCCTTTCCAATCTCTGCACCCGAAACGAATGAAACCCGCTTCGGGAATCTTTTTTGGATCAACGGTGAACCGCAAGTGCCTCTTCCAGAATGATGGCCGGGTGGCGTGCCTGCTTGCCGGTTCCATCGGCAATTTGGTGACGACACGAGAATCCCGGTGCACATACCTCCGTTTTCCCTGCTCCATTGCGTAGCGCAGGGAACAGAATCTGCTCCCCGATCTCCATCGACACCTCGTAGTTGTCGCGTTCGTAACCAAAACTTCCCGCCATCCCGCAGCAGCCGGTCTTCAGATCCCGGACCCGAAAGCCGCAGAGTTCCAGAAGTTCCATCATCGGCTCGTTACCCACCAAAGACTTGGTATGGCAATGCCCGTGCAGTGAGATCTCCTTCCCTCCCCCCTGTAGTTTGGCCATCCGTTCCGGGTCCTCCTTCCGAGTCCGAAGAAGAAATTCTTCAAGGAGATAGCTGTTCGCAGCCACTTTTTTTGCCATCTCGAGCTCCTCTTCTTCGACCAGATCCAGGTACTCGTCGCGCAGGGTCAACAGTTCGGATGGCTCGAGTCCGACGACGGGAATGCCGGCGTCGGCCAGGGGTGCCAGTGCTGCCAAATTCGAACGACAGAGAGTGACCGCCTGATCGAGCAATCCGCGAGAGATTTGTGGCCGGCCGGTCGCTTCGACCGACGCGAGAATCACATCGTACCCCAGTTCCGAAAGGAGCCGGGTGGCCGAACGGGCGATCTCCGGTTCATGATAATTCACAAAAGGGTCCACGAGAAGGGCCACTTGCGGAGCCCCCGCTTTTCGAAAGCTCTCCCGATTCTCGGCAAACCAGGATCGGTAGGTCTGCCGGGCAAAGGAGGGCAGGGTTCGCCGTGCATCCACACCGGTGATCTCCTGCATCAAAATCTTGAACGGCCCGCTCTTCATCACCGCATTGGCCAGGGGCGCCAGCCGGGAGGCGAGTGGATAGAGTTTCTCCGGCTGACCAAAGAAACGGCTCGCCATCGACGTTCCCTTCTCCCGATTCCAGCCATGCAGAAATTCCGCTTTCATCTTGGCCATATCCACGTTTGCCGGGCACTCACTCTTGCACGCCTTGCAACTCAAACAGAGCTCCAGGCCGGTCTTGATCTCTTCGTTGGAGAATGCCTCGTGACGCTGCTCGACGAAGAGTTGGCGAAAGAGATTTGCCCGACCGCGTGTGGTATCCTTCTCTTCGCGAGTGGCGTGATACGAGGGGCACATGGTCCCGCCACTCTGTGGAAGTTTCCGGCAGACACCTGCTCCGTTGCACTGCTCGATCGCCTGGCCGAACCCACCCTCTTTCCGCCACTTGAAGACGGTATCGAGGCGAACTTCTTCATAGCTGCCGTCAAACCGAAGGGAGGTGTCAATCGGTGCCGGTTTCACAATCTTCCCCGGATTGAACAGATAGCCCGGATCCCAGATCTCTTTGACCCGCTCCAGAAGCGGGACCATCTCGGTTCCCAATACCTTTTCGATGTAGGGCGCACGTGCCCGGCCGTCTCCGTGTTCACCACTCAGGGAGCCCCGAAACGAGCGAACCAGATCGGCAATATCGGCCGCCATCGCTTTCATTTTGTCGACTCCTTTCTGAGTCGTGATGTCGATGACCGGTCGCAGGTGCAGCTCGCCGACCGAGGCGTGGGCGTAAAACACACAGGTGGTATTGTACTTCTCGAGCAGCTTTTTGAACTCTTCAACGTAGGCGGGCAGGTCCTCCACGCGAACCGCCGTGTCCTCGCAGAAGGTGGGAGAGCGGGCATCTTTTCCCAAACCCATCAACAATCCCAGACCGGCACGTCGGAGCTCCCAGACCCGGTTCATCCGCTCCGGTTTCTCGAGTACCGGCCAGGCATAGCCCAGCTTCTGCTCTTCGAGCCGTCTGGCAAAGGTCCGGGCACGTTCGCGCAGCTCATCAAGATCGCTTCCTTCAAACTGAGTGATCAGAATACACTCGGGCTCTCCCTCCAGGAAGAAGCGATTCTTGGCCATTTCGAGGTTGCCCTTTGTGGCATCCAGGATGATGCGGTCGACCAGTTCGACAGCCGACGGGGAGTGTTTGACCGCCTCGACGGAGGCGTGCATCGATTCGGAGAGCTCCTCGAACTGGGCGATGACGAGGACCTGATACGGCTCGACCGGGACCAGATTCACGCGGGCGGCCGCGGTCATGGCAAGCGTGCCTTCACTGCCGCAGAGCAGTTCGGCCATATTGAACGGGCGCCCGCCTTCGGTCAGTGGTTCCATTTCGCAGAGTCGGTCGAGGGCGTATCCGGTGTTTCGTCGCAGAATGTCGGGGTGCGGGTAATTCTCGAAGATCTTCTCCCTGTTCTCGCGTAGCAGCTTGAGCATTTCGCGGTAGATGGTTCCTTCGAGAGTGTCGAGCCGGCATTTGGCTTCGAGCTCGTCGGGGGTGAGCGGGCCGAACGTGACGAGGGAGCCGTCACTCAGGATGGCGTTGATCTCTTTGACATGCTCCCGTGTGGTTCGATGCTTGATTGAGTAGGACCCGGCCGAGTTGGTGCCGATCATCCCGCCCAACATGCAGCGATTGGTCGTCGAAGTGTCTGGGCCGAACTGCAGACCGTGATTGGCTGCTTCCCGGTTGAGTGTATCCCGAATGACCCCGGGCTGCACCCACGCCTCCCGTTTCTCCGGATCAATAGAGAGGATCCGGTTCATGTGACGGG
>JBNJFK010000097.1:0-8395 GCA_051746765.1 Bacteroidota bacterium
AAAATGACCCATCCGGCATGCCAGACCAACCAGAGCCCGGCAAGAAAGGCAACGCCCATGGCAAGGAGTGTTGCATTCCACATCGCTTGGGGTGTGACCCAACCGGAAGCAGTCGCACGGGTGAACCCGATCCGGTCCTTGCGATCGGCTCCCTTCTGGTAGTCGAAGTAGTCGTTGGCGAAGTTGGTTCCAATCTGAATGAGGAGGGCGCAGAAGAGGGCGATGGCGGTTGCAACCGGATGGAATGAGTTGTGACTCCAGGCAAGAGCCCCTCCGACCACGACCGGTACAATGGCAGCCGGCAGGGTATGCGGACGGGCCGCTTCGATCCAGATGGTTCGTCGGTCGGGTCGTTCCGCGGTGGTAGTGGAGTTGAGCATGGGGATGTGAACGTTTCGGTTCATTGCGATTGATCATCCCTAACGATCGAATCACAACCGGTTTCGGTGCCATTCGAGCCCGATCGGGTGCCTGTACGGGAAGATCGCGGAAATCCACCCGAAAGGGAAACTCCTTAATTTTTTCAGTAAAGAGGGGGTATTACTGAAATTTATTAAGTGACACTGCTATGAAAGCGCTAACAAGACTAAATATATTCGGGGTTAGAGATACACGTCCTTTCTTTTTAAGTGCAAATAATGAAAGTGATTAAAAATATTTTGTAAGAATTTGGATTGCTCTTATATTTAGTGCGGTTCAACCAGAACAAAACAATACAACGAACCCGACATGGCACAACAACTGACACGACGATACGATCCACTTTCTGCAGCAAAATCGTGGAATCCTGCAGCAAATGGTGAAGTTAAGAATATGAACATCACCGAAATTTTCGGTGAGAACACCCTGACGGTCGACGGCTTGGCAGAGCGTCTTCCAAAGAGCGCCTGGAAGGCACTGCGTCAGACAATTCAAGAGGGAGCTCCACTGGATATCTCCGTCGCCGATGCGGTGGCTGTCGCCATGAAGGATTGGGCGACCGAGAAGGGAGCAACCCACTTCTCCCACTGGTTTCAGCCGATGACCGGTTTTACCGCTGAAAAGCATGACAGTTTTATCACTCCCAACGTCGGCGGTGGCGCCATTGCCGAGTTTTCCGGAAAAGAGTTGATTCAGGGAGAGCCGGATGCCTCCAGTTTTCCGAGTGGTGGCCTGAGACAGACCTTCGAGGCACGTGGCTATACCGCGTGGGATCCATCGTCTCCGGTTTTTCTTGTCGACAACCCGAATGGACGTTATCTGGCGATTCCGTCCGTATTCGCCTCCTGGACAGGTGAGGCACTGGATCACAAGATTCCGTTGCTCCGGTCCATTGAAGCGATCGACAAAGAGGCGAAACGGGCCCTGAAGCACTTCGGCGACAGTCCGGCACGTGTGATTTCGACCGTTGGTGCCGAACAGGAGTATTTTCTGGTCGATCAGGAGTTTTTCTACCGCCGACCGGATCTGATGACGGCGGGCCGAACCCTGATGGGAGCCAAGCCGCCCCGGGGTCAGGAGCTCGATGATCACTATTTCGGATCCATTCCGGAGCGGGTTCTCTCATTCATGCTCGATGCCGAGCGGGAGCTCTACCGACTGGGAATTCCGGTCAAGACGCGCCACAATGAGGTAGCTCCGGGTCAGTACGAGGTGGCTCCGATTTTCGAGACTTGCAACATCGCGGCCGATCACCAGCAGCTGACCATGCTTACACTCAAGAGCATGGCCCGAAAGTACGGTCTGGAGTGCATCATGCACGAGAAGCCGTTTGACGGGTTGAACGGGAGCGGAAAACACCTGAACTGGTCGCTTTCGACCAGTGACGGGAAGAACCTGCTGGAGCCGGGAGACAATCCCCACAGCAACATGTCGTTCCTCTTCTTCTTTGCAGCGACGCTCCGGGCGGTCTACAAGCATCAGGATCTGCTTCGAATCTCGGTGGCCAGTGCCGGAAATGATCACCGATTGGGAGCCAATGAAGCTCCGCCGGCCATCCTCTCCGCATTTATCGGCGAACAGCTCGATGATGTGGTTTCCCAACTTTTGAATGGCGGTCTGAAGTCCTCCAAGCAGGGAGGACTCCTGGGGCTTGGATCTCCGGTCCTGCCCGACATTCCGAAACATGCGGGTGACCGAAACCGAACTTCTCCGTTTGCCTTCACCGGCAACAAGTTCGAATTTCGTGCCGCCGGATCGAACCAGTCAATCTCGTTCCCGACCGTGGTGTTGAACACAGCGGTCGCCGAATCGATCGGAGAACTTGTCGACGATCTGGAGAGTGAACTGGAGAAAAATGAGGATCTGGAGAGCGCTCTGGCAGCCGTGCTCAAGCACAGTTTGAAGGATACGCGGGACATCATCTTCAACGGTGACGGCTACTCGGAAGAGTGGGAGAAGGAGGCTGAAAAACGAGGGCTTCTGAACCTGAAGACGACCGCCGATGCACTGCCGCATCTGACCGACGAGAAGAACATCGGGCTCTTTAACAAGTATGGCGTGCTCAACGATCGAGAGGTCCACTCCCGCAAAGAGATCTGGTTGGAGCAGTATGTAACAACGCTCAATATCGAGATCGATACGACCGAAGCGATGGCCCGAACCATGATCTTCCCGGCTGCAGTCCGCTATGTGCACGAACTGGCGACGACGGTTCGGGAGACCCGTGATCTCGGACTGGATCCGAAAGGGAGCGCAGGGATGCTCAAAATCGTCAATGGAGCACTCAACGATCTGAGTGAGGCGCTCGAAACACTCAAAAAGGTTCAACTGGGAATTCAGTCGGACGATGTGGAGAGCAAGGCGAAAGAGTATCAGCAGAAACTGATTCCGGTATTGACCGATATCCGGAATGCCGTTGACTATCTGGAGCGACATGTTCCGGACGACATCTGGCCTCTGCCGATCTATCGTGAAATGCTCTTTATCAAGTAGCATCGACGAACGTCACGGCCCGGGGCCACGTGTCAGTGCCCCGACTTGACGGTTCACGCCCGGACGCTAGCCGGACGTGAACAGTGATCATCAACCACATAAAAGCCCCCGGACTGACGGTTCGGGGGCTTTCTTTTTGTCAGAGTGAAAGCCAGGGAAAACGGCTGAAGTCCGGTTTCCGTTTTTCGAGAAAGGCATTTCGCCCCTCTTCGGCTTCGTCGGTCATGTAGGCAAGCCGGGTCGCTTCTCCGGAGAAGACCTGCTGGCCCACCATGCCGTCGTCGACCAGATTGAATGCAAATTTGATCATCCGGATGGCCGTCGGACTTTTTCCCAGGATCTCCTTCGCCCACCCGATGGCGGTCTCTTCGAGTTCGTCGTGCGGAACAACGGCATTGACCATTCCCATCTCGTACGCTTCTTCGGCCGAGTAGCTGCGTCCCAGAAAGAAGATTTCGCGGGCCCGTTTCTGACCTACCTGACGAGCGAGAAGGGCCGAACCGTAGCCCCCATCGAAGCTGGCCACATCGGCATCGGTCTGCTTGAAGATGGCGTGTTCCTTGCTGGCCAGCGTGAGATCACAGACGACGTGGAGGCTGTGTCCACCTCCGACGGCCCACCCCGGAACAACGCAGATGACTACTTTGGACATAAACCGGATGATGCGCTGGATATCGAGCACATTGAGGCGGGCCACGCCGTCTTCACCCTTGTATCCACTCTTGTCACGGACACGTTGGTCCCCGCCCGAACAGAAGGCGTACACACCGTCGTCTGCCGGTCCCTCTCCGGTGAGCAGGACGACACCGATGGAGCTGTCTTCCCGTGCATCGATGAGAGCCTCCTGAAGTTCAAACAGGGTCGTGGGACGGAACGCGTTCCGAACATTGGGCCGGTTGAAGGCGATTCGGGCGATTCCGTTGCCTTTTCTGTAGGTGATATCCGTGTACTCTTTTTCGTAGCTCCAGTCCATGGGATCGATGTTTTGATCGTGATAAAGTTGGTAGAAGGTAGCCATTTCTTCTGGAAATGGGCCGTATCGTTCCGGGCTTACCGAAGAAAATCGAGAATGTGGCCGGCCACGTCGTCCGGTCGGTCGCGATGGACCCGGTGTCCGGACCCGTTGACCACGATGTGTGTGGCGTCGGGGATCTTTCGGGCCATCGTTTCGTGGATGTCGACGAATTTCAAATCCGCCTCCCCGCTCACCAACAGTACCGGCACCCGCACGCTCTCCAACGCCTCCCACACCGACGGCATCCGCCCCGTTCCAAACCCGAGCAGGCTGGCCGCCAGCCCCTCCGGTGAGAGCGGGCACAACTCTGATGGAGCGGATCTTTCCGTGGTTTCAGATCTCTGCACCGAGCCGGACCCCCCGGATCCTCTGCTGCTGTTGAACAGCGGCATCTGTTCCCATCTATCGAGAAATCCGGTCAGATCCTGCAGAATCGCATCGGCACGCTGCCGGTCCAGATTCTGCCGTTCTCGTCGAGCCGCCTGGTCGACAATTCCGGCGGTACTGCTCTCCAGGATCAATCCACTGATCAGATCCGGGTACGATGCTGCCAACTGAAGTGCAAGGCGCCCCCCCATACTGTAACCGTAGAGCCAGACGGGCCCGCACTGCAGACGATCGAGGATACTCGAAAGATCCTCGATCTGTGAGCGGGTTTGAAAACCGGGAACCGGGTCGTCTTCCGGTTCTCCGTTCGGCAGAAGTTCGTCCCGTACGCTGCGGGTCTGTCCGTGTCCCGGAAGATCGATCAGGAGCGGGTTGCAGTCCGAGTCGAGACGGCGGGCCAGGGGCCTTAGCGTCTCGCCACAGCCGAGAAAACCGTGCAAGAGGAGCATCCAGGGGAGGTCCGGATTGCGGGAGACCAATTCGATATGCCAGTTGTGATGTCGAGTAGGTGCGATCATGGGTTCGATTTCGGGGTTTCGAGCCAGGCGTCACATCGTCGGCTCCACGCCTGCAAGGACCAGCGATCCCCGGCATCGGCCCGGCAGGTGTCGCGTGAAATCGAATCGATTCGGTCGATGGCGTCGGCCAGAAGATCGGGGCGATCGGGTGGAACGAGAAGTCCGGTCTCTCCGTCACGTATGATATCGGCCGGACCTCCGCGTCTGTAGGCGAGAACAGGTGTGCCGCACGCGAGTGCCTCGATCGCGACAATTCCGAACGCCTCTTCCCATTTGGGGGTCATCAGAAGTGCTTTGGATTCCCCGATGATGCGCTGAAGCTCATCGGTCGGTAGAAAACCGAGCCACCGCTTTGGTAGATCGGGCCACTGAGAACAGAGCTCGTCCCAGTAGGCTTCGTCGTCGATCGGTCCGGCCAACCGGAGAGGTCTGCTGGCCCGTTCGGCCGCTTCAATCGCGTCATGCACGCCTTTTTCGGGTGCGATACGACCCATCCAGAGAAGGCAGGTACCGGCTTTTTCTTGAAAACGGTATTGTTCCAGATCAAGTCCGAGCCCCACGATCTGCAGGGCGCGGTTCACCGGATCCGGGAATGTGGCCGCCTGACGGGATGTGTGGCAGGCGAGTCTTCCCGGGGTCCTCTTTTCTGTTTCCTGTAGCTCCCGATCGAATGCAGGGTCAAGAGATCCCATCGAGATCAGATGATAAAGCGGGGTGGTAAATCGGGAGGTGAGCCGCAGGGGGAGCCGGTCGTAGGCAAAGTTAACCATCCGGTGATAGCCGGACTGGTCCCGCCAGGCGATGGCGAGCATCCGTTCGAGGGCCGAAGCGTTGTTCGGGATCTCCGGAAGGTGGTCGACGGATGCCAACTGCCGTTCGGTCTGTGCGCCTGCTTGTTCGGGATACTGTTGAGCTGCGACCTGCAACTCGCCGGAAACGGTCGTCAGAGAGACGGGCGAGCCGTGTTTCCGGTTCCACGTCTGAAGAGGAGCAGAGAGACGAGAGCCCTCCGGGGCAAGAATCCGGACGTGGTGCCCATGCAGGGCAAATCCTTTGGCCAGGGTTTGAATCGCCATCTCCACACCTCCCCCGCGGCCCGAGCCGATCGGGGCGACAGCGGTCGACAGGAAGAGGTAGTCGTGAATCATGGTCAAACAAGTGATCGAATCTCCATGGAGCGGTCCGGGTCGGTGATGCATTCGATCAATTCCGGACCGTCGATGGTCGAAGAGAGGATTTCCTGCAGCCGATCCACTGTTTGTAGCGAATGTACCGGGATCCGGTGCGCTCCGGCAAGTGCGGAAATCCGGGTTGGTTGCGGAGTTTCGAAATGCGTGTGGAACAGATTCCTGTCAAGCGAGGCGACCGGCAGCATCCGGAAGATGGTTCCTCCGCCATTTTCCAGGACAACGATTCGGAGCGGCAGCTTGCTTTCGGCCAGTGACAGAAGGGCACCGCTGTCATGAAGTGCGGCCAGATCTCCGGTCAACAGCGTCACCCGGTCACCCGATGCGCGGGCGAGTCCGATCGCGGTCGAGAGCATCCCGTCGATACCTGCCGCACCGCGATTGGTCCGAATCGCTCCAACCGGAAGGAAGGCGGGCCGGACACGTGTCAGATCACGTATGGTCATCGAGTTGGAGACAACGAGTCGGTCTCCGGGAGCGATCGACAGACAGACGGCTCGTACCGCGGCCGGATCGGTCAAATCCGGGGTACGCGCAAGTGTCTCCGACAAGGAGAGCTCGGCCTTCTCGTTTTCGGTCTCCCACCACCGGATCCATCGTTCACGTGTCTCGCGCAAGTCTCCCGGATTGCCCAGAATTCGGGCTTGCTCGTCACTGATTCGAAGCGGTCGCGGCAAGAGGTCCCGGCGGTCGATTCGCGCCTCTCCCTGCTGCCAGTTCTGACGGGTGTGCAGGTGCCGGGTATGGATCTCTGTTCGCTCCCCGAGCCACGTTTCAAAATCGAGAATCGCCCGGGTGTACGGAGTGTGGCCGGTACGCAGGACCAGATCCGGTTCGGGGCCGCCGTTCATCATGTTCCGGAGGAGAGGCTCCAAACGATCGACCGTCCGGACACGGTCGGGGAGCGGGGCTCCGGGTTCGGCCAGAACCGGCAGCCCGGTAAGCTCCTGCAATCGCGCAACCCACTCTCCAATGTGCCGGAATGGGGCATCGGTCCCGGCAACAAGCAGGGGGTGACGCGCCGTCCGAATTTGATCGAGAAGGTCGTCCGGCATCGGATCGGCCGGTTGCCGGTTCCAGGAGAGACCGTAGGTTTGTGCGGTCTGTGGTCCGTTTTCCGTCTGTTTCCGGTTCCTTTCCCGTTCGAGCTCCATCTGCTTACGGTCGGGTTCGAGCGGTTTTCGGAAGGGGAGGTTCAGATGGACCACGCCGCCCGGATTCGTGGCGCAGGAGAGAGCCTGACCGGCCAGCAGATCGAGTCGTTTCAGGCTGGAGTCATCGGCACGCGGCTCTCCCAATTCGTGGAAAAAGGTGGTGTGAGATCCGAAAAAGTGGAGTTGATCGATGGTTTGTGAACTCCCTGTACCGCGCAGGTGAGGCGGGCGATCGGCCGTGAGCAGGATCATCGGGATTCCCGCCTGTTCCGCTTCGATGACGGCCGGCAGATAGTTGGCCAGGGCCGAACCGGAGGTGCAGATCAGCAGTGTGGGACGACCGCTTGCTTTCGCTTCTCCAAGGGCCTGAAATGCAGCCGAGCGTTCATCCAGCACGGTACAGTGGTCGTAGCCCGGGTGGAGAGTCGTTGCCAGAACCAGCGGAGTAGAGCGGGAACCGGGCGAAAGGATGGCACGACGGACCCCGTGTTGCCAAAGCGAACGGATGAGCCGGGAGGTCCAGTGCAGATTCAGATTACCACCGGTGAGCTCACTGCTCATGGGTTTCCACCGGTTTGAGTGCCTCCAGAATAGGCCGGAACTTCATGTTGGTCTCCTCCCATTCCCGGTCGGGATCGGAGTCGGCCACAATGCCGGAGCCGGCGAAGAGACGGGCCGATGTGTGGTCGATGAGGGCACTGCGGATGGCGACACAAAATTCTCCGTTTCCGGTAAGATCGGACCAGCCAATCGGCCCGCTGTACCATCCCCGTCCGAACGGTTCAAAGCGTGTGAGTGTCTGCAAGGCAACCATACGCGGGGTACCTCCGACAGCCGGGGTCGGATGAAGGGTTCGGGCCAGATCGTGAACACTCATCTCCCGGTTGGCCTGTGCGGTAATAGGAGTGTACAGGTGTTGGACGTTGTGCAGTTTCTTGAGTCGGGGCTGTTTCGGATGGTCAATCTCCCGCGTGAACGGACGGAGTTGATCTAGAATCTCGCGTACTACGTATTGATGCTCGGATCGTTCTTTGGGGCTCTTCATGAGGGTTTGACCCAAGGCATCGTCTTCCCCGGCGCTGGCACCGCGGGCCGTGCTTCCGGCCAGCCCGTCGGTGTGAATCCGGTTGCGGTTCAGGGAGACCAGTCGTTCGGGCGATGCGCCCAGAAAGAGGGGGGAGTCGCCGGAACGAATCAAAAAGTTGGTACAGTCGGAAAACT
>JBNJFK010000098.1:0-8370 GCA_051746765.1 Bacteroidota bacterium
AGCTGTTGAACAACTGCCTCTTCACTAAACCTCTCAACACAATCCTTTCTTATCTCTTCTGAATCAAAACATTCGTAACTATCCATCATTTTCTCCATAGCTTTTGTCAATTCTTCAACACTCTCAGTACATCGACCACCACGATTACCTTGTTCCGAATCTGATCTTCCTGAAACGTATGAACGGAAGAGTAAACGTCCATTCGGCTGCCTGCTGTCATTCTCTGATACTCCCTACTGCGTAGATTTTTTGTAAAACGGCAGGGGGGTCACCGTCGCTTCGACCGTCCGTTTCCGAATTACAATCCGGACCGTCTCCCCCGCGACAGCCCGATCCGCCGGAAGATATCCCATTCCTATTCCCGACCCAAGCGTGGGAGAAGAGGTCCCGCTTGTAACCTGCCCGATTTCGGTATCGGATTCGTCCAATAGCGCATATCCTGCTCTCGGAATCTGTTTGGGGTCCCCTGTTACAAAGCCGACCAGTTTTCGGGACGGACCTCTCTCCTTCTCATCCCGAAGAGCTTCAGAGCCGATGAACGGCTCCCGATCCAGTTTGACAACCCATCCCATCCCGGCCTGAATCGGGGTAATCTCCTCACTCAAATCGTTTCCGTATAGTGGAAGGCCAGCTTCCAGGCGAAGTGTATCGCGCGCTCCCAGTCCGGCCGGCTCCAATCCTTCCGGTTTCCCCGCTTCCAACAGTGCACGCCAGATGGTGGCCGGATCATTCCGTTCCGTATCAATGTAGAGTTCAAATCCGTCTTCACCTGTGTATCCGGTCGCAGAGACGAGTACGCCCGATTCTCCCGCCACGCGACCCACTTGAAAAGAGAAAGAGCCGATCGACTCCAGGGACCGGCTGTGGGAAGGGAAAGAGACAAGTGTCGAAAGAATTTTCGAAGACGCTGGTCCCTGAATGGCAATCAATGCCGTCTGGTCGGACCGGTCGGCCAGATCGACTGCTTTCTGAAAGCGGTCCCGGGCGTGAGCGACAAGATGATCCCAGATCTTCTTTCGGTTGGAGGCATTCACGACCAACATGAAAAGCTCTTCATTCAGACAGTAGAGCAGAAGATCATCCAGAATCCCCCCGTCTTCCCGGCAGATCATGGTATACTGCGCTTTTCCGGGGTAGAGTCGCTCCGGATCATTCACAGTCATCCATCGCAAAAACTCTTTCGCTTTGGGACCGGACACTTGTAATTCTGCCATGTGGGAGACATCGAACAGACCCGCACGTTCACGGACAGCCTGGTGCTCCTGCACGATTCCGGAGTACTGGATCGGCATCCGGAAACCGGCGAAATCAGTCATTTTGGCGTTCAGTCGTTCGTGTTCGGCAAACAGGGGAGTGGCTTCCGACATAGACGATTCATTCGATTGGACATTCAAGATGGGCAGACCCGAGAGGGGTTCCTGCTCAAAGGCGGAATGTAACCAAATTCTTCCACATCTTTGGAGCCAATCCGAAGGGCAGGGTTCGGAAGAGTCTCGACTTAAGAATGGTGTACGGTTTTCGTATCTTGGGGTCTCGAAAAAAGCGGGTTTTGGAAGGTTCCATTACCCGCACAAAAAGACCCATGACCCCGATATGGCTATTGAGAAAGAGCAGATTCGAACGGCACTCGCCCATGTTCTGCACCCGGAAAAGCAGCAAGACCTGATCCAGCTGGAGATGATTCAGGATCTGGTCGTACAGGAGAAATTCATCACATTCACTCTCGAGATGCCGTCCAAGGATGACCGGATGGCGCTCGAGCTCAAGAAACGGTGCGAAGAGACCATCCGGAAATTGGTTGATCGCGAAGCCGTACTCGATATTACGGTCGGAGTAAACCTTTCGAAAGGAAGGGAAGAGGCCGGTCAAGAAACACCGAAAGAAGCTGCCGAAGAGACTCCGTTACTCCCCGGCGTAAAACATATTATTGCTGTCGCTTCCGGCAAAGGAGGCGTTGGAAAATCCACTGTTGCCGCCAATCTGGCGGTATCACTGGCAAGTACGGGGGCCCGGGTCGGCCTGATGGATACGGATATCTACGGACCGAGTATTCCAACCCTCTTCGACGTTCGGGAACGCCCTTCCATTACCACGGACAAGAAACTTCTGCCGATCGAAAAATATGGCGTGCATCTTGTTTCGATGGGGTTTTTGATCGATCCGGACCAAGCGATGATCTGGCGTGGCCCGATGGCCACCAGTGCCGTAAAGCAGTTCATGCAGGAAGTACGCTGGGGCGAACTGGACTACATGGTACTGGACCTGCCTCCGGGCACCGGAGACATCCAGTTGACAATTGTACAAACCATCCCGCTGACGGGTGCCGTCATCGTCTCCACACCACAGAATGTCGCACTTGATGACGTCCGCAAAGGTGTCGCCATGTTTGACAAGGTGAATGTACCGGTACTGGGGGTAGTCGAAAATATGGCCTATTTCGTACCGGAGGACATGCCGGAAAAGAAGTACTACATTTTCGGAAAGCACGGTGCCAGAAACATGGCCCGGACGATGGATGTCCCGTTCCTCGGAGAGGTGCCGCTTCGGGAACCGATCATGCAGGCCTCCGACAACGGTAAACCGATCGTGATATCGGATCCCGACTCTCCGTCGGCGACATCGTTCCGGGATATTGCCGAACGGGTTCGGCAAGGACTCGATGCCCTCGAGACTGTAGGAGGAGAGAAACCGCCGGTCTCCATCTCGATCAAACCTTAGGGAGAATATTCACACTCAGGAGAAGCGATCGGCCAACCTGTTAATCAGATATCCGCTCTCTTCCAGTGCCTGATTGGCAAACGAACCGAAGAAGTCGGTAACCCCTTCAAACTCCTTGACAAAGCTCTCTTTGTCATCTTTTCGCACCATTTCCGCAAGTTTCTGGTGGTGTTCGAAAAAGGAGTCCAGCAACTCCCGTCTCTCTTCATTGGAAAGGACAATATCTGCGTACAGTTCGGCATCCTGAGCAAAAATCCGGCCGGTCATCATGAGTTCGGCCCGGTAGATCGGACTCGAGTAGTCGAGCATGTCCTCCGGCTTCAAGTCGTACTTCTTCATGAATGATCCGTGCAGAAGGGCAACGAAGTGGCGAAGACCCTGCACAAGATGCATGACGTGGTCATGCTTCGTAGGGTCGGCCTCCAGAAGGCGCATTCCCCAAAGCTCGCACTGTTCCAGAAACCAAGATGCACGCTCCATCCGGCGACCCGGACAGACCACCATCAACTGTTTGGACAGATTCGATACATCCGGCCCGTGCATCGGGTGCAGCCCGACGACCGGTCCGTTGTGAAGGTCCAGCATTGCCTGAAGGGGCTCCGTCTTGTTGCTGGTAAAATCTGCAAGTACCGTCTCCGGTCCGATTTTGGCGCTTAGCCGCTCGATTACACCCAGCGTCACCCGAATCGGAACCGAAACAATGACCAGGTCCAGTTCCTCTGCATATTGGTCCAATTCGTACCAGTTTCCCTTGTCAATGGAGTGGACATTGTGCCCCGTTCGTTCGGCAATGGATCGATAGAGACGTCCCATTCCGCCTTCACCCCCGACGATCAGGATCGATTTTGGCTCGCTGGTCGCACGCGGGAACTGAATGTTGGACTGGCTGGCTCGCGAAGAGGACATGATCATGCGGAGAAAATCCTCTGCCCATTCCGGATCCAATCCTCGCTCCTCTGCCTTTTTTCGAAATGCACGTGTCTTCTCCTGCTCTCGCCGTTCAACAAAGATGGGAAGTCGACGTTGAACCTTCTGACGGACCACATCCCGCGCCACGTCATTCCGCTCCCGAAGAAGATCGAGAAGACGATTGTCAATGTCGTCGATCTTTTCTCGTTGGGATTTCAGATGTTCTTGATCGTTCATTGTGGGTAGTATCCGTTGCCTGTTCTGATGATAGGGGACCCTGAAAGGTATCCCTATTCGGGAAGAAATGTAGCAGACTACACGAATTGCTTGCAAACCACTTTTTTCAAACCGCACCTGCAGTTTGTATTTTGGGACTTATGTCAAAATTCAAACTACACTCCCCGTGGGCTCCGGCAGGGGACCAACCCAGAGCCATTCAGGAACTAACCGAAGGGATCCGACAGGGTGACCGCTTCCAGACGCTGCTCGGGATTACCGGGTCCGGGAAGACCCGAACCATTGCCGGCGTAATCGATGAGGTGGAACGTCCCACACTGGTCATGAGCCACAACAAGACGCTGGCGGCTCAGCTGTATCGAGAGTTAAGCGACTTCTTTCCGGAGAACCGGGTCGAATTTTTCATCTCCTATTACGACTACTACCAGCCGGAAGCGTATCTCTCCTCGCAAGACAAGTATATCGAAAAGGATCTCTCCATTAACGAAGAGATCCAGCGGCTGCGGCTGCGGGCGACCAGTTCTCTGCTCTCGGGGCGCCGGGATGTGATCATTGTATCGTCGGTCAGTTGCATCTACGGGATCGGATCCCCGTCTGAATACGAAAAGTTGATTATCCGGCTGGAACAGGGGGAGGCGATCCCGCGTAACAAGTTGCTCTATGATCTGGTGGAGCTCCACTACCGACGTGACGATCTGGAGTTCAGTCGGGGGACGTTCCGCGTCCGCGGTGATGTCGTGGATCTCTATCCTGCGTACTCCGACGAAGCGCTCCGAATCACCTTTTGGGGAGACGAAATCGAAGAGCTCGAACTCTTTGACCCGACGACCGGAACCGTAAATGAGCGGATCTCCCAGTTTACGATCTATCCAGCTTCCCATTACGTTACGACCAAGGCCCGGCTGAACGAAACGATCGACCATATTCGTCGCGAACTGGACGAACGAATCGATCTCCTCCAGGCCGAAGAGAAGTTTTTGGAAGCAAAGCGGCTCGAACAACGAACTCTGTTCGATCTCGAGATGATGCAGGAGGTGGGTTATTGCGCCGGTATCGAGAACTACTCACGCTATCTGAGCAACCGAAAAGAGGGAGAGCGCCCTTACTGCCTGATCGACTACTTCCCGGATGATTTTCTGATGGTCGTGGATGAGTCTCACCAGACCATTCCCCAGATTGGGGCCATGTACGGTGGAGACCGTTCCCGAAAACGGGAACTCGTGGAACATGGATTCCGTCTCCCTTCGGCCATGGACAACCGACCACTCACATTCGAAGAGTGGGAATCCATGGCACGACAGACCATCTTCGTCAGTGCCACGCCCTCGGATTACGAACTGGAGGCTTCCAATGGTGTGGTGGTCGAACAGATCATTCGACCCACCGGGTTGATGGAACCCGAGATTGAACTTCGACCGCTTGGAAATCAGGTAGACGACCTGATCGACGAGATTCGAAAACGGGCAGCGACAGGTGAACGGGTTCTCTGCATCACGCTAACCAAACGGTTAAGTGAGGAACTGAGCCAGTATCTGAAGGATCTCGGCATCCCCTCGGCCTATATGCATAGCGACCTTGACGCCCTGGAACGTATCGAAGTGTTGTACAAATTTCGCCGAGGCGATTTTCAGGTTTTGGTGGGCATCAATCTGCTTCGGGAAGGGATCGATATTCCGGAGCTGAGTTTGGTGGCTGTTTTGGATGCAGACAAGGAGGGGTTTCTCCGTTCGGAGACATCCCTCTTTCAGATTGTCGGTCGTGCAGCCCGAAACGTCAACGGAAAAGCGATCCTCTACGCCGACAAACGGACACGCAGCATAGAGGCCGTTCTTCAGGAGACCAAACGACGCCGGGCGATTCAAAAAGCGTACAACGAGAAGCACGGAATCGAACCACAAACCGTGAAGAAAGAACTCAAGCCACTGGTGGACCCATCCCTGATCTCGAATCGAGGCTTCTTGCCGGAAGGGGAAGAGCTGTCCGAGCCGATGGAAGTGATCGATATTCGGGAAGACGGAGTCGCCTATAAGGCACCGGCCATGCGCGAGGTTACGTTTGATAGCAAAGAAAAATTTCTCGAATATCTGACCGAATCCATGATGCATGCTGCGAAGAACATGGAATTTGAAGAGGCCGCGAGGATTCGAGACCAGATAGAACAACTGAAAGGTGAACTTTGACCCGCGATGACATGAGTACGATTAAGTTTATCAAAAATTTCCTTCGTGATCCCGATGTTGCATCGATCACGCCAACGTCCCAGCGTTGTGTCCGGCGGGTATCCAGTCATATCGATTTTGACCGGGATATCACGATTGTGGAATACGGTCCCGGAGACGGTGTCTTTTCCCACTACTTTCTTGAGAATATGACGCCCGACTCCAAGCTGATCATGGTCGAAAACAACGAAGATTTTGCCGCTCATCTGAGTGACAGCATCCGCGATCCGAGAGCCCGGATCATTCACGGACGAGCCGGTGATGTGGTGGACTATCTTGAACCGGACGAAGTGGGTCAGGTCGACTATGTTGTCTCCGGTATCCCCTTCTCCTTTTTGAAGAAGGATCGTAAAATCAAAGTGCTCGAAGCGACACAGACCATTCTCAAACCAGAGGGGCGATTTCTGGCCTATCAAACGAGCGGTCACCTGAAGAAGCCGGTCATGGAGGTTTTCGGTAACTATTCCACAGAATTCGAGCTTCTCTGTCTGCCACCCTACTTCATCTACGAAGTGGTGAACCGAAAGGAGTCGGCCGCCGCTGCCTCCTGACCGACTACACCTCCTCCGTCATCTCTTCCAGCGTGAGCCCCTTGGTCTCGCGAACCCAGGTTCGTACAACAAACCAGGCGACCAGGCCGAAAATGGCGTAGATCCCGTATGCCGGGCCCAACCCGATCGAAGCGAGCAGGATTGGAAAAGTGAGAGTGATGGAAAAATTGGCCAACCAGTGGAGAAGTCCACAAACAGCGAGAGCGGCTCCCCGAAATCGATTGGGAAACATTTCGCCCAAAAGAACCCATACAATCGGACCCCAGGTACAGGCGAAAAAAGCGATGTATGCGTTGGCCGCAAATAGTGCAAAGAGCCCCTGTGATTCGTTTAACTGAAGCTCTCCAGTCGCTGTCAGATCACCTGTTGCAAAGATGATTGCCAGCAGGCCCAACATTACGGCCTGCCCAAGGGCACCCATCAATAACAGTGGTTTCCGCCCGACCCGATCGATCAGTGCGATTGCCACAAAGGTGAATGCGATATTGACCGACCCACTGATCACATTGGTCAACAAGGCATCCGATTCCGTAAATCCGGCCGATTGCCATAAAACCGCCCCGTAATAGAAGACCACGTTGATGCCCGTAAACTGCTGAAGTACGGAGAGTGCAATGCCGACCCAGATAATCGGGTGAACTCGTCGACTCCCTCCGACGAAAATATCGGAGAGCTTCGGTTTCCGGCGCTCCAGAACAGTCTCCCGGATCCGGGCAACCAACTCTTTCGCCTTTCCGAGGGGCATCATGGAGGCCAGAACCGTCTCAGCTTCGTCTGCCCTGTCCGCAGCTACCAGGTAGCGCGGAGACTCCGGGATAAAGAGCAGTGCAATGAAATAGATGGATGCTGGAACCATCTCGGCCCAGAACATCCATTGCCAGGCATCGAATCCGGCCCAGAGCTCCAGGGATGATCCTCCCGCCGCTCCGGCAATCAGATAGTTGCTCAGAAATGCACAGAAGAGACCGATGACGATCATCAACTGTTGCAGAGAGGTCAAACGACCACGAATAGCGGGTGGCGCAATCTCGCTGATGTAGGCAGGTGCAATGATGCTCGCGCCACCGACGGCCAGCCCCCCCAGGATACGAAAGAAGACAAAAAATCCGGAGGTGGAGGCGGCACCCGACCCCCACGCACTGATCACAAACGCCACCGCGGTTACAATCATGACCGTCCGTCGACCGAACTTGTCCGCCATCGATCCGGCAAAAAAGGCGCCCGCAGCACAACCGAGAAGCATCGATGCAACGTTGAATCCCGTTCCGACGGCGTCGGAGTCAAACGCTTGTTGCAGGGCGTCCACGGTTCCGTTGATGACCCCGCTGTCAAAGCCAAACAGAAATCCGCCAATCGCTGCGACGGATGAGAGAAAGAGCACACGACCGATGCTCCCGGGATTCTGTTTCGGTTGTTCTGACTCCATGTACGACCTCTATTCTCTGTTGCGGTTATATCACTCGGCGGGTCAACCGATTGCCGGATGGGTAGATCACCAGCAAGCCCGTCCTGCAGAGAATAGAAATTTCGACGTGAATCTCATAACGGAACCGAACGAACCGTCTTCCGATTTACAAATGCACGAATTCCGTCCTGAGAGAGTTCACGGCCATACCCGGATTGTCCTGTTCCTCCAAACGGGAGTCGGGGGTCGGAAGAGACCCCCTGATTGTAATAGACTGCGCCATCCATCACATCAATCTCCCGATTCCGAACCCGTTCGGGATCTTTAGTGA
>JBNJFK010000099.1:0-4501 GCA_051746765.1 Bacteroidota bacterium
GCCCCCTGAACCTCCAGACAGCGGAAATCATGAAGCTTTCCACGATCCTCGCTGCAGCAAACTACCTGACTCACTCCAGAAACACTTCTGCCAGTGATATCCGAACGACTTTGACGACGATTTTGATCTTTCTTCTGCCGATCACTCTTCTATTATTTCAGAGTGAGATGGGGGTATCGGTCATCTTTATCGCACTTCTTCCATTCATGCTATTCTGGGCAGGATTGCCGCACGGCATCACACTATTTGTGATCTCCCCTGTGCTGGTTGGCTATTTGAGTGTAATCGGTATACAATGGGGCATTGCAGGAGCTGTCGCACTCACCCTGCTACTCTTTCTCGTTCACCGAAAACCACTTCTCCCGATCGCTGCCCTGGTCATCGGAATTGTGACCGTCTTGTCAACCGACATCCTTCTCCACCAGATTTTACAACCTCACCAGTCTGCGAGAATCGAGGCGTTCGTCAATCCGGATCTGGATCCACAGGGATCGGGTTGGAACATCCTGCAGGCGACGACCGCCATCGGTTCCGGAGGAGTCACCGGCAAGGGTTTCATGGAGGGAACCCAGACACAACTCCGTTTTCTTCCAGAACAGTGGACCGATTTCATCTTCTGCGTCATCGGTGAGGAGTTCGGATTTCTGGGAGCATCCATCACCATCACCCTGTTTCTTCTGCTCTTTATTCGTCTTCTTCAGCTCTCACTGCAACACAAATATCCATTTGCCCAACTGGTCATGGTCAGTACGGCGTCCGTTTTCTTTATTCACTTCCTGATTAACATCGCAAGCGCTACGGCTATCATGCCGGTTATCGGTCTTCCGCTTCCATTCATCAGCTACGGAGGATCCTCCTTTTTGATCAACTCCATGCTTTTGGGGATCTGTCTGAACCTTGATCTCTACAAACGATCCTTCAGCATCTATAGATAAGATGGATTCTGCGCTGCCATTGAGACGGCATACCGATCTGTTTCGTCAAGATCAGACGGAATAAGTAAATTCCGGATCCCCGAACTTTTTGAGCGTCCGATAGTGTGAGGCAATGGCTTCGAAGAAGGTGTCATGCAAATTGTAGGGGATATTGAACTCCCGGGCTGTCTTCTCCACAATCGGACTTATTGCCGGATAATGGATGCTGCAAACTCTGGGAAAGAGATGGTGTTCAATCTGGAAATTGAGACCGCCAACAAACCAGCACAGCGCTTTGTTGTCTCGAGCAAAATTGTTGGTCGTCACCATCTCGTGAATCATCCAGTGCTCATCAATCATATTCTCTTCGTCCGGCAAGGGATGGTCGGTCTCTTCGACGACATGTGCGAGCTGAAAAATAATCCCCATAATCAGACCGGCCGTCAGATGCAGGGTTGTGAATCCGATAAGCAGTTGAACCCAGGTAATATCCAGCAGGACCATGGGCAGGACAAGTGTGTAAGTGTAGTAAATTCCCTTGGTAACAAACAAGAGAACCCATTCGCTTACCGGATGATGCTTGCTTTCATACGGTCCGATATTTGATTTGAAGAAATTCTTGTAATCCTTGACAAGCACCCAAAAAAAGGAGGCCAGGCTGTAAGCAAGAAATGCCAGGATGTGTTGTACCCGATGAATCGGTTTGTATTCTGAATGCGGTGAGAGCCGAATGAATGCCGCCACTTCCAAATCTTCGTCGTGGCCGTGAATATTGGTATAGGTGTGATGAATGATATTGTGCGTAATCTTCCAGATGTATCCATTGGCCCCCAGCAGATCGAATGTGAATCCCAACGCACGATTCACATGTTTGTTGGAAGAGTAGGCACCGTGAAGAGCGTCATGGGAAACTGAAAAACCGATGCCGGCCATACCCACGCCCATCAAAAAGCTCAGAAACCACATCACTTCCAGAGAGAATTGGCCCGAGATGATCAGCGCATAACTCCCGAAAAAGAGGGTGAGCAACAGCACCGTCTTCACTACCATCTGCAGATTGGCATGTTTCGAGAGATTATTCTCCTCAAAATAATCGTCCACCCGCTGCTTGACCGTTTGACTGAATTCGCGGCTGATCTTGTTATTGAATTTTATTCTCTCGACGGGAGTCCCCATTCTTTTTCTTCTATAGTACAAACTTCGTATCCGTGATGTCAAGATTTGTTGGCTGTCGGTACGTCAACCGCACATTGCATTCGTTACGGCATCTTCAAAAAACGATAACCAATAGAACTTAAATCTTGCACATTTGCACAAAAATATAATTTTTTTACAACTCAATTTAAAGTTCAAAGTTTTGAACTTCCTTGATATATATAATTTTGATAAATGATGATATAATGCATTTGGATTGGCAATAGTGAATCTTATGCACGTGATAATAATTTCACATCATTCCAGTCTGATCTGGTAAAACCAATTCATATGAAAATTATTGATCAATTCAAGAAGACCGGCTACTTGGTAGCCATCCTGCCCTTGATATTCGCCGGGTGCGAAGACCAGGGTACGGGGATAAACATCGATCCTGATCACAGCATACCGGAAGTTGTCCAGACCAGCCCTTCTAATGACGGCACGGAAATCGAACGAAACAAAGTAATTGAAATCACTTTCAACGAAGAGATGGCTCCGGCAACACTGGACACTACGACGTTCAAGGTGGCCCGGGACAATGAAGCCGTCGCCGGATCGGTTGATTATTCGGAGTCAACCGCAACATTTACAGCTGACAATGTCCTGAATGCGCTTACTGTTTATACCGTTACGTTGACGACGGGCGCAAAAAGCTCAAACGATGTTCCAATGGATGAAGACACCGATTGGAGCTTTACAACGGGCGGAAGTGCAGAACCTTTGTCCGTGGTTGACTTGGGAACAGCCGGAGGGTATGTCGTACTGGCCAAAGCTGCGATCAACAACAGTACAACGTCCGCATTTACAGGAGATCTCGGGTTAAGCCCTGCTGCTGAATCTTTTTATACCGGATTCTCTCAAACTGCTGCAACGGGATACTCCACTTCCGACCAGGTAACCGGTCGAATGTATGCAGCAGACATGACGGATCCGACCCCTGAGAACCTCACTACAGCCACCGATGACATGACCACGGCATACACCGATGCAGCTGGACGAACCACCCCCGACTTTGTGGAGCTCTATACCGGGGAAATTGGTGGAAGAACACTTACACCGGGGTTGTACAAATGGAGCAATACAGTCCTGATTGAATCCGACCTCACGCTCTCGGGAAGTGCAGATGATGTATGGATCTTTCAGATCGCAGAGAATCTGACCATGAGTTCGGACGTCAAAATCACTCTTGCAGACGGTGCTCTGGCGGAGAATGTCTTTTGGCAGGTAGCCGGTGAAGTCACCATCGATACAGGAGCAGAATTTGAAGGAATCATCCTGTCGATGACCGGAATCACACTGAATACAGGTGCGATACTCAACGGTCGGGCGCTTGCCCAAACTGCCGCCATATTCGACTCCAACACGGTCCGGCAGCCTCAATAAGAATGTACTTCATCGAAGCGTTCAGTAAATCGATCAAAGCAGTTCCGGTGAAGCGGAACTGCTTTTTTTTGTCCACTTCCATCCGAAAAACGTGCTACAATGACGAATCTTCGGGTTTCGTATACGGGCGGTTCGTTCCCAACCGGAACGAATGCCGATGGTGTTCGGTGAAACCGAATTCGAGGAGTGCCTCCCGATGCTGCTTTGTCGGATATCCAACGTTCCTCTCCCAACCAAAACAGGGGTATTTCGGATGCAGATCCTGCATGAGATGATCCCGATAGACCTTTGCCAGAATGGAAGCTGCCGCAATCGAAGCAGACCTGTTGTCCCCCTTGACAAGACACTCGAAGGGAACGAGTGACGCAGGATAACGATTTCCGTCCACCAACAGATAGTCCGGTTCACCTCCGGATTCACTGCAGCGAACCATCGCCTCGAGAGAAGCGTTCAGGATGTTGATTTCATCAATCCGGGTTGGCGGGTTCTCGATGATCACCGAATAGAGTGCCTCTTCCCGAACCTTTAGTGCCAGCCGTTCCCTCTCCGGAGCAGAGAGGGTTTTGCTGTCCCGATACTCCTTGTGATCTCCATCCGGGTCCAGAATTACACCGGCTGCAACCACCGGACCGGCAAGACACCCCCGGCCGACTTCATCGAGTCCCATGACCCGACCAAATCCATCCGTCCACAGCTTGCGTTCGAACGCGAGCATCACAAGCAGAGTTGATCTGTCAGAGCCCGAGATGTTCCATCACCGCTTCAGTGATGTCCGCTTCTTCACGGATCTCCTCTTTTACATAGAGAATAACGACATCCCCGGTGGACGTCGTTGTATTGAGGATATAGTCAAGACCTTTCTCTTCGGCAACGGCGTCAATCGACTCCTGCACCTGTTCCAGTAATGGGGACATCAGCTCGGCTTGACGCTGTTGAATCTCCTGACGAACCTGATTCTGGGACTGTTGAAGCTCAAACTGCATCTCGCCCAGCCGCTCTTCTTCCCG
>JBNJFK010000099.1:4511-8265 GCA_051746765.1 Bacteroidota bacterium
CTCTCGCGTTATCGGAAATGACACCGATCTTCTGCTGGAATGCTTCCAGCTCTTGCTGGAGTTCCCCTTCCTGGTCGGTCAACTCCTGACGCTTACGCTCAACAAAATTCTGCATCCGCTGTTCGACAGCACGCATCTCCGGCATTCGATCCAAAATTGCTCTGGGTTCGACATACCCGATCTTCATGTCCTGAGCCTGACTCCGGTCCGGGGCCAACATCAGGGCGAACATCAGTAGAAACAGTCCGATCATCCATTTTCTATTCATCTTCTTCTCCATCTGTCGTTGATTCATGCTAGTTCGATGTCAATCTTTCAATAACCTCTTCGGTGATATCCACACTTCGATCCGATGCATAATAGATCAAAGGATCTCCGGAGCTGGTCTGTCTGTTCAGTACAAAATCGAGATCATGCTCCATGGCCGCTTCCTGCATCGCCTGCTCTACCCGTTGCATAATCGGCTCAATCAATTCGGCCTGTCGTTGTTGCAGCTGATTCTGGATTCGGCGTTCCAGATTGCCAAGTTCCTCCTCCTCGTCCATAAGTTGCTCTTCAAGTGCGCTCTGCTCCTCACCTGAGAGGGATCCGGATTCCACCTGCTCTTCGTACGCATTCACTTCGTCCATCCAGGCAGAGTATCGGTTTACAAACTCTTCCTCCAATTCCTGTCCGTATAAATCCAACTCTTGTTGGACCTCCTCCGTCTCCGGAAGGGATTGCATCACTTCGTCCGGATTCATGATACCGACACTCAACTGAGCGAGGACCAACCCCGGTGCCAGTGCCAACATCATTACCAATAGCCCTTTTCGAATCATATTCACACCTCGTTCTGAATTTATAGCAGGCAAAGTTAGTAAAAAGCGACTCAATTTCTTAATTCCGACTCATTGGATCTGTCAATCCCCAATATCTGAAGTACCTCATCGGTCAGATCCCACTCTTCACGTGCAAAGAGCAATCGCGGTTCTCCGGCCCGATCCAGCACGAAGTCATAACCATTCTCGCGGGCCGCCCTGTCAATCGCCTGGTAAATCTCTTGCTGAAGGGGTTCAAGCAGTGCTTTTTGCTGCCGGAAGTAGTCTCCGTCGGGTCCGAATTTTTGATGCAAGAACGTCTCTCTATCTTCTCTCAAGCTCTCGATACGAGCCATCTGTTCCGAGCGAAGCTCCTCGTCGTAGAGCAGCCCCCGCTCTTCAAAGTCTTTTTCGAGACGTTCAAGTTCAACTTCCATCTCTTGAGCCTCTTCACGCCACTGATTCCCGAGAATCGACAACCTCTCCTCTATACCCTGATATTCCGGCATTTGTTCCAGAATCCGTTCCGAATCGACATAACCCGTCCGTTGATTTTGCGCTCCAACTTCCTGCGCAAAAAGCGGTAAGAAGATGATCCAAATCCAGCATGCACGAGTCATGAGTTCCACGGAATTGATCAGAAGGGGGCACCGATATTGAACAGAAACTCCCACTCTCCGGCGTTCAGCCCGCCACCCCGATTCGAAGCGGGCGTGCCGTCCATTCGATATCCATAGCTGAGATCCACCAGTCCGAGAATTGGCAAATAGAGCCGGGCACCGAATCCAACGGCACGTTTGACATCAAAGGGGTCAAAATCATTCAGCTGCAGAAAGGTGTTTCCGGCATCGGCAAAAAGGTACGGAATTAACTGCAACTGCTCCGAACTCACCGCCGGGTAGCGAAGCTCCAGGGAGTATTTTGAAAGGACCCGCCCTCCGATCATATTCCGATTCTCGTCCAGTGGTGATATCACTCCGGTAACACCGCCGGGATAGCCACGCATATCAATGTTGTCATTAATGAAACTCTGTCTTTGCTGGATCTCTGTACCACCCAGGAAGAATCGTTGAAAGAGACTCTCCTCTCCACTTCCGAAATAGCCCATATATCCGTATTGGGCTCCTCCAGTCAGTGTCAGGTCTCCTGCAATATTCGTGTGGCTTTGATATTCACTCTTCAGCTTGTAGTACTGTGCAAAGCCCGGGAGCGGAGGAGCCACTTCGCCACTAATCAACAACTTGGACCCGGTACGTGGCGAAATGAAGTTGTCGAGCGAGTTTCGTTCGAACTGATGGGTAATACTCAAAATATTTGTATCCCCGTCCGGAAAGATTCCTGAGAACCCTGCCACGTTGTAAAGCTGGTAGGAGAGCGATGTCTGCATGGAGAAAAAGTCATCGGGCCATCGCAATTGTGGCCGCCCGACCGTTACTCCGGTAGAGAAGAGCTCATTCCGCTCACGTGGTTGATTTCCAATCTGCTCCTGGTTCAGGATGTCGTACGAGGCGTGAAACCCGACGGATGTCGGTCGTCCACGTAACCATGGCTCCTGAAATGACATGTTGTAACTCTGATACCCCCGGCCGGTTACCTGAACGCCCAGCGAAAACTTTTGTCCGTCTCCGGACGGAATGGGATTCCATCCTCCTTTTTCAAACATCCGTTGAACGGAAAAGTTGTTGAAATTGACTTTTGCCGCCAAAATAACGCCAATGTAACGTCCACCGAAACCGCCGGAAAATTCGAAGTTGTCCGTGCTCTGGGATTCGTCGATCCGGTAACTTACATCAACTGTTCGCTCCTCTTGGTTAGGATTGAGGTTCGGTTCAATTCCTTCGGGGTTAAAATATCCAACCGTGCTCAACTCCCGTACCGTCCGCATGATGGCCGATCGACTGTAGGTCTGTCCCGGCATGGTTCGCAAATTCCGGCGGACCACATCATCGTGAGTCTTGGTGTTCCCCGAAAAGCTGACGTCGCGAACCGTTGCCGTCTCCCGTTCGATAATATCGAAGCGAATATCGAGTTCGTTCTCCCCTACTTCCTGAATATCCGGTACGATCTCGAAGAAGAGATACCCGACATTCTGGTAATTACTAGTAATATCGTTCTCATCCTTCCGCATGTAGAGATTCTCTTCAAACTTGGTCTGATTGAAGATATCTCCACTTCTGAAATCAAGCATCGAGGTGAGCTCCTCGTCCGTATAGACGCTGTTGCCTTCCCACGTGATATCTCTCACACGGTATTGCGGCCCCTCATCCACTTCAATGTCAACGGCCACCCGGTCCAGCGTCCCGCGAATCCAGTGATCGTGATCGTAAACGTAGACCGAATCCGACAGGATTCGGAAGTCCCGAAATCCATTCTCTCGATAGAAGGTTCGAAGGTTGGTCATCGCCTCCTCGTAATCCTCCTCCGTATGGACAAAACGCTTGAAGAGCCGAAGGAAGGTATCCTCTTTGATTGTGTCGAGCTCCTTTCTGAGATCCTTGTCACTGAATTCCTCGTTCCCTTCGAAACGAATGCGCCCGATCTTGATACGCTGTCCGGGATCGATATTAAAGGTGAGTGTACTTCGGTTCCTCTCGTCATCCGAAATCTCTTCGGCCGTCTCGACTTCAATAAACCAGTGCCCCTTGTTCTGGTAATATCGTCTGATGGTCTGAATCGCCTGCTGTTTTGATGAAGTGGTTACAGCGAAACCGGGAACCAGCGTAATCTGCTCTTCCAGCTCCCGTCGATGGGATCGCTTGATCCCCTCCAGATGATACTCTTCCAGCCGCGGCTGCTCTTGAACACGAATAATCATGTTCACACGGCTGCCCTCTGGTTCGACGCAAATCTGTACATCACTGAAGAGACTGGTACGGTAAATTCGGCGGACGGCTTCCGGGTGGAAAACTGCTTCGGCCCCGGCGGCTGCCCGAACCGCGCCGGTCCGGATGCGG
>JBNJFK010000100.1:0-8137 GCA_051746765.1 Bacteroidota bacterium
GAATATTGGGGTAGCGTATGATTTCAATTTTGAAAAGCATACCCTTACCATGGCAGGAAACTTCCGCTCCAATGCGTTTTCAGGCGACCAGATAACAGCGTCATAGACCACACCCGGAGTGTAGACCGATACCTGGGAGAGCTGAGGCCGAGTAAAGGGAGGTGCAGACGACCCGTCCGGATTCACGCCGTAGGCCGCCAGATAGAATCGGTTCAGCAAGTCGGGGAGATCCACACCACTTCCCTCCAATACCTCCTCGTACGCATCGTCCAGTGTCTGGTCGGTACGCGTGAGTGATCCTGCTGCTTCGGGCCCCACCTGCTCCTCCAGCCAGGCGTGAATGAGTTGTGCTCGCTGGTAGTCGTAGAGGACGGCCGATCTCTGCTGGGTTCGAAACCGGTAGAACCAACGTTGCAATCCGCCGACATCCCCACTCACTTCGGACGCAGAGTTCAGATAGCTCATCGAACGAGCCGGGAAACCGGTCAGAAGTTCGGCCAGCTCGGACTGTCCTTCGTTCTGGAAGACCGACAGCTCGCCGTAAGTGGCATGAATCAAGTGTTGAAGCTCGTGCGCCATCGTGTTGAGCGCCGTTCCCACCTGACCGGTATCGGGACGATAAATCCCCGGTCGGGAGTTGATAAAGAGCATGTCGGCTTGGTTACTCTCTTCGAACTCATCAGAGAGGTGAAATGGGTCAAAAAATCCGGCGATAAACGGTTCGTCCCCCTCCTCAGTCCATCCATCCTGGATATCGGCAATCATGATCTTGAGCGTACCGGTTCCGTCAACCTTCGGCTGCTCACCAAAGAGATCCCGGATGATCTCGACGGCTCCCCGACCGGAGTCGAGCGAAGCCGAAGAGGTCTCCTCAACCAACCCCCGCAGAATGTCGTCCAGGACCTCGTCACTGACTCGATCGGGAGCCAACTCCTCTACCTGCACCCAGATCTCGACTCGCCCTCCGGTGTCCAGCCCGGTCCCCACGCGCGCCAACCGAAAATCGAGCAGGTCGTAGGTCGGATCTCCCGACTCACTCTCCTCCACATTTCGGACATAAAACTGCTCTTCGTCCCCTTCCGTGGCCTCCATGAGTCGAATCCGCGGATCCAGCTCCCCCGCCTCCCGGAGTTCCCGGTAGCGATCCAGTGCCCGACGACCCAATTCGGACTCCAGGAGTTCCGGCGTCAAATGGCGTTCACGCAGATCACGGGGAGGATCCTCCGTAGCGGACTCTTCGAGCTGTTGGATTCCCTCACTCGGTATTCGGTTCGTCTCCTGTGCCTGAAGCGGAATCGCTACGAACAGAAACAAGAGAGACAGCCATCCAGCCACTCGACTCATCACATCCCCCCTGTTTCACTCGATTCATCCATGAGATCTGGTTCAGGAACGCAGCGATTTTGCTTCCCGTACCACACGGTCCGCTGTTAGCTCGAAGTACTCGTAGAGCTCCTCAAATGGTGCCGACTCTCCAAAGCGGTTCAACCCGATCGCCACACCCTCAGATCCGACCCATTCGTGCCAGCCCTGTGTAGATGCCGCCTCCAGGGAGATCCGGTGCCGAACCGCGGATGGTAATACCGATTCACGATAACTCTCCGACTGTTCCCGGAAGAGTTCCCAACTCGGCATGCTCACCACTCGTGTCGCAACACCGCCCTGCTCCAACTTGTCTGCCGCATCCAACATGATGTGCAGTTCGGATCCGGTCGAAAGCAACAGCAATTCCGGCTCTCCGCTATTGGCCTCTCGTATCACATAGGCACCACGCTCGGTCAGCGAAGCGGCGTTGGACTCGGTACGTTCCAACGTTGGCAGATTCTGACGTGTCAAAGCCAAGAGGACCGGCCCTTCCGTTCGCTCCAGTGCAACCTTCCAGGCCCAGGCGGTTTCGTTGGCATCGGCTGGTCGCAAGACGGTTACATTGGGAATCGCCCGAAGAGACGCGAGCTGCTCAATGGGTTGGTGTGTCGGGCCGTCTTCACCCAACCCGATGCTGTCATGGGTGAAGACGTAGATGACCGGAATCCGGGAAAGAGCCCCGACCCGGATCGCCGGACGACAGTAATCGGAAAAGATCAAAAATGTTCCACCGAACGGAATCACCCCTCCATGAAGAGCCATCCCGTTCATGGCCGCGCCCATGGCGTGTTCACGCACACCATAGTGAATGTTTCGTCCGTCATACGAGCCGGCCTGAAAAACGCCTTCTCCATCCATGGCCGTCTTGTTGCTCCCGGCCAGGTCGGCCGATCCTCCCAACAGATGGGGCACTTTGGACGCGAGGGCCTGGAGTACTTTTCCGGAAGATGCACGTGTTGCCAACCCCTTCTCGTCTGCCTCAAACACCGGCAGGATCTCTTCGATTTTCGGGAGGTTTCGCTCCAGCCGATCCTGAAACTCTTGCCACGCGTCGGGGTCTCTGGATTTAAGAGTCTGTAGTTTCTCCTTCCAGTCGTCCTCCGCCTCCTTCCCCTTCACTCGTGCTTCCCGCATGTGAGCTTCGACTTCCTCGGGAATGTGGAATGACTTCTCCGGATCTTCTCCCAGACGCTCTTTGGTCAATCGAATCTCCTCTTCCCCCAGAGGTGCCCCGTGCGAGCTGGCCGAACCCTGTTTGTTTGGGCTTCCAAATCCGATATGGGTTCGACAAATGACCAGTGACGGGCGTTCCGATTCCGCTTGTGACGCTTCGATGGCTTCTGTAATCGCCTCCCGATCGTGACCATCCACCTCGATTGTGTGCCATCCATACGCATCGAATCGGGCAGCCACATTCTCCGTAAATGCCAGATCCGTCGACCCGTCGATCGAGATCCGGTTCGAGTCGTATAAATAGATCAATTTTCCAAGTTTCAGGTGTCCCGCCATGGAGGCCGACTCGTGCGTCATCCCCTCCATCAAATCTCCGTCACTGACAATGGCGTAAATATAGTGGTCGACCAGCCCGTCTACTTTCGGGTTGAACCGTGCCGCCAGATGAGCTTGCGCCATGGCCATCCCGATTCCGGTCGAAAACCCCTGCCCAAGCGGGCCTGTGGTGGTCTCCACCCCCGGGGTCATTCCAACTTCTGGGTGTCCGGGTGTAATGCTGTGTAGCTGTCTGAAATTGCGAATCTCCTCCAGCGAAAGATCGTACCCGGTCAAGTGAAGCAGGCTGTAAAGCAGCATGGACCCATGACCAGCAGAGAGGATGAAACGGTCCCGGTTGGCCCACTCCGGATGGTCCGGATTGTGATTCATAAATCGGGTCCAGAGGACATAAGCTGCATCGGCCATCCCCATCGGCATCCCCGGATGTCCGGAATTTGCAGCTTGGACGGCGTCCATGGAGAGGGTACGAATGGTATCGACTGATCGCTGTTCAATCGTTTTGTCAGACATAGAGAGGTTTACGTTGGTATGGCATTCTGGGTGAAGGTACCGATGAGCCCTGTTGACCCTGTCCTGACCAACGCTCTTTGCGTTCAGTCAAGGATCCCCGTAGCGACATCTAATGAAGTCGCAAAGATAGCCATTGTCACTTTTAGAAGACAAACTCCAACAAAAAAACCCCGCCGTTTAGCGGGGTTTCTGTTACATCCACGATTATCGGGAAGAGATCGCCTCCCGGAAACTGAATTTGTGCGGGCTTCTTTAGTTCTCACACTCGAGATTGTGCTCAATCTCGTACTGGGCAGGCTCCTCGAAATCACCGTAGGATGCATCTTCAAATGCGCTGCAGGCATTGCTTACTTGATCCAAAGCCATATAGGCCCGACCAAGCTCGTAGTAGATCTTGGCGCGAGCGGTCACGCCTCCATCCTCGAGCTCCAACGCTTGTTCTGCGTGCTCAATGGCGGAGTCCGGATCACTTTGATTGTTGTACGCCTCTGAAAATCGGTAGTGAAGATCGGCGTCTTCCGGAATATACTGCTCGGCTCTCGTAAAGAGTTCGATTGCTTCACCGACTTGATCCTCTTCAAGAGCGTTCGTGCCCCGGTACTGGAGCTCTTCGCCTGCACGAGTACGAGCCCGAGACGCAACATCGTCTTCACCGGCATTCTCGCCCACTTGAATGGCCTGATCAAACGCAGAGATCACGTCATCGAGCGATGTCCCGTTATTGTTCAGCACGATGGCTCGCTGATAATAGGCCAGTGTATAATTTTCGTTGAGCTCAATGGCCCGGTCCAGACTTGTCAGCGCTCCATCAAAGTCCTCTTGCTGATATTGAGCCAGAGATTTATTGTAATGGATCTGTGGAATCACGCGTGTGGACTGCTGCGCAACTTGGTCATCACCGTACTCTGCTGCAATCTCGGCAGCCTCCTCGAAATACGCAATCGCCTGATCGGCTGCGGCTGTACTTCGATCATTTCGAAATTCGTCGAACGCGTTGCTCGCACGAGAGAAATAGACTCGTGGAACTTGCCGTTCGACCAATTCGACGATATCGCCACACTCTTCGCACTCTTCAGATTCGGCCGAAGTGAGCGCCTCCATATAACGAGCGATCCCCTGGTCGAAATTGCCGCCACTCACGAGCTCTCGAGCCTCGTTGTAGGCAACTGTAGCCTGGGTTCTGGCTTCATTTTGTGCTTGAACATCAGTCACGACCGTTGCAGTAGACAGCAACAGAGTGACGACAAAAGTCAACATTGTGCGATACGATTTCATGGTATCCGTCTTTTGGTTAAAAATCCGGCCTCCTTCTGGGCAGGCATCGGTATGTGAAACGCGAAGAAATTAATGAATTAATCCAGATTATCGAATCGGAATGCAAAAAAGCCTGATTCAATTCCGACCGCACCCGGTATTCCTTGTCTCTGGGACGATTCAAAACTGTGTACGCGATTGAGCATCTAAAGTTCCGAACGACGAGACCAGGATGATTATGAATGAGATCGAGAATCACTCCTGAATCTGGTGTTCTTCCGGTTCAACTGGCGGTTCATCCTTCTTTAGAAGGAGAAATTCGGTTTCGGCTGCTTCTTCTCGTAGAAGTTGCAGACGTGATGTACCGCATCACTTGGCTCATCCGTCACACGAAACAGATTCAGATCTTCGGGAGAGAGATAGCCCTCTTCGACCAACTTCTCCTTCAACCACGTCAGGAGTCCATTCCAATACTCTGTACCAACAAGAACGACCGGGATAGGGTCAATCTTGTGCGTTTGAATAAGGGTTAAACATTCAAACAGTTCATCGAGTGTACCGAACCCGCCCGGAAAAACGATCAACGCCTGTGCATATTTGACGAACATCACCTTCCGGACAAAAAAGTATTTGAAATTGATCTCGTATTTGGGATCGACATAATCATTGATCCCCTGTTCAAATGGCAAGTGAATCCCCAAACCGACCGACTTCCCACCTGCATTGACGGCACCACGGTTTCCGGCCTCCATGATTCCGGGACCGCCACCGGTGATGACTCCAAACCCCTTTTCGGTCATCAACTCGGCCGTTTGCACCGCTTGTTCGTAGTAAGCGTCCCCCGATTTCAACCGTGCAGACCCGAAGATGGAGATGCACGGACCGATCCGAAGCAGTTTGTCATACCCGTCTACAAACTCGCTCATGATCTTGAAAATACTCCAAAGGTCGTGACTCTCTTCACTTGAAAATCTCGAATCATTGCCCCAATCTGTCTGATCTGCCATCTATCGTTCCTCTTCGTTTCAATTTTTGGTCGGTTTAATCACTATCTCGAAAAGAGTCCGACGCGGAACTTCACCAGTGCCGCACCTTCCGGTGAGACAACAGGGGAAAGGGTCGCCCGTGCACTCAAGTCGTCTGACACGTCAAAACTTCGCATGTGTGCATAAACATACGCATCAAGGGCGTTGAGTCCGTATGCAAGTACAAAAAAGAGGTAGCTCATGTCTCGTTGATTGTGAAGCTGATCCCGGGTACGCCGCATCTGCTCCTCTGTGATGCCGTTCGGAACAAAATCCGGGGTTGGCCCAAACCGAAAGTCGCTCTCCTCGCCTCTGGTTTCGTTGTAATAGGCTGCACGAAACCCTTTGTACTTACGGGTCAAATCCAGATTGTAAAGGGTAACGCCTGCAAACAGACCGTAAATGAGGGGAACCTTCCAGAACTGGCCGTTTGTCACCTGTCCCCATCCCGGCAGCATCAAGGAGCGGTAGAGAACGGTATTCGGATCGGGGAAGTCCGATTGAGGCGTCGATGCAGAACTGGAATCGGGTTGCCATCCGGTTCGGGCCCGCGTCGAAAATGCGTTCCGTCCGACAAGGTCGAACCCGTCGTTTGATATCGAAATCTTTCCCTCTGTCGAATGATTGATGGAATCAAGAGAGGAACCGACTACACGCGACTGGGCAGACAGGATCGTGAGATTTCCGACAAGGCAGAATATGCCCAACAGCATCAGCCGGTGCATCCAACGGACGCCCCCGCTACTGAATCTGGTCAAAGAGTTGCAACAGACGGTCCAGATCATCTTCCGTGTACCATGCGATTCGTATCTCCCCTCCATCTTTTCGGGTTTTGACATCCACTTTCGTACTGAATCGCTGTCGCAGGCGACGCTGAATATCTTCCATGACCGGATCCGGAGTCGGGTCGGGAGTCTGTCGTTTCTGCTCCCGTTTCTTCTCCAGATTTCGGACACGCGCTTCCACCTCTCGCACAGAGAGATCTTCACGGACGGTCTGATCAAAGAGTGCACGCTGATCTTTTTCGCTCTTTATATTCAGCAGAGCACGAGCATGACCTGTGCGAATCACTTCGTCCCGAAGACCTGCCTGCAGGAAGTCCGGAAGCTGAAGCAATCGCATCATATTGGCTACTGTGGATCGATTTTTCCCTACTTGGTCGGCCACGTCGGCCTGGGTGTACTCCATCTCGTCCATCAGGCGTTGATACCCCATCGCCACTTCCAGTGGATTGAGATCCTCTCGCTGGATGTTTTCAATCAGTGCCAGCGTCAAAATATCCTTATCCTCAACTTCCCGAACGTAGGCTGGAATTTCACTCAGTCCGGCCATCTTGCTTGCACGAAACCGTCGTTCTCCACTAATGAGCTCGAATCGTTTCTCACCGAGATAACGAACGGTTACCGGTTGAATAATTCCATGCAATCGAATGGAGTCTGCGAGCTCTTCGAGCCGATCGGGAGCAAACTCCCGGCGGGGTTGATCCGGGTTGGCACGGATATGCTCCACCGGAACCTGAAGAACCACATTGACCCGTTTGGCCGGATCCATGGGAACAGCCGTTGGCGTCTCCTCCTCGGACTTGTTCGACTTCGATGAGCTCTTTGGCTGCCCCTCTTCCTGATACTCGGGAAAGAAGGCCCCCAATCCACGTCCCAATACTTTTTTACTCATCTGATCCCTCCTTTCGAATTCCGACTCACACTTCGAGTTTCGTCTGCTTCAAAAACTGCTTGTTCTTTTTGACCACTTCACGGGCCAACGAAAGATAGTTCTTGGCTCCCACACTGGACGCATCGTACAGGATTGCAGGTTTTCCGAAGCTGGGGGCCTCGGCCAGTCGGATATTGCGCGCAATGACGGATTTGAAAACGCGCTCGTCAAAATAGCGCTTCACCTCTTCGGCCACCTGATTGGAGAGCCGGGTGCGTGTATCGTACATTGTCAATACAACCCCTTCAATATCGAGCTCGGGATTCAGGTGTTGGCGGACAATCTTGATGGTATTGAGCAGTTGCCCGAGTCCCTCCAGTGCGAAATATTCACACTGAACCGGAATCAAGACCGAATTGGATGCTGTTAACGAGTTGATCGTCAACAATCCCAGTGACGGCGGGCAGTCGATGATGACAAAATCGTACGCCTCACGGATCGATTCGATCGCTTTGAACATGATCCGTTCCCGTTCGGACCGGTCGACCATTTCGATCTCGGCCCCCACCAAATTGATATGAGACGGCACCAAATCGAGATGGGGGAGCTCGGTTTTCCGAACGGCATCTTCAATCGCGATACCCCCAACCATTACTTCATAAATGGACTCCGATACGGTCGAAGGTTCGATACCCAGCCCACTTGTTGCATTGCTCTGAGGGTCCACATCAATCAGCAGGGTCGAATGCTCGACAGCAGCCAGACTCGCAGCCAGGTTAATGGCCGTCGTCGTCTTCCCGACGCCGCCTTTCTGATTC
>JBNJFK010000101.1:0-8130 GCA_051746765.1 Bacteroidota bacterium
CGCGATCAACGCTGCGAAGGCCGGCGAGGTTGTCCTGCTGGAGAACGTACGGTTCCACAAGGAGGAGAAGGAGAATGACGAAGGGTTCAGCAAAGCGCTGGCCGCCCACGGGGATCTCTTTGTAAATGACGCGTTCGGCAGCTCGCACCGCGCACACGCCTCGGTGGCCGGGGTCACCCGCTACCTGCAGCCGGCCGTGACCGGATTTCTGCTCGAAAAGGAGATTCAGTACCTCGAGGAGAGCGTAAACAAACCGGTTCGCCCGTTTGTCGCCATTCTGGGCGGGGCGAAGGTCTCCGACAAGATCGGCGTGATCGAGAATCTGCTCCCGAAGGTGGACACCATTTTGATCGGCGGAGGGATGACCTATACGTTCTACAAAGCGAAGGGGCTGCCCATTGGCGGATCCCTGCTGGAGGAGGACAAGGTGGAGCTGGCCGGCGAGCTGATGAAGAAGGCGGCCGAGGCGAATACCGATCTGCTCCTTCCGGTCGACTCGGTGGTCGCCAAAGCGTTTGACAACGATGCGGATCGGAAGGTCGTCGGCGAGGACGGAATCGAGGACGGGTGGATGGCCCTGGATATCGGCCCGAAGAGCATCGAGATCTATAGTGAGAAAATCCGCTCGGCCAAGACGGTTCTCTGGAACGGGCCGATGGGCGTGTTCGAGCTCTCCAACTTCGCCAAGGGAACCTTTGACGTGGCCCTGGCCCTGGCCGAAGCAACCGCAGACGGAGCCACGACGATTATCGGTGGTGGCGACTCGGCCGCAGCGATCAAAAAGGCGGGCCTCGAAGAGAAGGTCTCCCACGTTTCGACCGGCGGTGGAGCGAGCCTCGAGTACCTGGAAGGCAAAGAGCTGCCCGGCGTCGTATCGCTCACAGACAAGTAGAACTTCATTTTGCCCGACTCCGACCCCATATATCTTGATTACGCCGCGACCACCCCGGTCGATCCGGAGGTGTTCGACGCGATGCTTCCCTGGCTGAAGGATCAGTTCGGCAACGCGAGCTCGATCCACCAGTACGGGACCCGTGCGCGCGTCGCTTTGGAGGATGCGCGTGAATCGGTCGCCCGAAATCTGGGCGTCATGCTCCCCGAGGTGGTCTTTACGAGCGGAGGCACGGAGAGCAACAACGCGGCCATCCACGGACTCGCCTTCCACGCCCGGGCTCGCGGCAAATCCCACATTGTGACCTCCCGGGCCGAACACAAGGCGGTTCTCCAGCCGATCGCTTTTCTGGAGAGCCAGGGGTGGACGGTGAGCTGGCTCACGCCCGGCTCCGAGGGTACGATCCGGCCGGACCAGGTGCGCGAGGCGCTTCGCGAGGAGACCGGATTTGTCTCGCTGATGCATGTGAACAACGAGCTGGGAAGCGTGAACCCGATCGAAGAGATCACACGCGTCTGCCGCGAGGCGGGCGTCCCGATCCACAGCGACAGCGTGCAGAGCGTCGGAAAGCTGGATATCGGCTCGTGGGACGCGTCGGTTCGGCCCGACCTGATGAGCCTGAGCGCGCACAAGTTTTATGGCCCGAAAGGGGTCGGCGCGCTCCTCGTTTCGAAGGATGCCGAATGGGAGCCCTGGATGAAGGGCGGATCCCAGGAGCGCAACCAGCGGGGAGGAACCGTCAACGTCCCCGGCATCGTCGCCTTGCAACACGCCCTGGAGATGGCCACCGACCGTCTGGAGAGCGATCGCGCGCATGTGATTGCCATTCGGGAGGCGATTTTAAGCGGGCTCGAGTCGCGATTCGGGTCCATGGTCCGGCTGAACAGCCCTGAAGAGGGCGGATTGCCCCACATTCTGAACCTGCAGGTCCAATGCACCAGCGACGACCCGATCGATAGTGAAATGTTGCTGTTGAATCTCGATATTGAGGGTATCTGCCTGTCGAATGGATCGGCCTGCACCTCGGGTGCCGTCGAACCCTCTCACGTACTCACGGCTGTGGGGCTCGAACCGCACGAGGCGAACGCCAGCATGCGGGTGAGTCTGGGTCGAATGAGCCGTTTGGAAGATGCCGACACGTTTGTCGATGCGCTCGAACGCGTACTCCGGCGGATGAAACGACTCTAGTGATTGCCGCGGCTATACGGGCTTTAACGGCTTTAAGGATACTGCCGACTATGCCGGCAATAACGACGCGAACGACTCAGTCGGCTTAAGCGACTATACTGACAATACCGACAAGAACGACGCTAATTTGAACAACAATTGGTTATGACCATGCCCAAAATCACTAAAACCATTGGACTCGTGCTGATCCTCCTCGGAGTGATCTCCTATATTGCCACCTCGGCTGTGAGCTTCACGGCATTGATCCCCTCCTTCTTCGGCGTGGTCTTCTACGGCCTCGGCATGTGGGGAGAGAAAAACGAGTCGATGCGAAAGCATGCCATGCATGCAGCGCTTCTGTTGGCAATCCTGGGACTGGCTGGATCTTTCGGCGGACTCATCTCCGTTTTCGGAGCACTGGGTGGAGCCCCGATCGAGCGACCGGCAGCCGCCTTTTCGCAGTCGCTGATGGCCCTGCTTTGCATCTTCTTTCTGATTTTGGGAATCAAATCCTTCCGGGCCGCCCGGATGGATGATTCGTCGGAACCACCGACAAGTGAAGAAGGTGGCGAGAACGCCCAAAGCTGACGACCTGGCCTGGGCGAGACAACCGGCGAAGTCGGGATGGGGACCTGGATTCATGATCCGGGGTGTTGGATTACCGGCTACGGTCTCCTGCCCGAATCCGTTTGCGGACTGGACATTCGACGGTTAAACCGCCAAACTTGAACTATTATGGCACATCCGGCACAAGAAGAGACGATTTCACTGGTCAAGGAGATTTTCCGGACCTACCTCAAAGAGCAGAACCAGCGGCAGACGCCCGAACGGTTCATGGTCCTGGAAGAGATCTACCAATCCGACGGCCACTTTGACGCAGACGACATCTACTTCCACATGAAGACGGCTGGAACGCGCGTCTCCCGGGCGACCGTCTACAACACGCTCGACCTGCTGGTCGAATGCGGACTCGTGCTTCGCCAACAGTTCGGTAAAAACCAGTATTTCTACGAACGGGCCTATGCCTACCAGCAGCACGACCACATGATCTGCCGGGAATGTGGAAACGTCATTGAATTCTGTGACCCGCGGATTCTCGAGATCCAGAAGATGATGGAGGAGATCCACGACGTCAACATCACGGGCCACTCCCTCCACCTCTTCGGCGAGTGCAAAGACAAGGAAACGTGCGAGAAGCGAAAAGAGACGAACAACAAGATCAAGGACAAGCCGAAGAAATAGGCGGTTTTCTTGCCCGCCGGCCGGTTTGTTTCCGGAACTCGCCAGTTTTCCGGCCGAAATTCGCCCTTCCTCTATCGGCCGAGCGTTTTCAGCATGACGCGTGGATGCTCCTCGGCAATGCAAAGGAGCACCCGAACCGGTCCCTGTGGTACCCGCCTCCCCTGCTCCCAGTTTCTCAACGTGCCAACGTTCACTCCCAATAACGTGGAAAACTCCATCTGGGTCATTTCATAGGACCGGCGAATCGAAACCACATCCGGATCCTCGATAACAACCCGCTCTGCCGCCTCCCGCTCTCCGCGCCAGATCTGCCCCGCCTCGTGAATACTCTCCAATACATCCTGTACTTCTGCTTCTGCCATGCGTCGACCTCTCCTTTTCATGTCCTTTTCATGAAATTCTGATTCCATTTCGATTCATTCAGCTGGCCTTCCCGAGTTCTCTGTGTGGCTTCCGGACTGTCTGCCTGGCTACTTTCCTGCCAGTCTCGCTGCCTGATCAACTACCTGTTTAGCTCGACATCTGCCGGGCAGCGGACGTTCTGCCATTCTTCATTCCCGTGCCTTTTTGAGCAAATACCGAGGCACCTACTTGAACTTGTCGAGCTCGTTCCGGACAGCCGCCCGGAGCCGACGAACCTGTTCCAGTGTCAATCCCTGAGACCCCCGAAGCTGGCAGATATGCAGCAGTGTGATCTGCTCCATCACCTCGCATTCATCGGCTTCGGAATCTCCGACGATTCCAATCGGGCTTTGAGACGAATCCAATAGTCCCAAACCGGCACCCCTCTCTTCAGCGCGCAACCCTGGATTCTTTTCACGTACAACCATTCGGTAGTAGTAAAGAATCTGCATCCTGCGGCGACGCCCCTTGATTGTGCCAATCCACACCAGTTTTCGAATGCCTCCACTCTGCCGAATGGTGGGCACCAAGCGTGTCGGGCTCAGAATCTGACGTTGAATGAATAGATACTCCCGTTTGCTCAACAGACGCTTTTTGGCCTGTCGAAATGTCTCCGTCTCCAGTATCACCATCTTCCTCCGGTTCTGTTTTCTGTCTATTGAACGACCTCCTCACATCATTTTTGCGTAAGGATACCTCTCCTCTCCATACTCCTCTTCAAACCCTCCCAACGTTTTGTAAACAGGCCTTACAATTTCCGGCAACTCGCTACCCACTTCTCTTTTTAAGTAGAGGGCCATATTGACCGACTTGATATCCACCGCATTCTCTACAATCCGGGGGTGGTTGATTAAAATCCGATTCGTCGCCCACCAAATGACTTCTGCCCAACTCCAGACGAGCGGACGATTGGCCCGACCGCTGAGTGGTTCGGGAAATCCTCCCCCTCCGCGTTCGTTGATGGTATAGAGTCGAATCGACTCGTTGCTTCGTCTGAGTCGACGTGCAATCTCCGCCTGACTCACGATGTCTCCCGGTTCGATGCTGACCACCGGAAACTGATTGAATCCGACACAAGCCCTGCAGATCTCCTCGATACTCTGGAGGGCAGCGTCCCTCATGGAGATATCTTTCCGCCGAATAATCAGATACGGCGAATCCCCACGAATATGGATACACTCCTCCGCCCCCGTAATTGTCGATAGATGTTCTTTGAGACAGTTCAACAAGTGCTCCGATTCGTGCAGGGCAACACCGAAAGCCACTTTGCCATAGACTGGCTCCATCAGAGCTTCCCATCCGTGCTTTTTTCTCAACTCCCGCTCGCGCTCACGAATATAATTCGGCTCATGGTAGATCAAATTCACCGAGTCGATATCGTCCGAACGCTCCTCATACGTCATTACCATTCGTCCCAATTTCTCATCCAAAACGTACACGAAATCTTTATGTACAGACACGGCACCCTCGTTTATTTTGTTGTGCTGAAGTGTTTTAAGTTGTTCGGGAGGATATTGTATCGAGTGCATTTTTGAGTTCTTTAATCCTGTACCGACTCTACACCGACCCTACACCCCTCTCCTTTCAACAGTATGAGTCTGTCCGGGCTGAACCCTTACAGTTGGTCTTTGAATTTCTTGACTGGCAGGCTTAATCGAGGGTTATACAAGGTTATGCAGTGACGAATAAATGAGACCGAAATGGTTGTTGAGAAAGGGTGTTGAGAAAGGGTGTTGAGAAAGGGTGTTGAGAAAGGGTGTTGAGAAAGGGTGTTGAGAAAGGGTGTTGAATATGGGTGCTGAGAGTGGTCGTCGAGAATGAGTGTTGAGAATGAGTGTTGAGAAAAGTCCTCTCTGGATATGTCTCCCCCATAAGGGGGGTGAAGAATGCCCAACCTCAATCAGGCTTGGAAACCCCATTTGTTGAACTTCGAAATAAGAAATTCAAAATCTGATGAATTCTTCCAACTCTTTCGTCTGGAACCCGTTGAACCCGTCGATTCCGTTGACAAATTTCAATCGCTTCACTTTGAAACACGTTGAAATCATTCATTTTTTGCAGGCAAACATGAACTGTGAAGTACGGATATTTGAAGTCTCGGTGTCTTAGCATCTCAGGGTCTTAGCATCTCAGGATCTCGGGGGCTGGAGTGTGAGGTTGCTGGAAGCGGGGTACAGGAAGCGAAGTTTGAAGCGTAAGAATTAGGGAATAGGAGAAGAGGCGAAAGAGACGGAAGTGGCGGAAGTGGCGGAAGTGGCGGAAGTGGCGGAAGTGGCGGAGGAAACGACGTATGAAGTGTAAGAAAAAGGGTGAGAGGCGGAAGAGGAAACGAGCTGGGCGAGGCGGAAGAAAGTCAACGATTTCGAGATTTTGGAATTTCTTTTTCAACACCCATTCCAAAATTCGGGGTCAGCACCCATTCAAGGACCATTTGTAGCGATCCTTCAACTCGTTGATCTTTTTTACCCCCCTTTGGGGGTGTTTACATATGGGCGAGGGGTTTTCTCAACATGATTCATTCTTGACCCATAGCCACACGAGCGAGCTACTTAAGGCTCCCGGCTCTTGGCCCAAGGCCGTACCAGAAAAGCCGCCCTCGAATCCCTCGGATCCCATACCACAACTCTCTTGGATCCCTTATCACCCGTCTGCCATCAATCATATACTGTCATCAATCGTATACTGTCATCAATCAGATACTGCCATCAATCATATACCCGCGCATCACGAATGAATTTTCGGGACGCCCAGCGGCTGCCCCACCACCCGGCCAGAATTCCGGTCAGCAACATCGCACCCACCTGATAGTACCACCGGCCACCCGGCCATCCGAGTTCGCCGAGCTGAGGGATCCACTCGGGTATCGCCCACGAGAAGACGGCATAGACGGCGATCGATGCCAACACGGCGCCTACGAACCCTTGAAGCATTCCTTCAATCAAAAACGGACGTCGAATCAACGAATTGGTTGCTCCAACAAGTTTCATGGCACGAATCAAATCCCGTTTGGCATAAATGGTGAGCCGGATCGTATTGAAAACCAGAATAATGGCGGCCAGTGTAATCAACAGAGCCAATGCGCCGCCCGCCAGTCCAATGGTTTCGATTCGGGACTCCAGCATCTGCAAAAGTGCCCGGTTAAAGACGACTTCGTCCACTCCGTCCCATCGTGTCACCTGATCCACCCATTCCTGGGCAGCGTTGACCTCTGTTTCCGGATCCAGAGTCACACGAAACGATGCGGGAAGAAAATCGAGTGACGCAAGTGACTCCCCACCGTAGCCAAACTCCTCCCGGAAAATTGTGGCTGCACTGTCTTTCGATATGTAGTGAACTTCCTGTACCAAATCGGAATCCCCCAGAAGGGATTCGATCTGACGACGTTCCTGCTCACTGTCTTGTTCCAAAAAGAGCTCCACCTCCACCTGCTGACGCAAGTCTTGAGCAACCTCCCATCCGTTCGAACCAACCCGCAGAAGCATCCCCATCAAAAAGACGGCAATAAACAGGGAAAAAGTCGAGGTCACGGCGGCCAATCTCGCACGCCGAATCCCGGCCACTCCCTCCCGCAAGACATATCGCAAACTCATCCATTCCCCATCATTAATTCGTAAAAAGTACGCGGAGCGATACGATCAGCCGTCTGCCCGGCATCGGGTAGCGATCCGCCTCAAAGTACCCTCGCTGGGTCACTCCATCAAGCAGATTTTCGTAGCGAACAAGCAGCATAAACCACCGGATTCGGCTACTCAACTCGAAATCGACCCGTGAAAAATCTCCCAAAATGTCCCCGTCTCCGCCCGACTGCCACAGGTTCATCGGCACGTGATACTGCGCCGGCCGATACCCGCCGGGTGTCCACATTCCCCGAAAACCGCCCTTCACATAGGCCGCGCTCGAGAAGACGTTCCCCTTCCAGAACAACTCCCCTTTGAGCCAGAAAGGAGGATCCCCCTCCACCATCGATCGCACCGCAGGTACACCCGACGCACTGCTCAACTCCCGAACCGTTGCCGATACCTCTCCTTCCCAATGCCTCGAATCGAGTCCAATCCAGGCCGATCCGAACCGGGTTTCATACGGATCCGCCTCGACAAAGGCCCAGGTCGGCGGGAGGGCTTGCCCCGTGCTGTCCACACCACTGGAAATCTCATCAAGCAGGGCTGCCTGATCGGTCATCCGCACGCCACCCCGCACGCCCAACTCCCAACTCGCCCCGAGCCGATACGCGATTTCACTTACGATTTGTTCGGTCTGTTCCGCCTGCAATCCCGCATTCCCCGAATATCCGGCCGACTGCCAGTAGAGCGATTGCAACGTCGGTATCGCCGCTGATCGGGCTACGGAGAGATCCCACGAGAGTCGACGACCCGGAGACCATCGTGCACCCGCCTGCAGGTCGAAACCGGCCTGACCGTCCGACCGTC
>JBNJFK010000102.1:0-8004 GCA_051746765.1 Bacteroidota bacterium
CAGGCTCCTCTTCATATTCCTGTAATCTCTCCTGGGCGACATCATAGAGTTCTTCGGCTCTGGAACGATTCTCACCCCTCGGGAAAAGCTGAAGATAGGTTTGATAACTATCCAACGCCTGCTCGTATCGCTCCTGACGTCGGTCCGGCACGCTGTTGTCTGCATACTGAATGTACGCATCAATTTGAGCGACAAGAGCTCTCTCCGCCCATGCGGATCCGGGGTACCGGTCAATCACCAGATCATAGTAGATGGTAGCTGCTCGAAATTGACTGTTTCTCATGTAAAATTCCGCTGACTCATACTGCTTTCGAGCCAGCTTGTCGAGCATCTCATCCACCATGTCACTTACTTCATCCACACGGGAAGAGTTTGGATACCGTGCGAGGTAGAGCCGAAAGAGTTCAATTGATCGACGACTGTGTGCCTGATCGATATTGTAACGTGGACTCAGTTGATAGTAACTGAGTGCATTCTTGTAGTCTGCGGTTTCTCGTCGGGGTGAGTTGGGATGAGCCCCCGAATAGCGTTCATATTCATCGGCTGCGAGCAGAAACTGATTGTTGTTGTAATAGCTCTCCGCCAGATAGTACTGCGCATCCTGGCCAACGGTTGTTCCACGCCCGAGAGAAAGTACGGTTTCGAAAGATTCAATCGCGTCTCGCCAACGCTCCTGTTCATATAGTGAATATGCTTTCTCATATGCGACCTCCAGGGAGTCTCCCGGACGAATCAACTCCTCACTACGGCAGGAAACCAAAAGGATCGATATCAATAAAAGTAGTACTGCAAGCGGTCGAAACATACGTCAAGACTCTCTGTCTGTTAACTGTTCTACAAGCGCCACAAGATCCCTCTTATAGCGGGAATCACCAAATATTTTGAGCTCTTCCTGTACTTTTTGGTATCCGGTCCTCACCTCGTTCCGGGCACGTTCAACAGCCCCGGAGGTGTGGAATATCTCGATCACCTCTTCCACATCCGACCGCCCCAGCTCCGGTTTCGAGTAGAGTCGGTCAAGTGTTCGTTTGCACATGTCATCTCCCCATGTATATGCAGAAAGAAGCAAATACGTTCTTTTCTTCTCATGAATATCGCCACCCTTCCGTTTCCCAAACTGCTCGGGATCGGCCGTCACGTCCAGAAGATCATCCTGAACCTGGAATGAAATTCCAATGATCTCTCCAATCGTTTCAAGTGCAATTCGTTCTCCTTCATTGCCTCTTGCCACAATCCCCCCCATTTCCAGGGCACCCGAGATCAATGCGGCCGTCTTGCCCCGGATCATTTCAAAATAGTCATACACGGTCGCTTCTTTCCGGCTCTCCAACTCCAGATCTCTGGCTTGTCCCTCACAAACACTACGGATGGAACGAAGAAGTCGTCGATTCAGTATGGAATGTTGATCTGCATCATAGACCTGTAGCATCTCCAATGCTTCCGCGAAGAGGAGATCCCCGGCCAGAATGGCTGTCGCTTCACTCCACTTTTTGTGCACCGTCAACTCGCCGCGTCGAGTATCTGCACCATCCATGATATCATCGTGGATCAACGTAAAGTTGTGAACAAGTTCAACGGAGAGTGCAGCTGGCAACGATTTTTCAAGATCTCCTCCGCAGAGACCACACCCCATTTGTGTAAGTACAGGGCGAATACGTTTACCACCCATTTGCATAAAATAACGGCACGGTTCATACAACGATTCGGGCTCACGTTGCACCTTCAACCGAGACAACTCTTTTTCGATCGGCTCCAAGTACGATTCTAAAAAGTCCAAACAAGCTTCCGTTTGATGTTTAAAACAGGAATATACAAAACGAACCGACGGATCAGGAGCGTTTTCGGAGATGTGAAACAGAAAGAAGAGATGGCTGGCGGCATCCCGTCAGGAGAAGAAGTTGACGCAGTTGTTGTCGCCAGACATGATAGACTCGTTCCAGATTCTTTTCCCCTCCATTGTGCAGTGCAACCAGTACCGGACGTGCCATCGCAGTAAAATCTGCCCCTAGTGCCAGAGCAACCCCCATGTCCAAGACCGTTCGAACTCCTCCCGAGGCAATGATTTGAAACTTGAACTGATCTCGAAGGGGCTGAACCGACTCAATACAATCTACGGTTGGCAGGCCCCAGTCATCAAAAAGTTGGTTCCCTTCCACTACTTCCGAAGTTGTATTTCGCAGGTTTTCGACCTTGGCCCAGCTGGTTCCACCCGCCCCGGACAGATCGACGACATCCACACCGGCATGCAACAGTCGTCGAGCAACATCACCTGAAATTCCTGCACCCGTCTCTTTGACAATCACCGGACACGGAGCCATCGTGACCATTCGGGCAATTCCGTCCTCAATCCCAGAGAACTCCCGGTCTCCTTCTTCCTGCAAAAGTTCCTGGAGAGGGTTTAGATGTACAATAACTGCGTCTGCACGAATCGTATCGATCAATCGTTGCATTGACTCGTCGGAGAAACCCTTCCGGAGTTGCGCACCGCAAATATTGGCACATCCAACCGCATCCGGTGCAACATCACGAACAACAGCAAAGGACTCTGAAAGCGACTCTTTCTCCAGCATGGCGCGTTGACTACCCACACCGAACGGAAGATTGTTTCGCTGACAGAAGGAGGCGATCTGTCGATTGATCGCCTGGGCTCCATCGTAGCCACCTGTCATTGACGAGATAAAGAGAGGAAAAGAGAATCGTCGACCCAAAAGAGAGGCTTCGGTCGAAATATCCTCCAGGTTCAGTTCCGGAAGAGCGTTGTGAACAAAATCATACCGGCTGAAACCAGCTCCTTTGTCGTAATGAACGGGCCCATTGAGACAGATCTCTGTATGATCCTGTTTGCGCTCTTCTATCCCCACGGGAACCCTCCGGGTCAACGTTGTGATGAATCTTCTTGGTCTGCTACTGTTCAGGAACGTTTACGGGAAGCCCTGTAGACAGGCACATTGGAACACGCTTCTCTATACATCAACTTTCGAACATACGGTCGAATGGCTTCCGTGGCACGCACATAAACCGTCGGTGACAAATCCATCTTGCTGCACCCCTTCAACAAAACGAACGAATCCTTGAATTGGCTCCAGTCCGATTGTTCGATGCGCTTGAGAAGGATCTGTTCACGCAGCGCCTTTCCCGATCCGAATATGACTCCTTTGGCCCAATCCCCGGCTCTGGATGCGACGACCATCCACGCCCAGTGTGGTACAAGTGTATCTTCGCTGCAGTACACTCCCACCCAACTGTTTTTATACTGACTCCAGTCATGTCCATCCACCGCTTCCCGAAACTCTTTCTCCTTGAGAATCAGTCCTTTGAAGAGAAACGGTTTCAGATCCAATTCCTGAATCGTTTCTTCTTCCAAGAGGGCTTCAAGGTCGACGGTCTCCAGTTTGGACTGTTTAACCTTGTTAACAATCTCCATAGTTGCTCCCGGTACCGTCCGGTCGATTAGAGTGAAAATGATTCGCCACAAGAACACGTACGAGAAGCGTTCGGGTTCTCGAAATGGAACCCTTTCCCGGTCAGGCCCGATGTGTAATCCAATCGCGTGCCGGCGAGGTAAAGAAAACTCCGCATGTCGACGGCAACCCGAATACCACGATCCAGGATTTCGTGATCCCCTTCTTCGATTTCGGAAGAGGTGACAAAATCGAGATCATAGGTCAGTCCGGAACATCCACCGCTTCGAACAGACACACGAAGAACGGCATCTTCTCCCCTGCCCTGCTCGCGCTGGATTTCACGTATTCGTTCTGCTGCTCGTTCGCTGATCGCAATTTCTGATACAGCCGATTCACTCATGAAAGTCTCCGTCATGCTCTAAACGTTTAAACGGCAACGACTTGAATATCCGGGTCAATCCGCTTGACCATACTTTCAATCGCATACAGTGTACCAGAAGTTGCAGTCGGACAGGTCCCGCATGCTCCCTGGTAATGGACCTTCAATCGATTCCCGTCCAGGCTCAATATTTTAAGTCCGCCACCATCTGCAAGCAGATACGGGCGTACCTGATCGTCCAAAAGCTGATTGATCTGGATCAGACGAGGATCATCCGAATCTTGCACCTCTTTTGTGGCGTGCACTTCCTCGTCTTCCTCTGCACCCTCGACAGGTTTCGCCTCTCGAATCGGAGGAGCCAACTTTCGAAGAAGGTCAGACCAAACCTCTTCTCCATCCTGAGTAACTGTCACATATCGATCTACATAGTAGACGTTGATCACATGGTCGATTGCAAACAGTGCACGGGCAAGCTCGTCATTCTCCGCTTCTCCGGCATGTTCAAACGATCGGGTAACTCCGTTTGTCAGTGGTTCGCCAAGCACAAATCGCATGGCATCCGGGTTCGGTGTCCGTTCTATCTCTTTGATCTTTGGCATGGTACCTCTCCTCTGTTTTACTTGTCCAACACTCCTTCCAGACCCAAAGGTTCCGATTCTCGGAACCCACGGGACATTCAACTCCCGAAAAATGATTTCAATTCGCGTATCCCGTCGACCAATCGGTCGATGTCGGATTCGTCATTGTAAAATGAAATGGATGCCCGCGCTGTTGCAGAAACCCCGAATCGATCCATAACTGGTTGTGCACAATGATGTCCCGTCCGAATGGCCACTCCGTGTTTGTCCAGAATGGTACCGGCATCCTGCGGGTGAATGTCACCTACAAGAAACGAGACAGCAGACGCACGCTCTTTCGGCGTTCCCACGAGTCGCACCCCCTCGATTTCAGAGAGAGTTGCTTCGGTATAGGCGATAAGGGATTTCTCTCGTTCCGCAATATTCTCCATCCCGATCTGATTCAGGTAGCGAATCGCTTCTCCAAATCCGATACCCGCTGCAATGGGAGGTGTTCCCGCCTCAAACCGGTGCGGCGGAATATTGTAGGTGGTTTCTTCAAATGTGACTCTGTCGATCATGTCTCCACCACCTCTGTAGGGAGGCATGTCGTTGAGCAACTCCTCTTTTCCATACAGGATTCCGAACCCGGTAGGGCCACACATCTTGTGAGAAGAAAAAGCATAGAAATCACACCCGATCTCCCGTACGTCGACGGGACGATGAGGAGCCGATTGTGCTCCATCCACCAGAATGACTGCACCCGCATCGTGAGCCAATTTGGTCATCTCCTCGATTGGATTGACGGTGCCGAGGGCATTCGATACATGGGTCACGGCCACCAAAGCTGTCCGCTCATTCAAAAGTGAGCGATACGCCTGCAGATCCAGATCCCCGGTATCGGTCATCGGGACAACACGAATTCGTGCACCCGTCTGCTCGGCAATCAGCTGCCAGGGTACGATATTGGCATGATGCTCCATTTCGGATAGAATGATTTCCGAACCTTCTCGAAAGTTGGATCGGCCATAACTGCTGGCAACCAGATTGATCGAATCCGTCGTTCCGGTCGTAAAGATGATCTCTTCGCTCGTTCGAGCTCCGATGAACGCCTGCGTCAGCGTCCTCGTCTCCTCGAAGGCAGTGGTCGCTTCCTGACTGAGTGTATGGATGCCGCGATGAACATTGGCGTGTTCAAATCTGTGATAATGATCAATTCGGTCTGCGACCTGATCTGGCATCTGGCTTGAAGCAGCATTGTCCAGATAAACGATCCGTTGTCCGTGTACTTCTTGTCGAAGTACAGGAAACTGATCCCGGATCTCCCGGAAATCGATCTCTGGTGATATGCTTCTCACCGACTGACTCATGCTATTATCTCCTGCGTAAGTTCGGTCGAGGTATATCGCTCCACCTCTTCGACCAACAGTTTGTGCACAGACTCGACTTTTACATTTTCAATGGTCTCCAGGGCAAAGGCATAGGTCAAAACCTCTTTCGCCTTTTGCTCGGTCATTCCCCGGCTCTGAAGATAGAAAACATGCTCCGGATCCAGTTGACCGATCGTCGCTCCGTGAGAGCAAAGAACATCATCTGCAAAGATTTCCAGCTGTGGTTTGGTATTTACAAGTCCATCTCTGGAAAGCAACAGATTTCGATTTTCCTGGAAAGAATCGATCTTCTGTGCATCCTTTCTGACAAAAATTTTGCCATTGAAAATCGAGTGAGCTCCCCCCTTTACCACGACTTTATGGAGCTGGTGACTCTGGCCGTGTGAAAAACGGTGATCCATGATGGAGTGGGTATCCGAAATCTGCTCCCCGTCGATAAGGACCAGCCCGTCGAGTGTAAAATCGACCTCTTCATCCTCTTGAACGACCATCGGTTCGTTTCGGGTGAGCTTCCCGCCTAGTGTAATGGTATACGAATGATACTCGCCCTTCTTTTCGATGTAAGTCGCCGGACGGGAAACATGAACGGCATGCATGCTGTCCCGCTGGATTCTGACATGATGTATATGCGCTCCGCCATGGACTTTGAATTCCGATACAGGAACCGTGAGGTAGGCATTATCGCCCAACCCGTTGTGATCTTCGACCACGGTCGCACGTGCTCCCTCTTCGGCAACAAACAGCAGACGCGGTGCAGCAAAATATGGTTTGTCTGCCTCGGTGTACAGATTCAACACATGGATAGGGGCCTCGATCTCCACATCTTTCGGAATGTGGACAAAGCCTCCATCCTCCAGAACCGCCCCGTTGAATGAGCTGAATGGGTCGTTCGGATAGATGGCCAGTTGATTCAGCCACTTCTGTACAATGGGATGATCGTGATGCTGAGCCAAAGACCCAATCACGACACTGTCCGGAACTCCATCGGTTGCCGACAGGGACTCCTGGAAAACACCATTTACAAATACCAGACGACTGCGATTTGATTCCGGCAGATAGTACGCCTCCATGGATGGTAAATCAGGCACGGTTACCTGATCAAGTGGACGGAACTCTCCTCTGCTGATCGGCTTCAGATCCAAAAATCTCCAATCCTCGTCGCGGGGTGTCGGAAATCTTCTTTCGGCCAACTCCTTGCGGCACGCCTTTCGAAAAGATTCGAATACGCCTCCTTCGGCTCGAGTCTCTGCAGCCAGCCGGTGAAGGATGGACTCTTCGCTCTTGGCTGTGATACTCATTACTTCACCTCTCCATTTTGGTTCGAAAGCGTTTCAAGCCAGTCGTAGCCCTTCTCTTCGAGCTCGTGAGCCAGATCTTTTCCGCCAGTCTTGACAATCTGACCATGCATCATGACGTGTACAATGTCCGGTTCGATATAATCAAGCATTCGCTGGTAGTGCGTGATCATCACAACAGCATCTTCGGAGCTGTGTAACTTGTTGATCCCTGCCGCTACAACCCTCAAAGCGTCAATATCGAGTCCGGAGTCCGTCTCGTCGAGAAGTGAAAGTTTCGGATTCAAAACGGCCATCTGAAAGATCTCGTTCCGCTTCTTCTCTCCTCCGGAAAACCCGGTATTCACCGGTCGGTCCAGAAACTCTCGTTTCATTTCGACCAGGTCGAGCTTGTCACCGATGTAGTCTTCAAACTCCAGCGGGTCCAATTCTTCTCTTCCGCGGGAAGCGGCAATCGTGTTGTACGATTCCCGAAGCAGTGTCTTGTTCGTCACTCCCGGAACTTCGACGGGATACTGAAATGCAAGAAATATTCCCAGATGAGCCCGTTCGTCTGGATCCAACTCCAAAATATCTTCTCCGTCAAAAAGGATTTCACCCTGCGTTACCTCATATTCATGGTGTCCGGCCACGACTTTTGAAAGGGTACTCTTACCGCTTCCATTAGGCCCCATGATGGCATGAATTTCCCCTTTTTTAACGGATAGATTCACCCCTTTCAGGATTTCGGTTCCATCCTCTTCTACAACAGCGTGTAAATTTTTAATCTCAAGCACAGTCTGATTCTCTTAGGTTAACAGATAGTTCTGATTTGAACAGGTGCCGGTAAGGTATTCAGGCTACCGGCAGGCCTGGTGACGATTATCCAACGCTTCCTTCCAGCTTGATTCCCAGCAGCTTGTTGGCTTCGACGGCGAACTCCATGGGGAGCTCTTTGAGCACTTCTTTGCAGAAGCCGTTTACAAGCATGGAGATGGC
>JBNJFK010000103.1:0-7983 GCA_051746765.1 Bacteroidota bacterium
ATCGATGTCGACCGTGTCCATCGCACCGATCTGAACCGTTATACTTCCCTGGTTATGGTGAGTGGATCCTATTCGAACCTGACAGAGAGCGGGATGGACGCCATCCGTGACTGGGTCCGGGAAGGCGGAACACTCATTCTCATTCGGGGCGCCGTATCCTGGGCCATCGAAGAGGAGCTGATTCCCTACTCTCGTCTCGCCTCCGAGAGCGACTCCTCCGACACCTCTCCACTTCCCTACGACTTCATGGGTGCGTTTCGCGGAGCCAATGTGATTGGTGGAGCCATTTTCAGAGCCCGGATTGATACCACGCATCCGTTGGGTTACGGATACCAAAACGAAGAGCTGCATACGTTTCGAAATTCCACCACAGTTATCGATCCCGACGGGCTGAACCGCTGGTCGACTCCCCTGGTCTATGATGAGGACCCCCTCGCCGCCGGCTACATCTCGGACTCGAATCTGGAGCGGCTCCGAAACACGCCGGCCATTGCTGTCTCTTCCATTGGGCAGGGCCGTGTCATTGCCATGACCGACAACCCCAATTTTCGGGGATTCTGGATTGGAACAGAGAAACTCTTCCTGAATGCCGTCTTCTTCGGAAGCACCATTCAGGGAGCCTCAACGAATGAATGACCGGCTCCAAATTGTCTGCCAATATCCGTATCATTGGCGCGCGCTGGAATCCACTCTGTGATCTTATGGAATGACCTTTCTCACTGTCGAATCACTTTCCAAATCGTTCGGTGTTCGGACGCTGTTCGAAAACATCACGTTCGGGCTCTCCCGAGGCGACAAAACGGCCCTCATCGCTCCGAATGGAACGGGAAAGTCGACCCTTCTCCGCATCCTGGCCGGTGAAGAGACGGCCGACGAAGGAGCCGTAATGCGCCAACAGGGCCTTCGACTCGGGTATCTGGCCCAGGAACCGGATCTGCCTGCAGAGCTCACCATTCGGGAGCTGATGCACAGCGGAAGCTCGACCATGGTTCAGGTTATCCAGCGGTATGAATTGGCGATGCAGGAGCAAGAGGAGCATCCGAACGAAGAGAATCAAGCCGCATTCCAGAAAGCGATGGAGCGGATGGAAGCGATGCAAGCCTGGGATTATGAATCCCGAATGGAACAGCTCTTGGGTCGGTTCGGGCTCGAGAATCTGGATCAACCGGCCGGCACACTCTCCGGTGGTGAACGGAAGCGGGTTGCGCTTGCTTTCGTGCTTCTGGACCGGCCGGATCTTCTCATCCTGGATGAGCCGACCAACCATCTTGACATCGAGATGATCGAATGGCTCGAGCAGGAACTTGCACGCAGCACGATGAGTCTGCTCATGGTCACGCACGATCGCTACTTCCTGGATCGCGTTTGCACACGCATTCTGGAGTTGGACCGGGGAGTTCTCTACAATCACGAGGGGAACTACAGCCGCTATCTGCAGAGTCGGGCCGAACGCGAGGAGAACGAACGGGTCGATCGAAAGAAAACTGAACAGCTCTACAAAAAGGAGCTCGCCTGGATGCGGCGCGGTCCGAAGGCCCGCACATCCAAATCGAAGTCCCGAATTGACTCCTTTCACCAGCTGGATGAAAAGATCCAGGAAGAACCGACGCGTGGCGAGCTTCGTCTGGAGATGAACATGACCCGTCTCGGGAAAAAGATTATGGAGGTCCGCGGTCTTCAGAAATCTTTTGGTGATCAGGAGATTATTCGGGATTTCAGTTATCACTTCGGGAGGGGCGAGCGGATCGGAATCGTCGGAAAAAACGGCAGTGGAAAGAGCACCTTTTTGAATCTACTCACCGGGGAGCTCGATGCCGACGCCGGGACGCGGGATGTGGGCGAGACCCTGGTCATCGGTCACTATCGCCAGGGAGGCATTGAACTCGACGACTCCATGCGTGTAATCGATGTGATCACCGAGGTCGCCGAAGTGGTTCAGATGGCCGACGGTACACGGGTTTCGGCCTCCCGCTTTCTGGAGTATTTCCTCTTTACCCCGGAAATGCAATACACCACCATCTCCAGACTCAGCGGGGGCGAGCGCCGTCGACTGGCCTTGATGCGTGTCTTGATCCAGAATCCCAACTTTCTCATTCTGGATGAACCGACAAACGATCTGGATCTGGAGACACTCCGCCGGTTGGAGTCGTTCCTGAGCGATTTCCCGGGTTGCCTTCTCATCGTCTCTCACGACCGGTTTTTCATGGATCGACTGGTCGATCACTACTTTCTGTTTCGGGGAGACGGAACCGTTGACGATCTGCACGGCAGCTGGAACGAGATACGTGCAGCAGAGGAGAAGCGAACACGCACCGTGTCCGAATCTGCGGAGACTCGTAAACGGAATGCAGACCCTGTGGAATCCTCCGGTTCAACCCCCCGACAAAAACGGCTCTCCTACAAGGAGAAATTGGAGCTGGACGAGTTGGAGAAGAAAATCGAATCCCTGGAGGCGGAAAAATCGAAACTGGAGAAGTCCCTGGGATCCGGATCTCTGGATGAGGAGGAGTTAAAGAAAACGACCCTCCGGTACGGAGAGTTGGAGACGGAACTGGAATCAGCAAGCGACCGCTGGCTTTTGCTGCACGAAAAGCTGGAGGAGGATCATGCCGCGCAGTAGTTCGAAATCGATCATTCAGACCGGTTCTTCAGATGCGGAGCCCGTCGATGCCGTCATTACCTGGGTAGACGGAGAGGATCCGGATCACGCGACTGTACGTACGGCGTATGCAGAACAGTCGGAAAAAAAGAAGAAGAAACCGATCCCAACGGGCGATGCAATCACGCGATTTGTCGACAATGGAGAACTCGGCTTCTGTCTGCGTTCCATACGGTTGTTCGCTCCATGGGTACGAACCATCTATCTGGTGACAGACGGACAGTGCCCTTCGTATCTCACGCCGGAGCTACAAAATCGATTCGATATTCGAATCATCGATCACAAAGAGATTTTTCGCGGCTACGAATGGGCCCTGCCCACCTTCAACAGTCGGACCATCGAGACGGTGGTCTGGCGCATCGACGGTCTTTCAGACCAGTTTATCTATTTCAACGACGATATTCTGCTGGCCCGACCGATAAAGAGAGAAGAGCTCTTCCAGGGAGAAAAACCGGTCTTGAGAGGGTACTGGAAACGAATAGGCACCTACGGCCCGATTCGACTGCAATGGAATCGGTTACTTTCGCAAGTAACCAAAGAACTCTTTGGAATCACCCGATCCATGCACCACCTTTTGCAGATGAGATCTGCTCAACTGGCCGGATTGCAGAAGAGGTACTTCCGCTTTCCCCACCTGCCTCGTCCCCTTCGAAAATCGGCGCTGGAAAGCTTCTTTGAGCGCCATCCGGGCGTCCTCGAGAAGAACATTGCACACCGGTTCCGAAGTCACGACCAGTTCTCCTCTGTCTTTCTCGGAAGCTATCTGAACATTTTGCAGAATCAGGCCGTAGTTCGAATGCCAAACGACTATACCATGATCAACGGGGAGGTGGATCCGGCACCTCTCGTACGCCGAAAGATCCGGCGGGTCGAAGGACATGAGGTCAACTTTCTGACGCTCCAGGGAATCGAGCGTCTTCGCGATACCATTCGTGAAGAGCTTTACCACCGACTGGATCAATACATGAATACATTTGACCCCGAAAAGAAAACACAATTGCACAAACCCGGATACTGGCGAGGTCGAACACCATGACGTTCAAACAATGGATCGCGCCGGTTCGACATTGGCTCCGGACAGACGCCGGCAAACGGTTCAAAAAAGGGGCACGCTGGGTACTGATCGCCTTCGTTTTAGCCTTGATTCTCCGGCAGCTTCTGGAGATCGGATGGAAAGATGTCCTGCGGAATCTGCCCACGCACCCGATCTTCTACATTCTCTTCCTCGTTTTGAACTTCACCCTTCCGATTGCGGAAATCTTTATTTATCGAACCGTATGGCCTTTAAGGCGCCGCGATCTTTTCAAGGCTTTTCTGAACAAACGGGTCTACAACGAAGAGTTAGCAGGCTATTCGGGGGAGTTCTACCTCTTCGTCTGGGCTCGCAAACACCTGAAGCGTTCCGACAAACAGATTCTCAAAAACATACGGGACAACAACATTCTCTCGGCGATCAACTCGAATGGAGTTGCACTCACGCTCATTTCACTTCTACTCTTTACCGATGTGGTTCATCTCGAAGATGTCGTCGGGAAGATCAACTGGATCTATGTCTCCACTGGGATACTTCTCCTGGCCGGTCTGATTGCGCTGGCTGTTCAATTCCGACACTACCTCTTCTCTCTTCCAAAAGGGAAAGCAGCGAGGATTTTTTCGATCTACTTTCTTCGATTCGGCCTTCACAATGTACTTATGGTCGTTCAGTGGGCCGTCGTCATGCCGGAAGTTCCGGTAGATATTTGGATCCAGTTTCTTGTACTGGTCATCCTGATTAACCGGATCCCACTTCTGCCCAGTCGGGATTTGGTGTTTCTCTGGGCCGGAGTGGAGCTCTCGAAAAGTTTCAATATGGCCTCGGCTGCCGTTGCCGGCATGCTTCTGGTTTCGAGCGCACTACGTAAGATTCTCAGCTTTGGACTCTTCCTGTGGGTATCCTCCATGCGGGCCCGAAGTGAAGAGGATCTGGAGGCTCACCGTGAAATGGAGCAACAACTCTCCGGTTCGCGGAATAAAGACGCACACGAGGATTCCGGAAGGGGACCGACCGATTTTCCGTGATATCGGAATGGAGGAACCCGCAGCAGTGCTCTTGCGTTCAAATGGCTCAAGGCGGTGTACGTTTCAGAAGAGATAGCCGTTCCAGACACAAGAGAGCGCTTTGTAATAGACGAATATGATCGGTTCAACCGAAAAAACCATGGCCACAGACCTGCGATACCCTCGACAATTCTTCCCATTCCTTCTGATGTTGGTCTTGACACTTGCGACGGTGACTCAAGAGAGTGCCGCACAAATCATTCAACCGGAAGGGCAGTTGCAACCGACTGACAAGGATGACTTTTGGCCTCATACCCTCTCCGGAAATGTCTTCAGTGAACTCTGGACCTACCAGTTCTATCTGGAGGATGGCACCAAGATTCATGCGGCCTTTTCGGTTGGCAATTTCGGCAGTCTGAAATCGGCCGTAAGTGGTCTGCGTCTCTCGGTTCTCTTTCCGGACAGCGAGACGTACCATCTGGCACGTGAGTATCCCCTCGACAAGCTGGTTCAGGATCGAGAGAATCACCAGCTTCGATTCCATCCCGAACGCGAGCTCTACATCAACGGTAAACTGCCAGAAGAACACCATGTGACCATTAATACGCAGAAGGACGGGGTCGTCTTCGACCTGACGATCGATTTCGACAATATTCAGCCGGGATTCAAGTGGGGAGACGGTGTGTATCGTATCGGAAACCAAGATCTTGGAATTATTACACATATCCCCTACGCAGAGGTTCACGCCCGTGGAGAGGTCGGAGAGCACACCTTTGACGACACCGGGACGGCGTACATGGATCAGACGTTTCAGTTTCAGACAACGACCAAGATGCTTGAGGAGGGCTATCGGTTTGTACGTCACCACAGTCCGACCCAGTGGGACATTCTTTACGTACTGCGACCGGATAATGCGCACGGGGACCGTGCGTTGGGACACTATGTCCAGCAGAGAGGTGACTCACCTGAACTTGCAGGGATCGAAAACGCACGGGTAGAATCCCGCGGGCGCGCCTTTGGAAAATCGGTCGCACACAAAGTGACATTCCAACGTACCGGTGGCGACACACTCGCCCTTGAACGCCTGAAGGACGAAGAGCGCTTCTCCCTGTTCGCTGAACTCGGCTGGTTGGCCCGGAGAGCGGCAAGAACCTTCCTGGGGGGTGAAGTGATCGATATCCGCGGTGTTGGTCGCATGCAGGACCCTTATGGCTCTTCTCTGGAGGGTGAATACAATTTCTTTATCGTCGACTGATCCCCGGTCCGTCCGGGATTGTAACCGGACTGGACCGGGAATCGACATAGACATCAAAAAGCAGGAATATCGCTCTGGCAGGGATCATGGGATCGATCGGGGGATTCTCCTCTCTCCAGTGCCTGACGGGAAATAACCGCTTCATATACATCGAAGTAGAAAGCGTCCTCTCCCAACTTGTCCATCATACCGGCCTGTTTCAATTTGTCACGAACGGGACCAATCGCACCGGCAATCAACAATCGAATGCCCCGCTCCTGCAACTCGCCCATCAACTGCTCCAATTGATGGATTCCGGTAGAATCGATTGCATGAATGGTTGACGCGTCCAGTACAACCTGCCTCAATGCCTCTCCATGTCGATTCATCCTCTCTTTCAATGTCTCCTGAAAGTGTGAAACATTTGCAAAATAGAGAGCCGAATCGAATCGATAGATCAATGTCTCAGGATCTGTTTTCGCATCCTTATAGCGGTCGATATTCCGATAGTTCGAACTCTCGCCCAGTTGACCCAGCTCGGCTTGATGCGGACGGGTACTGCTGTAGATCACCATTCCGAGTGAAAGCAGAACACCCGTCAAAATACCCTGTTCGATTCCCATTCCCAGGGTTACCACAAATGTGATCAGGAGCATGGCGAGATCTTTTCGGTCCCGTTTCCAAAGAGTCTTCATCTCGTGGGCATCAAACAAACCGGCTACAGCCACGATGATAATCGCCGAAAGTACCGCACGAGGCAGATAGTAGAAAAGGTCGGTCAGGAACAGGAGGGTCAACAGAATGGTCACAGCCGTGATGACGGATGCGATCGTTGTCTTGGCTCCCGCCTGATCATTGACAGCCGACCGGGAAAACCCTCCCGTTACCGGAATCGACTGAAAGAATGCTCCTCCGACATTGGACGCCCCGAGTGCGATCAGTTCCTGGTTCGGATTCACCTCATACCCCCGCCGGGTGGCGATCGCCTTGGCAACGGCGATCGATTCCATATAACTCACCAGAGAGATCACTGTAATGAGTGGCAAGAGCTGAATCAGGGCATCCGGTTGGATCAGATCTCCCTGGATGGACGGAAGACCGGAAGGAACCTCTCCCACAATTGCCAGCCCCCCCTGAGCCAGACCGGCCGACCAACTGACAACTGTGCCCAGAACAACGACCAGAAGGGCCGAGGGAAACGCTCGATTCCATCGCCTGGCTCCAGCGAGTAGAGCGACGGCTCCGAATCCGATGAGCGCGGTTACGGGGTCGACTTCGGTGATTCGACGGCCCGCTTCGATCAAAACATGCATCGCTCCCTCTCCCCTCTCCATTTGGAGTCCTAGAAGCGCCGGAAGCTGACTGACACCGATAATGATTGCCGCCGCCGATGTAAATCCACTCAGCACGGGATGCGAAAGAAAGTTGACCAGAAAACCGAGGCGAAAAACCCCCATGGCCAATTGAAAAATTCCGACTCCAAAGGCCGTCAAGATGACCAATTGAATAAAGTAGCTGCTTCCCGGTTCGGCTATTTCGCCAACGCCGGCCACGACCAGCAGCGACACCATGGCGACCGGACCGACCGCCAATTGACGTGAACTTCCCAGGACGGCATAGATAAGCAGCGGAACCACGGACGCGTAGAGTCCGTAGACCGGTGGCATACCGGCCAATACAGCGTACGCCATCCCTTGTGGAATGAGCATGACGGCAACGGTAAGCCCTGCAACGAGGTCATTTTGAAACAGCCCCTTACGGTAAGTCCGAAGTGTCTCTACAATTGGAATCTGTTGAATCATCGACATGATCTACCTCCATTGAGTGAGAAATCCCCGAAGGCGTCGCCACCCCCGGGGATTCTGTCCGCTTACGCCGTTACTGCCGGCGTTGCTTCATAGATGTCATCGATAAGCACCACCCGAGCTCCTTCCCTCTGAAGGAGGGCCGAAGCAACAGCAGAGCGTCCACCTGATTGGCAGTGTACCCATACTGTTCGGTCCTTGGGAACCTTCTCCAAGTTCGGGAGAAGTCGCGTGTGAGCACTGAATAT
>JBNJFK010000104.1:0-7954 GCA_051746765.1 Bacteroidota bacterium
ACCACTTCGGCCCTCGGAAGCTCGTAGGTGATTTCCACCCGATTGTTCTGCATGAAGTGTTGATTCACGTAGATCCCCCGTCGATCCTGACAGAGCTTCATGATGGGTCCGATATAGTCCGCCGGAGTGATAATACTCGCCTTGATGTATGGCTCGTACACCTCCTCGACACTCCCCAAATCGGGCATCTCACTCGGGTTCTCGACCCAGCGCTGCTCCCTGTTCTTCCCTTTCTCCTGTATGAGTACCTGATATTGAACGTTCGGAACAGTGGTTATAATATCAATATTGAACTCCCGGTCCAGGCGCTCCTGTACAATCTCCATGTGAAGGAGTCCCAAAAAACCGGTACGAAATCCGAACCCGAGTGCTTTCGACGTCTCCGGCTGATATTGTAGTGAAGCATCATTCAGCTGTAGCTTCTCGAGTGCACCACGCAGATCTTCAAAATCTTCGCTGTTGGTTGGATAGATTCCGCTAAAGACCATCGGCTTCACCTCTTTGTAACCCGGAATCGGTGAAGATGCCCGCTGATCACTTCGCGTTATCGTGTCTCCCACACGCACGTCCTGGAGCGATTTGATGCTGCCGACCACATACCCCACTTCGCCGGCATGAAGTTCGGGAGCCTTCTCTTTTTTCAGTTTCAGATACCCGACCTCTTCGGCGTTGTACCCTGAAATATCGGCCTGCATGAAGAGCAGTGGATCGCCCTTTCGAAGTGTACCCTCCATCACACGTACGTAGGCGATGGATCCCCGGTAGGTATCGAAGATGGAGTCAAAGATAAGGGCCTTCAATGGTTTGTCATTCTCTCGCGTCGGTCCGGGAATACGCTCCACGACCGCCTCCAGAAGCTCATTTACTCCTTCCCCCGTCTTTCCGGATACGGCCAGAATCTCGTCCCGTTCACATCCTATCAGATCGATAATCTGTTGCGCTACCCCTTCCGGATCGGCACCCGGCAGATCGATCTTGTTCAACACCGGTACGATTTCCAGATTCTGTTCGATCGCCTGGTAGAGATTGGAGATCGTCTGAGCCTCGATTCCCTGCGATGCATCCACAACCAGGATGGCCCCTTCACACGCCTTGAGTGCCCGCGAGACCTCGTATGAAAAATCGACGTGGCCGGGCGTGTCAATCAGATTGAAGATGACATCCTCGCCATCCGGCCGGGTGTAGTTCATTCGGATGGCGTGACTCTTGATAGTGATCCCGCGTTCCCGTTCCAGATCCATGTCGTCGAGGATCTGTTCCTGCATTTCCCGTTCGCTGATGGCACCGGTGCGTTCCAGCAACCGGTCGGCAAGAGTACTTTTGCCGTGATCAATGTGGGCGATGATGCAGAAATTCCGAATATTCTTCATAGGGTGTTTTCAACGCGGTTTTTTCGTGCGGGAATATACAAAAAAAGAGCACCCGGATCTCTCCGAATGCTCTTTTTCGAACTCGTTGTTCAGGCCGGGTTATACTTCTCCTTCCGCGGACGATTTCCCTTCCACTGACATGGATCCGGCACCCACCAGATAGAATGTAAGATTCAGCGTGAAGAGAGCGAGATCCAGACGCATCGCATCCCAGCCCTGCGAGAGTTTGACAAAGACGATTGCTCCCACCATTACCAATGCAAGAAGTGCCGCTGCGATTCGGATTTTGTACCCGACAAGGACCATGATGCCGCCGACAAACTCAACCAAGGCGACGACCCAGGCCATGACGCCGGCCATCGGAATTCCAACATCACCAAAGAATCCTTGAACACCTTCGATTCCATTCAGTTTTCCCCATCCAGCCAGGAGGAAGACAAGTCCGACGACCAAGCGGCCGACCAATAGCGCAATATCCAGTTTTTTCTGTTGATCATTCATGAGTTGTACCCCGTTGTTGGTTTACGTTCAACTGCAATTGAACCTTATAATGGCAGAAAAGTTGGATACTTACAACATTCGCACAACGAGTTGTTCGAAACTACTCACTTACCGGACTCAGCAGTTCGACATGAAATCGAAACTCCTCTTCCTCGATCGTCATCTCGTCGTAGACCTCCCGGATCACCTGAAAGACGACATCGGTATCTCCCTTGAGGGTCGTCGAAAGGTAGCCGACTTCTACATCGACATCGAATTGGGCCACGTACTCCAGAAGGTCCTGTACCTTCTCTTTGGGGTGCTGGGTATAGAGGGGGATGTAGGTAAGCTGTGCAATGGTTTTCATCCGGTTACTTGTTTATTCAGTTTGCGATTGGTTTGCGCTCCGAAACGAGTCGCTATCCCCGACAGATGCCGAACGATCCCGACGATTCATCACGCTTTCACAATATAGGGAGCTTGACAGAACGGAAAAGGGGGAATATCCATCCGTTTCCACCACAATTCGGTCTGGAATTAATCCCGTGCAAAGTGGTATATTCAATCATGAAATGGACACGACGTCATCCCCACTGCTCACACCACGGTCATCATGGCCATCCGGGGCGTCGTGTATCCTGAACGGATCCTTTTCGAGCTCTTTCCGGACACCCCGCCTTTTCCACTGTTCACCCGAACGGTACAATCAGACCAGACAACGACGACTATTTGACTTATGAGAACATCAGACTCCTCGACAGCCCTGAGAATTGCCGTTCAGAAGAGCGGGCGCCTGACAGACAAAACCCTGGACCTCCTTCAGGGAATCGGTCTCCGGTTTGACGACTACAAACGGAGCATGCTGGTCACCTGTCGCAACTTTGACGTCGAACTCTTGCTCATTCGGGACGATGACATCCCCGAGTATGTCGAAGACGGGGTCTGCGATGTTGGATTCGTAGGGGGGAATGTTCGTGCAGAAGACGGCGTCGACGTCGACGTCATCCGCGGGTTGGATTACGGTGTCTGTCGTCTCTCTCTGGCCGCTCCGAAGAACGGATCGATCAAGAACATTCAGGACTTTGCCGGCAAGAAGATCGCCACCAGCTACCCCAATCTGACTCGCCGGTTTTTTGAAAAGCACGGCATCGACGTTGAGCTCACAACGCTTTCGGGTGCAGTCGAAATTGCACCCCGACTGGAAGTCGCCGATGCGATCAGCGACCTGGTCTCCTCCGGCAATACGCTGAAAGCCAACGGGCTCATCGAAATCGAGACAATCTTCGAATCGGAAACCGAACTCATTCAAACACGGAAACCGCTCTCGAAAGGCAAACAGAAGCTGATAGACAAGATTCTTCAGCGCATGGAGGGCTATCAACTGGCCGAACGCAGTCGCTACATCATGATGAATGCACCCACGTCGGCCGTCCCCCAAATCCGGGAGATCATCCCCTCTCTCAAGAGTCCAACCGTCATGCCGCTGGCAGACGACGGAATGGTCGCCGTCCACACCGTGGTTCCGATAAACACATTTTGGGATGTGATGGAAAAACTGAAAGAAGCCGGTGCAACCGACATCGTCATGCTTCCGATCGAGAGCATGATCTCCTGAACCTGACGGAGAAGAGCGCATGATACAGTCCTACCGATACCGGGATTTGAGTGACCGAGAGAGATCCGGCCTGCTTCAACGACCCGCCTCAGACACAGGTGCGGCCCTGGAGACGGTTCGCCCCATCATCGAAGCGGTCCGAAAGGATGGAGATCTCGCCGTTCAAAACTACACCCGTACGTTTGACGGAGTTACGGCAGATCCATATTGGATTACCCCCGACATGATTCGGGTCGATCTTCCAAATACCGAGAAACAGGCTCTGGACCGTGCGATCCGAAATGTCGAACTGTTCCACACACACCAACGTCGCGGCACACTCCAGGTCGAAACATCGCCCGGTGTGCTCTGCATGCGGGAGAGCCGCCCAATCGAGTCGGTTGGTCTCTACATTCCCGGAGGATTGGCACCACTCCCGTCGACGGCGATCATGCTCGGTGTGCCGGCCAGGGTCGCCGGATGTCGAACCCTCGTCATGGCAACTCCTCCGGATCGTAACGGTCAGGTCCCTCCGTCGATTCTCTACGTTGCAAAGCAGATCGGTGTCACCGGGCTGCTGGTCGCCGGAGGAGCACAAGCGATTGCAGCCATGGGATGTGGAACCGACACGGTACCGAAAGTCGACAAGATCTTTGGCCCAGGCAATTCCTACGTTACGGCTGCAAAGCTGGCTCTTCAATCCGGATCTGCCAATATCACGATTGATATGCCGGCCGGTCCGTCGGAAGTACTCGTTATTGTCGACTCGTTGGCCGATCCGGAGTTTGTTGCGGTCGACCTGCTCTCGCAAGCCGAACACGGCCCGGACAGTCAGGTGGTTCTTCTCACGCTTCCCGGTGTCGATACGAATGCGATACAACAGGAGCTCGAACGTCAACTGAACGAACTCCCCAGAAACAAGATCGCCCGAAAAGCACTCGAAAGCAGCTACCTTATGAAGTGTGATTCGATGGAACAGGCCCTCGACTTCTCGAACGCATACGCCCCCGAACACTTGATACTGAATGTCGAGTCTGCAGACCGATGGACCGATCAAATCGAGCACGCCGGATCGGTCTTCCTGGGACCCTGGACACCGGAGAGCCTTGGAGATTATGCATCCGGAACCAATCACACGCTTCCGACCTATGGCTATGCGCGATCGCTGAGCGGTGTCTCGCTGGAGAGTTTCCAAAAACAGATCACCTTTCAAAGTGCCACCCCCGACGGGCTGCGCGAACTGGGACCGACGGTCGAAACACTGGCAGGCATGGAGGGGCTGGATGCCCACCGTCTTGCCGTAACCCGACGGCTGAACCGACTCGACGACTCGACAGCCAAAAAGAACTCGAAATCAACCTGAATCCCCAATCTGCGGAGAGAAGAGATCCGATTATGGCCATGACGCCGGATGAACTGGACCAGATGGTCCGCCTGAATATTCAGAACCTGGCACCCTACCGTAGTGCCCGGGACGACTTCGAGAGCGGGTTGCTCCTCGATGCCAATGAGAACTCTTACGGCTCTCCGTTCCCGGATGAACAACGGTTGAACCGATATCCACACCCCATTCCGGAGAAGCTCCGTGCACGCATTGCGAAGTGGCGGGATGTAGAGCCCGAACAGGTCTTTACCGGTGTTGGCAGTGACGAGGCGATTGACCTTCTCATTCGGATATTCTGTGAACCGGGAACAGGATCCATCCTGACAACTCCCCCGACCTACGGGATGTACAGTGTATCTGCAAGGATAAACGATGTCACCGTCCACGAAGTCCCGCTCGACGAGTCGTTTCAGCTACGGACAGAGACGATTTTGGAGGTGGCACGTGCCGAACGTCCATCCATGCTCTTTCTCTGTTCTCCCAACAACCCGACCGGAAATGATCTGGACCGGGCTCAGGTTCTGAAGTTGATCGAGCTATTCCCCGGCCTGGTCGTCGTGGACGAAGCGTACATCGACTTCAGCAAACAGGAGAGTATGGCAACCATGGTACGACAGTACCCCAACCTGGTGGTCCTGCAAACTTTCTCCAAGTCGTTCGGCCTCGCTGGCATTCGACTCGGCCTGGCGTTCGCTGCGCCCAATGTGATTGGTTGGATGTTGAAGGTAAAACCTCCCTACAATATCAATACGCTTACGGCCCGGAAGGCTGTCCAAGCATTTGACCGCATGGAGATGATTCGGTTTCACATCACAGAAATCCGAAAGGAACGAGAACGTCTTTTCAGGGAACTGGGCAATTTACCGACCGTCGAGACCGTCTATCCGTCTCAAGCCAATTTCCTCCTCTTTCGCATCCGGAACGCCAAGGAGGTCTGGAAGACCCTGACCGAACAGGGAATCATCATTCGCTACCGGGGCAACGAACCGGGTTGCGACAACTGCCTGCGGGCCACGATTGGCTTGCCGGACGAAAATGACCGTCTGATACGGGCACTTCAATCGATTACGTCATGACCATCTCAGTAGAATCCTCTGCTCTGACCACCAGCGGGGTCCTCCGACCCGGCCTCATCTACGGCCTCGAACGCCTTCGTCAGATGAACCACTCCCCCGCCTGGGACGACTCCTCACTATCGGACAGCCAACGCGACTGGATTGCAAGTCAGGGTCTCGAATCTGCCCCTGCCGTCGAAACGCCGGACATTCGCATCGAAGCAGAAAAAGAGCGACTGCTCGCCCGAAGCAACGAGCAGATCGTCGCCGAAGGCGAGAACTGGATTGAATTGGCCGAACGACTCCTTTTCCCCACCCGGGAGACCACACTGGAACGCTCCACGGTCGAAACCTCCATCCGGCTCCGTCTCAATCTGGATGGAACCGGAACGAGCCGGATCCGGACCGGACTCAATTTCTTTGACCATATGCTGGAGCAGATTGCCAAGCACGGATTGATGGATCTGGAGCTCACCTGCGACGGAGACCTCGAGGTAGACGAGCACCACACCATCGAAGATGTCGCCATCGCACTCGGAGATGCAATCTACGAGCTGTGCGGAAAGGACAAAACCGGGATTCAGCGGTACGGCTTTCTCCTGGCGATGGACGAGGCAGAAGCGAACGTGGCTCTGGATCTCTCCAACCGGCCCTGGCTGGTCTGGAACGCAGAGTTCAACCGGGAGTATGTAGGTGATTTCCCCCTGGAGATGGCTCGTCACTTCTTTCACACCCTTGCCATGCAGATGCGGGCAACCCTCCACATCACGGTCAGCGGAGAAAACGAACACCACAAGCTGGAAGCGATCTTCAAGGGATTTGCCAAGGCACTCCGATTCTCCGTCACAAGAACCGAACGAGCTGCAGGGCTTCTCCCCAGCTCCAAAGGAGTACTTTGACCATGATTGGAATCGTACAGTACCGTGCAGGAAACCTCGCCTCCGTCTCCAACGCCCTGGATCGCCTGGAGGTCCCCTACCGGATCTCCGATGATCCGGAAGTGCTGGAGGAGTGTCAGGCAATCCTCTTCCCCGGAGTGGGTCACGCCGGCTCCGCCATGGACGATTTACGGAGACGGGGACTGGACCAGTGGCTCCGGGAAACCACCAAGCCGCTGCTCGGTATCTGTCTTGGAATGCAGCTTCTCTACGAATCGAGTGAAGAGGGAGAAACGGAGACGCTGGGGCTGCTTCCCGGACGTCTCCAACGATTCGATTCGACGGACCGGAAAGTTCCCCACATGGGGTGGAACCAGATCCATACGCTGGCCGACCATCCGCTTCTGGAGGGGATCAAGGAGAGGGAATATTTCTACTTTGTCCACAGCTACTATGCACCGGTAACGAATCAGACACTGGCTCGCTCCGACTACGATGGGGATTTTGCGGCCATCGCCGGCGAAGGTCGGGTGACCGGAGTACAGTTTCATCCGGAGAAATCCTCGGGCGCCGGACTTCGCCTCCTCCGAAATTTTGTGAAATGGAGCCACACATTCGGCTGAACCTCAATTTGACAAACAGACCCGAGACCTATGCAGATCATACCCGCCATCGATCTCCTCGACGGAGAAGTGGTACGTCTTACCAAAGGTGACTACAACCAAAAAACCGTCTATTCGGACAATCCACTCGATCAGGCCAGAATCTTCAAGGAGGCCGGGTTCAACCACATCCACGTAGTCGATCTGAACGGAGCCAAAGAGGGTGCTTTCCGAAATCTGGAGTGGATCCGGAAAATCATGACCGAACTCGAACTCTCGGTACAAACCGGTGGCGGTGTTCGAAATGAAAACCAGATTCGCCAGTTGATCGACGCCGGGCTCTCCGGCATCATCTGCTCCTCGCTCACCGTAAAAAAACCGGAGGTCTGGCTCGATGCCGTCCGCAGATGGCCGGAGACGATGATTCTGGGCATGGATCTCAAGGATGGCAAGCTCTCGTGGGGTGGGTGGCTCAAGACGGAAGAGATCGACCTGGAGGGCTTCCTGCGACCCGTGATCGAGACCGGTCTCACGACGGTACTCTCAACCGATATCTCCAGGGACGGAACCCTGGAGGGCCCCAACCATGAG
>JBNJFK010000105.1:0-7882 GCA_051746765.1 Bacteroidota bacterium
CTGCTAGGGAAGTAAGTGTTAACAACACTTGTTTCATTTCTGCTCCTTTCCTGATTGTTTCGTACGGATTGTAGTTCATGGGTCACTCCGGGTTCCCGGCAACAGATTAAAAATAGAGTTTCAGCTGAACCCCCCCACTGCTGTAGGTCAAATCCTGCTTTGCAACACCTCCCGTCGGTATTTTGACAAACGGTTCAACAGATACCCAGTGACGTTCAGAGAAGAGCCATGAAAATTCGGCACCCATATTGTAGAACGCACCCCAGTAGAAACCACTCATCGGGCGTTCACTCTCACTCACACGCTCGGTTTGCCGTCGCTCTTCCGTTTCGAACCGGACCCCCTGCTCCGTAGACATGGTCGACAAGAAAGGTTGCCGATAGTCGACTCGGTAGTGATAGGTCTCTTGAAGATAGGCAACGGTCGACAGACCGCCCGAGAAAGCTACGGATTCACTCACCTCATAACGAAGATGAAGCGGAACTTCCAGACTTACCAGGTCCGCTTCTACCCGGCTGTCCAGAATGGTCGTTGCGCCGTCAGCCATCGAAGACGTCTGAAAAAGGTTCACCTCTCCCGGATCGGCATCGGACCGGAATTGACTTCGAGAGAGTACGAGTGCCGATCCCAAACCCCACGAGTTGCCCAGTCCCACTCGTGCATGAACACCGGCACCCATCGCCATCCGTGCCGTACCTCCATGCAGATTCATTACGGGGGCATAAGCAACTCCCCACGCAAACTCCTGATCTTGTCGGGCAGGTCGAAGGTCGGATGCACGTATTGCAGGTGACTCATTCGAAGATTGCTCCTCCCGTACACCTGTGCGATCCAGAGGGCGCGACATTTGAAAATGATCCTTTCGATCCCTCTGGAAAGATGCAGACGGATTCCCGCCACTCCGCATCGAGACAGTCGGAACCGTCAATCCCGTTCCTGTTCCGGTGATCGGGGAATCGATGAACATCGGATCGAAGGTCTCCTCACCCTCCGCATCATTTGATTCATCCGTGGATCCATTCCGTGTCGCGATCGCGAAATCTCCCTCAGGAAAAACCGGTCGAAACGATGAGTCCTCTCCGCCAGGTTCATCCGATTCCATCTCCGATTCGCCGGATCGATCGTCAACCGAACCCTCTGCCGCTTCGTCCGATCGGTTCGCAGCCTCCGATTCTCGATTATCGTTTTCCGGAACCGGCTCGGTTGATCGGAATTCCGGCTCTCTGACGACGGGTAGCTCATCATCGTAATGCACCACTTCGCGACCGGGATCCAAACCGGGAGTTCCAAACCAGTAGAGCCCCAGACCCATCAGCAGAAGAGCGGCCACCGAGAGGGCTTGACGCCACATCCGCCGGCGAATCCGGGCAGAACGATGGGCTTCGAAACGTTCCCACGCGCCGAGCTGGTAGGGCTCTTCATGGTTGTGAAGTGTCTCCCGAAATGCCTCTGTCCAGTGTTCGTTCTCAGACATCTCTTACCCCCCTCTCTCGCTGTCGATAGAGCTTCTTGAGTCGCTCCTTTGCCCGTACCAGATAGGTTCGGGACGAACTTTCGGCAATTCCGATTTTGCGGGCGATCTCCCGATGGCTGTACCCCTCGATTTCATACATATTGAATACAAATCGCTGCGTATCGGGCAGCTCCCGAAGAAGAGAGAGAATCTCCCGGGCATGCAGATCCGATTCGACGGGAGGTTGCGACCCTTCCGGCTCGGCCACCCGGTCCAGCGATGCAGCCTGAAACCGCTTCATCCGCCGTCCTTTGTCAATCGCTGTATTGATCACAATTCGCCGAAGCCACGGCTTGAACGGATCACTTGTTACGAAGGAATCGGCTTTCTCGAACACTTTCATGAAACTGTCGTTGACCACTTCAACCGCATCCTCCCTATCGCGTGAATAGGCGAGGGCAACTGCCATCGCATATCCGTAAAACTTCTTGTAGAGCCGCTCCTGGCACGACCGATTCCCGGAACGACACCCCTCCATGAGCAACCGTACCTCCTCTGCCTCGCCGGCAGAGTGTAGCGGAGACTCACCCACAATGGTTCGGGATTCGGGTACCGACGTCACAAGCAGTCGTCCACGGTTGATGATTCATTGTCTCATTCATATGCTTTACGGAATCCGATGCAAATTCGCTACAAGGCCCCCCCGACTATTACCTCCCCTCTGGTGGCATTCTCGAACACTTTTTGTATCATGAATGAACGTTGATTCCGTTCCATTGTCAGGGCTGTGCGGTGCGGTATCCACAATCGATTGTCCCCCATATCAAATCCTCCATATCAACAAAGTAGGTAAACTTCATGAGCTCCTCTATCCACCTTCTGTTTCGGACGTTTGTGCTGTTTCTCCTGGCCGGAGTCGTTTCCCTGTCTACGGCCCTACCCGTCCAGAGTGCCGCGTTGGACCCGGATCGCCTGGAAGAGTTGCGAAGCCACTTCGAACGTTCCGGTACAGATATCGCCCCCTACCTGGCCGATGAGCGATTCGAGCTTTACGAAGGAATTACCCAACGGTTTACTCGCTCTGCCGAGCGTAAATCTTTGAACTTTGACGAGTACAAAAAAATTCTCGGATTCGAGGCAAAAAAGCAGCGCATTGTCACGTTTATTCAGGAGCATCAAGCGGTTCTTGAGGACGCAGAAGAGCAGTACGATATCCCCAAGTTTGTGATTGCAGCCATCCTGGGAGTGGAATCCGATTTTGGTCAAAACGTCGGCTCCTACAATCCATTCAACGCCTACGTCTCCATGTATGCCGAGAATTACCGAGCCGATTTTGCTCTGGCACAACTCGAGGAACTCATCGAGTTTACCGAGCGGCACGATATTGACCCGATGGAGCTCAAATCCAGTTATGCCGGAGCCATGTCCTATGCGCAGTTTATCCCTTATTCACTGAATCAGTGGTTTGTAGGCGCAGACATCTGGGACATGCACAACAACATCTACTCAATCGGCAACTATCTGGCCCATTTCAAACGAATCACCGGAAGCATTGACGGCGCTGTTTTGCGCTACAATCCGAGCCGACTCTACACCGATGCCGTTATTGCTCTGGCCACGGAAGCCGAAGCTCTCTACAACGAGCAGGTCGGGACAGCGACGAAGTAAGGTCCGAGACAACGACCTTTCGGGTTGAACCGGGGAATATTTCAACACCCCCTTTGATCGGCTCGACGGAATTTCAAACCCCTTGACAGTTTGATTTCTGGACAATTTTTGTTTCATTATTATTGCAACAATATATTTAGTTGCATTATTTTTGAAACAATACACCTCCGCTCATGAGTGCCTCTGCCTCCAATCACTTCCACATTTTGATGGCCGATGTTGTCGGGAGTTCCAATCTTGACCGGAAAAAATTGGCCGATTCCCTCCGGGATTCCGTCTCGGGTGTCAATGACTCTCTTCAAAAAAATATTCTCTCCCCATTCACCATCACGCTCGGAGACGAATTCCAGGGACTTGCACGCTCATTACAGGATGCCGTCAAGATCCTCTTTTTCCTTGAAGAGCAACGACTTGAAAAAGGCCTTGACTTCAAACTACATTACGTCCTGCATGAGGGAGAAATTGACACGGAGATCAACAGGGAGACCTCCTACGGAATGCTCGGCACGGGACTTGCAGAAGCCCGAAAAAAATTGACCGACCGAAAGCGAGACCGGCTCCGATTCGAATTCAGTCTGACAGACGTCTCCCGAACCGTTCAAATAAACCGACTCTTCGAAGTTGTGGACGGAATTGTTTCACGCTGGAAACGCAAAGATTTTGAGCTCGTTTTGGTCATGCTTCAGAACGAAAATGATCAAGACGTCGGCGACCGGTTTGAAAAGGATCGCTCCCAAATCTACAAACGTCGCAAGACGCTGATGATCCGCGAGTATCTCTGCTTAAAGGAATTCCTGTTCACCTACACATCCCTCGACTCATGACCTGGCTCTGGATTCTTCTCTCGTACCTTTCGATGGAGCTCTTGACCAATCTGCTCTTCCATTTTGTGAGCCATAGCCTCCGATCGAACGAGAGTCGTCCGCGATCCATCATCAAGGGAATCCTGGAACGACTTTTCCTGATCGCAGGCCTCACGTCGGGGTACCCACATGTGATTATCGCGTTTGCAGCCTTGAAAATCGGTACCCGATTCCAAAAGAATAACCAGATCTCGAACGACTACTTCCTGATCGGAAATTTCATCTCGATCCTGATTGCCATGAGTTATGGCCATTTCCTGACGGCCTTTGTCTGATCATGTCCAGATCCGGGAACCAACGTCTGACCGGAAAATTCATAGTTTTCACTAGTGAGCGTCCATTCGTTGAATCTGGTCCATTGCACCGAAAAACCAACGACCGTGAACATTCCCTGAATACCCAAACATACGTCCCATGCCCCATCGCGCCTACTTTCTGGATCGAGACGGAACCCTCAATATCGACACCGACTTCGTCTACAAAATCGAAGAGTGGATCTGGTGTGACGGTGCTTTGGAGACCATTCGATGGCTAAACGAACAGGAGATCAAGGTGATCGTGGTCACCAACCAGAGCGGTATCGCCCGGGGCAACTATCGGGAAGAGGATGTCATCAACCTGCACCGATGGGTCGATGAACAGTTGGCCAACGAGGGGGCTTGGGTCGACGGGTGGTACATGGCACCCCACCATCCGGAGTATGACAAAGAGATGCGTTGGCCGCCCGAGGACCGAAAACCTGGCACTGGGATGTTCGACAAGGCGATCGAAACACACGACATCGATCCGACTCGCTCCTGGATGGCCGGAGACAAAATTACCGATCTGAAACCCGCCCTCGAGCTTGGGATCACGCCCTTTTTTCTGCGATCACGGCATCTGCCAAACCAGGATACCGACTGGCTCGAAAAACACCGGATTCAGGTGTACGACCGGCTGATCGACACACTGCCTCACCTCGGAATCGAAGCTTCAATACCCAAGCCGTAACCCGGCAGCCGAAAGAATCGACCTCCGAGAATTCATTCTACCCTTGCTCCATAGATACCAAGCGGATATCTACTTGAGCGGATCGGCCAATAGATCGGCCAATTCGAGATCCATCTCCTCTTCCAAGAGGAGCTCGTCATCCATTACTGTTTCGTCCCTTTTCATCATCTGTTTCATACGATCCCAATCTCGACATTCCATGTTACCGGAACATGACCATGGGATCACCAAATTTTTATCTATTTTCTGCCAACACTCGAACTTGAACAGACGCCATCATGCGCCCTCATGCCTGACGAACCCTCACGTCCCCTGCGACGCTCCCGACTCTACTTTACGCTGGCCATTGGATTCATCGCCATCATGCTTGTATGGCCCGGCTTTACACTCTTCGCAACCGCCCGTCCTTTCATTCTCGGGTTTCCGCTCTCGTTTGCGTGGGTTATCGGAGGCGTTCTGGCCACCTTTTTGAGTCTTCTTCTCCTCTACCGAAGTGACTACCCGAGAGATTCTGACGGGCCGAACCGACCCTGATCCAATCTACCACCAAACACTGACCAGACGTTGCCCATGGACGCCAATATTATCATTCTGCTCATCGTCGGCCTCTACCTGATCCTCTCGCTCGTTATGGGGATCTACCCCTCGCTCCGAATTACCAACAGCGTAAGCGGGTATGTCGCAGGCGACCGGTCAATGAACGTCTTCCTGCTCTATTTTGTCCTGGGCGCCTCCATTTTCTCTTCGTTCGCATTTCTCGGTGGACCCGGGTGGGCCTACTCGCGCGGTGCCGCCTCTTTTTACATCATCATCTACACCCTGCTGGGAATCGTCCCGCTCTACTTTCTGGGTCCGCGTATCTGGAAACTGGGCAAAGATCACGGATACATGACTCAGGCCGAACTGTTGGCGGCCCGATTCGACAGTCGAAGCCTCTCGGTGATCCTGGCCATTCTGAGTGTGGTGGCCTTTATCCCGTACCTGACCCTGCAGATGATGGGCGCCGGATATGTATTGGAGGTGATCAGTGGCGGTTTGATTCCCTTTGCGGTCGGCGCGGGTGTGACTTACGCCGTCGTGGTCGTCTATGTCTATATGAGTGGCGTGATGGGAGTCGGGTGGTCCAACGCGTTTCAGGGGATGCTGATGATGGGCCTGGCGTGGTTTCTGGGGCTCTACCTGCCGAACGTCCTTTACGGAGGTGTGGGGGAGATGTTCGAAGCGATCATCGAGGCGGGGAAGGGGGCAATGCTACAGGCTCCGGGTCTGACGGCCGACGGCACTCCCTGGAGCTGGTGGGGATTCAGCTCGGCCGTAATCGTCTCTGCTCTCGGGTTCACCGCGTGGCCGCACATTTTCATGCGTAGTTACGCTGCCCGCAGTCCGCGCTCCCTGCGACTGAGTGTATTGCTCTATCCCACCTTCTGTATCTTTCTGGTTCCCATTCTGCTCATCGGCTTCTCTGCGATCGTCGCTTTTCCCGGTGTCGAACAGGCCGATCAGATACTTCCGCATGTACTTATGCAGTTGGACCTCCCCGTCGTCATTGTCGGCCTCTTCTGCGCCGGAGCCCTGGCTGCATCCATGTCCTCCGGAGACGCTCTGCTCCACTCGGCCGCCTCCATCGCCATTCGGGACGGACTGCAGAAGGTACTCCCCACTCCGTTGAGTGACACCCATGAACGACGCTACATGCGAATCTCCGTCCTTCTCATTGGACTGATCGCCTACCTCTTTGCCATCAACAACCAGATCTCGATCGTGCAGCTCCTGCTCTACGCCTATGGCGGCGTTGCCCAGATCTTCCCGATTGCCGTGGCCGCCCTCTACTGGAAAAGAGCGACAAAGGCGGGTGCGTTGGCGGGCTTTTTCAGCGGGATTACGGTCAATAGTTTCTTTCTCGTCTTCGCCCACCTGAAACCCCTGCCGATGCACGAGGGAGCTTACGGTCTCATCGTGAACATTACACTTCTGATTCTGGTGAGCCTCTGGACCAAGCCGGACGACTCCGGACTCGTCGCCAAATTTACCGATGGCTCTTCGGTCGATCGCTAACCAGAGACCGAGCCCAATTCTACGCCCCCTTTCTCTATTGTCGGGTTGAACCGCTTCCGGTTCAGCCCGAACCTCGCTCGAGCCTCCCTCTCTGTATCATCGAAGGGGCTCCCCGGAAACGCCAACTCTTGTGAATTCCTGGTCCCGGAATGCAATCGAAGTTTCCAAAAGGATTTAATATTGTGATAACATGCAGCCGCGCATTTTACCGTAAGTTTTGTTCACAACGATGACCAAATCTTTACGAAACCATTATGAATAAGACCCTTTCGATCCTTGCGATCTCCCTTTTTCTTATCTCCTGCGGTGGTGGTGACTCTTCGCCACAACAGGAACGAACCAATATTGTGGGCGCGGGTGCGACCTTTCCTGCTCCACTTGTCACAGCCATGGCCGATGAGTATCGCGACTTGACGGAACGGCGTGTCACCGTCAACTATCAATCGATCGGATCCGGTGGCGGTGTCCGGCAGTTCATGGAGCAGACGGTCATGTTCGGGATGAGCGAGGCTTTTCTCTCAGATGACGTGATGGCCACAATCGAGTCGGAAACCGGTGGGCAGGCGTTCAACATGCCGATCACACTGGCCGATGTGGTCCTTACCTACAACCTGCCAACCGTGGAGCAGCCTCTCGTATTTGACGGTCAGATCCTGGTCGACATCTTTCTCGGCAACATCACCGAGTGGGACGATCCGGCCATCGCAGACCTGAACCCGGATGTCCAGCTGCCGGACCGGGAGATTACCGTGGTCCATCGCTCCGATGGATCGGGGACGACCAACATCTTTACAAGCTACCTCTCCCGCGTCTCTGACGAGTGGCGAGATCTGGTCGAAAATCCGACCCGATC
>JBNJFK010000106.1:0-7869 GCA_051746765.1 Bacteroidota bacterium
GAATAATCTTTACATCTGTACCAGCGGTTCCGCTTTAGGGTACTGGTGACTCCGCCTCGTTCGTCAAATAGAGGCTTGAGAACGGAGGCGACGTGTGCGCCTACATCGATTCCGACCTCGTCGAGCAGCGTGAGCGGCCCGACCGGGAAGCCGGCATCTTTCATGATTTCGTCCATCTCCCTGGCATTGCCACCCTCTTCGAGAAGCAGCATCGCTTCATTCATGTACGAGGAGACGACGCGCGTTGTGTAAAATCCGGGACCGTCATTCACGACAATGACGGTCTTTCCCTGGGCCCGCCCCACGCGGCAGGCCGTGGCGATCGCCTCGTCGCTGCTCTGCTCGGCACGGATCACCTCGAGAAGCGGCATCTTTGGTACAGGCGAGAAATAGTGCATGCCCACCATCCGTTCCGGATGACGAAGGGCTCCGGCCAGCTCGGTGATCGGGATGGAGGATGTGTTGGACGCGATGACGCATGCGGGCGATACGATTGGTTCCAGTTCCTTGTAAAGATTCTGTTTTACCTCCCGATCCTCGAAAACCGCTTCAATGATTAACTCCATGTTTTCGAAACCGTTCCAGCGATCGCTGGCGTGCAGTCGACTCCTTTTTTGGTCGGCTTCGGAGGCCGTCAAAATTCGTTTCGAAACTTTCTTTTTCCAGTCGGAAGAGGCATTCTTTCGCCCCTGGCCGGCCGCCTCCAGATTTTGATCTTTGAGCCAAACCTTGTAGCCCCCGTCTACACTCACCTGTGCAATGCCGGACCCCATCAAGCCGGCGCCCAGGACACCCACGTTCCGAACGGTGCGGGCGTCTTTGTCCGATGGGTGCTTCTTTGCGTTTTGTGTAGCAAAGAAGAGACCCAGAAGATTGCGGGAGACCTGGGTGACTCCCAATTGACCGAACCGGATCGCTTCGAGTTCCAGACCACGATCCATCCCGTCTTCGATCCCGGCTTCCACACACTCAAGGATTGCCAACGGTGCGGGATAGTTGCCGCGGGCTTTTTTCTCGGCTCGCTTGCGAGCCTGGGAAAAGAGAATCTTTCGACCGAGCTTGTTGCCTTCGAGCAGGCTGGATCTTAATCCTCGTGAGATCTCCTCCTTCGGTTTGGAGGGTTGGTGTGCAAGGATCAGCTCACGGGCGGCATCGATCAGATGGTGACGGTAGACGACGTTGTCTGCAAAACCGTACTGTTTTGCCTGTCGGCTGTAGAATGAAGAGCCGGTAAGAATATGTTTGAGCGAATTCTCGATTCCGATGGTGCGCGGCAGACGCTGCGTTCCACCCATACCGGGCAGGATCCCCAAATTCACCTCCGGCAGGGCAATTCGGGTCGCACGATCCGAAGAAAGAACACGGTAATGGCAGGCGAGAGCGAGTTCGGTTCCACCTCCCATACAGGAGCCGTGGATGGCGGCAACCACCGGTTTCCCGGAGTTTTCCAAGCGGTTGAGCAGTACATAGGTTCGTCTGCTCAGTTCCGAAAAGTCGGAGGCCTTCTCCAGCTTCTGAAGGAGTTTCAGATCTGCCCCTGCAATGAAATTGTTCTCTTTTGCGCTGATCAGAATGGCGCCCCGCAATTGATTTCCCTGCTGCAGGTGATCGAGGCACTCTTCAAGCTCCTCCATGCTCTCTTCGTCAATCGTATTGACGCTGCTTTCCGGTGCATCGAGCGTGATGATCAGAATTTTGTCTCTCTCTTCGGTTCTCAACTTTCTCATGTCAGACTCTCGGTCTCGGGTTCATTCTCGAATCGGATCATACCGAAAAAACTCAGGAGCGGTGCGACTCGTCCCACCGTTCGAGCAGGAGGGCATGTCCCTGCCCACCAGCGGCACAGGCAGCTACCAGTGCAAGGGCTCCGTCCTCTTCATGCAACCGGTTGGCAGCGGTGATCACCAGTCGGGCCCCCGTCGCGCCAAAGGGGTGTCCAAGGGAGAGTGATCCCCCGCGGGTGTTGAGTCGGTCCATCGGAATGGTCCCGACGCGATGGTCTCTATCCAGTCGATCGCGAGCAAACTGGTCGCTCTCCAGCGCGGTAAGTACGGAGAGCACCTGCCCGGCAAAGGCTTCGTGTAGTTCAAAAAGGTCGATATCGGAGAGCTGCAGCCCTTCCCGATCGAGTAGTTCCGGGATGGCTATGGCGGGTCCGATGAGCAATTCATCGTCAGGTTGTCGCGCAACATAGTGGTAACTGCGCAGGCGGGCCAGCGGAGTGAACCCCAGTTCGGCTGCCCGGGCCGCCGACATGACCAGAGCGGCGGATGCCCCATCCGTAAGCGGGGAGGCGTTGGCCGCCGTCACGGTTCCGTGCGGACGAGTAAAGGCTGGCGGGAGTTTGCCCAGATCCTCCATAGTGGAGTCGTCGCGCCAGGTGTTGTCTTGGGTGATCGGTTCGTGCACATCGGGCGGGAGTGCAGGAAAGAGGTCGCAGGCGAGGGTGGCATCGCGGGTGGCTTGACCGGCACGCTGGTGGGAGGTGAGGGCGTATCGATCCTGGTCCTCTCTGCTTACGCCATAGATGGCTGTCATTCGGTCGCAGCTCTCCCCCATGGTCAATCCGGTCGAGAACTCAGAAATCGAGGGTGTCTCCGGCAAGAGATCCGACGGACGCAATCCTTTGAGCAGCTTGAACCAATCTCCGACCGATTTCGCTTTTTGAGCGCGCATGAGACGGTCGCGTACCGGTTTCTGATAACGGATCGGAAGATCGGAGAGTGATTCTGCACCTCCGGCGAGAATCACACCCGAATGCCCACTCCGGATCTGGTCCACCGCCTGGGTGATCGCCATGTTGGACGAGATACACGCCATTGTGGTCGTGTGGGCCGGAATCGTATCCGGGAGTCCGGCACCCAGTGCGGCTTCTCTGGCCAGATTACTGGTGCGCGGATCCTGGAGGACATTGCCCAGGATAATGTGGTCAATTTCGTTCGCATCCAGTCCGGTCGAGCCCATGAGCCCGCTCAAGGCCATGCGAGCCATGTCGTATGGCGATAAGTCCCGATAACCGGTACCGGCTTTCTGAAAGGGAATGCGTCCTCCGGTAACCAACACCGGGTCGCGTTGGGGATCGTTGGGTCGATTCATGGGGAGTCCTCTCTTGTTGGATCCAATGGATATTCCTCAATTTAAGAGGCTTCGTACCATTAGCAACGAATTCCCATGTAAAAAAGTTGTGGAAATCACGGCCCTTTCGTTGTGCCTCGGAAGAAATTGTTCGTATATTCGGAGCCTTGTCAATCAAGATGGGTGGTTAGCTCAGTTGGTTCAGAGCACCTGCCTTACAAGCAGGGGGTCACAGGTTCGAATCCTGTACCACCCACATTAAACGAAAGCCTTCGATTCGTACAGAGTCGAGGGCTTTTTTATGTCTCCTCATAGTCCAGTTTCCAAAGCTCATCTCGAGAAGAGTTATTCCAATACCGGATCCAACACATCGATGGCAAAACACTACCCTGCCGGTTCAAAACTCTTTCATCCATACTCTTCCCGGTTCAATGCTTTCGAGTTTCGAAAACACACAGAATTCCCCTTCAAATAGCCAAAATCGCCGGAATTGAGTACAATGAGGGTGATTTCTCACCTATTGGATAGAACCCACTCATGCTCAATTACTCTCAACTCTCTGCCCGTCTGAAGATTGCGGGTGATCTCAACAGAAATCTCGCCACAATCGAAGTTTGAGCTGTGTTGAGCCTCACCATCTTTTTTCCGGTCACCGGTTCGCCACAGACCTACGACCTTCTGCTGAAGGTCGGTCATACCGGACGTGATGAGCTTTCGGTATGGCGTGACCACGATGATTGACGCTGGAAACTGGGGAGCGAGCTAACGCTCTTCTCCGGAGAGATCGTCTGGGATCGGAACGGTCGAGCCGTTCCTCGCTATCAGGATTAAAGATCCTCGGCCATCTCGCCCGAAACGAGGTAGATGATGCGTTCGCAGATGTTGGTGGCGCGGTCGCCGATCCGTTCCAGGTTGTGAGCCGTCCAGAGAAGGTGGGTGCAGATCGAAATCTGTCCCGGCTTTTCGAGCATGAAGGAGAGCAGCTCGCGGTGCACTTGGTTGTAGAGAGAGTCGATGTCGTCATCCTGCGCGTGTATCCGGCGGGCCGCTTTCTCGTCGTGCTTAATGAAAGCCTGGATCGAGTTCTCGATCATGCCCACGGCGATATCTTTCATCCGGGGAATGTCGACGAGGGGTTTGATGTGCTTCTCCTCCCCGATCAGCTGCGTAATCTTGGCAATCCCGGCGGCATAGTCGCCGATTCGCTCCAACTCGGTATTGATCGTCAACAGGGCGATGAGCTCCCGTAGGTCGGAGGCGACCGGCTGCTGTGTGGCGATCAGATGGATGCAGTCATCTTCGATCTCCCAACGCATGCTGTTGATCTGGACGTCATCCTCCCGAATCTGTTGGGCCCGCTCCAGATCCTGGTCCACCAGGACTTCGACGGAATCGTTGATGGCGGCAATGACCTGGTCCGACATGCGGATCAGCTTGTCATTGATCTCTGCGAGGCTCTCTTGAATCTGCGTATTCATGGCTGGGCGTGTCTGACGGTGGTGGAATCGAATATCAAGATCGTGGGATGAACGGGGAGGGTCATCCGAATCGTCCAGTAATATAGTCTTCAGTCTGCTTCTTTTTCGGATTCGTAAAGATCGTTTTGGTATCCCCTACTTCAATCAGGTTCCCGACATAGAAGAAAGCGGTTCGATCCGAGACGCGTGCGGCTTGCTGCATGTTGTGGGTGATAATGACGATCGTCACCTCTTTTTTTAGGTCGTGAATCAGATCTTCGATGCGCAGAGTGGACTGTGGATCCAGGGAGCTGGTCGGCTCGTCCATGAGCAGAACTTCCGGCTCGACGGCCAGGGCGCGCGCAATCGAGAGTCGCTGCTGCTGTCCCCCGGAGAGATCCACCGCGGCCGCATTCAGTCGATCCTTCACTTCGTCAAAGAGAGCGGCTTGCGTCAATGCCCGCTCGCACACCTCGTCGAGGTGCTTCTTCTCGTTGATGCCGACGAGTTTGAGTCCGGCAACCACGTTGTCGTAGATGGACATGGTCGGAAAAGGCGTCGGCTTTTGGAAGACCATGCCGATCTTTCGGCGGATCAGGACCGGGTTCATCCCTTCGGCATAGATATTCTTGTCATCCAGCAGGACGGAGCCGCGAACCCTGGCCACGTTGGTCAGGTCATGCATACGGTTCAACGCACGCAGGAAGGTGGTCTTTCCGCATCCGGACGGGCCGATAAGCGCGGTTACAGTATTCTCCTGCATGGCAAGAGAGATATCCTGTACACCGACGTTCTCGCCGTAGGTGACCGTCAGGTCTCGGGTTTCCAATTTGGTGCTCATGATGTCTGCGTCCTCAAAGAGTCGTTGGAGTTCATGTGTAACCGCATTATCGGACCTGCATCTTGTCTCGTGTGGTGAAACGCGCAATCACGAAGGTCAGGATAACGAAACTGAACAGGACAATGGCCGCCGCCCATCCCATCGCGTGCCACTGCTCATAGGGGCTGATCGCCAGGCTGTAGAGACGCTGCGGGAGCGTATCGACCGGATCGAGGAGAAAGCCGATCCAGGAGTCCGGCAGATAGTTGTTGCCGAAGGAGGTAAAGAGAAGAGGCGCAGCTTCTCCGGCCGCTCGTGCGAATGCGAGCAGGATTCCGGTGACCAGGCCGGTTCGTGCGGCTGGAATCACGGTCGAGAGAACCACCCGCCAACGCGGGATCCCCAAAGCCACACCCGCCTCCCGGATCGTCCAGGAGATCCCACGAAGAGCACTCTCGGTAGTTCGTGCAATAATCGGCAGCATGACGAAACTGAGCGCAATAGAGCCGGCAATACCGGAAAAACTCCCCATCGGCTTTACAATCAACACAAAAGCGAAGAGGCCTTTGAGAATCGCCGGCATGCCGTTGAGCGTGTCGTTCATGATTCGGAGTGGGCTGTTCAGCCGGCTGTCCGGATATTCGGAGAGGAGCACGCCGGCACCGATTCCGAACGGAACGGCGATGATGAGCGCCAACAGGTCGACCACAACGGTACCCAAAATGGTGTGAACCAAACCGGTCGGGCGACCCTGCATCGCTCTCGATGGGGAACCCAGCTCTTCGGTAAAGAAGTCCATGTTCAGGGCGCTCACTCCTTCGACAATCACATGCAGAAAGATGATGCCCAGTGGCAGCAGAACCAAAATGGTGGCCGTGACCAGTACCCCCTCCATAACCTTCTCGTGAAATTGTCGTCGTTTCAGGGATTTCATCAGTGACGACCTCCTCCGACAGAGACTCTACGCTGAATGTAGGCGGCTGTCAGGTTGACGATAAGAGAGAGAATGAAAAGGATAAATCCGATGGCCATGAGGCTGGAAAGGTGGAGCGATTCGACCGCCTCGCGAAATTCGTTTACAATGACCGACGGCATGGTGGCACCGGCGCCGAAGACAGAGAACGGCAACGTATTCTTGTTACCGATGAGCATGGCGACGGCCATGGTCTCCCCGATGGCGCGACCCAGTGACAGAATGGCTCCGGCGATAATACCGCCCCGGGCGTAAGGGAGGACAGCGATCCGTATCACTTCCCATCGGGTACTTCCGAGGGCCCACATCGCTTCGCGTTGATCTTTCGGTACGGACTTGATGGCATCTTTGGCCAGCGCCGTGGTGTAGGGGATGATCATGAGTGAAAGAACCACCGTCGCGGTTGCGAGTCCGTAGCCGATCGGATTTCCGAGAATCGGCATCAGGAACGGAGCGCTGATCTCGGCCCAGTCGTGGATCGGAACATAGACGTTGTCGCGTAGCCAGGGCGCCAGAAAGAAGATCCCCCAAATACCGATCACGACACTCGGGATGGCGGCGATGAGCTGGATCAGATTGTCAATAATACTCGAGAGCCAACGAGGTGCGTACTCTGCCGAAAAGATGGCGACGGCTATGGCCGGAAAAAACGAGATGGCCAGCGCCGTAAAACTGGTCACCAGCGTCCCAAACAGAAACGGCCAGGCACCGAAGACCAGCTGAACAGCCGGGTCCCACGTGGTGCCGGTCAGAAAGTCCAAAAATCCGAACGTCCGGAGGGCCAGGCTACCTTCACCGTAGAGAACCCACGCCATCCCGAATGTAAGCAGTATGACCAGGGATCCCGTAGCGAGGATGACCGTATTGAAAATCCGGTCCCCCAGCCATTGGTAGAGAATCCCGGGCACTCTGCGCCCGTTGGAACCGGGTGAAGTCGTTGTGGATCTGTCACTCATGGTATGCGAGTCATCGAATCGTTACGTCGCTATTGGTCTGCTTGGAGGAGCCCGTGTTTTTGCAGAACCTCTTCGCCCAGCGTCTCCCCGTTCCACTTGATCTGTCGAATCATCTCCAGATTTCGGTCAAGAGCCGCCTGCGGGATGCGGGCAAAGCCGAGCGGTTCAGCCAGTTCCTGTCCTTCCGTCATCCCCCAGACCAGGAAGTCGAGCAGCTCTTCGGCCTGCAGCCGGGTTTCGATGGCGCTGTTCTGCTCCAGATTCTCATACATCAAGACCCATGTGAACCCGGCAATCGGATAGCCCTGCTCGGCCGGAGTGTTGGTAAACAGAATTCGTGTGTCCTCCGGCAATTCGATATTGGCCGCTTCCGTCGTGGCCGCAAACTCCGGTCGAATGGTGTTTCCGGAGCTGTTGACCAGCGAGGCGTAGGCCATGTCGTTGAGCAGAGCGTACGAGAGGCTGTTGTAGCCGATGGCACCGGGAGAGTTCTGGACGGTACCGGCCACACCCTCGTTTCCATTGCCACCGATCCCGACCGGCCAGTTGATGCTGGTCGAAAATCCGACCCGATCTCGCCACTCGTCA
>JBNJFK010000107.1:0-7642 GCA_051746765.1 Bacteroidota bacterium
GAGAGGCATGAATCGAATTCGAAGTTGCGATATAATAAAAAACGGTCATGATGGAACCAGTCGATGTTCCGTCTGTGCAGGACTGTTGATTCTACTCTTTCTCGCCTCCTGTGCAGGTGGAGACGAGCGGGAACCGATGGGGATGGCTCCTCTGCCGGCGACGTATCACGAAGAGTTGCAGGAATGGAAGGAGTATCGCATCGGAGTACTCACCGAACCGACCGGCTGGCTTCGAATGGTCGACATGATTGATCTGCCGGAAGGGGAGCATACATTTGGCAGCAGTGAAGATGCCGATCTGACCTTCCCGCCCGGAACCGTTCCCGATCAGGCGGGACTGTTGCGTGCAGACTCTTCCCGGGTCTGGATGGAACCGGCCGACGAGGAGTATTGGCGTCTGGACGGAGAGACGTTTCAGGGGGGAGAAATCTTTCAGAGAGGGGAAGAGGCTCCCCGTGTACAATCGGATCGACTGCACTGGTTTGTGGACCCGCAGGGGGATCGGTTAACGCTCCGGCTTTACGATCAGATGTCCACCAAAGCGGCCGAATTCGAAGGGTTCCCCTTCTATGACGTCGATCCCGAGTGGCACCTCGAAGCAAAGCTGGTTCCGTGGGAAGAGCCCCGATTCGTTGACCTTGTGACCATTCATGGGGAGGTGGTACGCCGGGAATCGGTCGGTGAGCTTCGGTTTCGAGCCAATGGAGAGACGCACGGGCTTATCGCATTCGAATCCTCCAGCGGTCTTTTTCTGATGTTCTCCGATCACACGGGTCGAACCGATACGTTTCCTCCCATGCGATATCTGATTACCGATCGGCCGGACGACGAAGGGTGGACCGTGATCGATTTCAACCGGGCCTACAACCCGCCCTGCGCCTTCAGTCCGTTTTCCACGTGTCAGTTGCCACCCCCTTCGAATCGACTGGATCTGACCATTCGGGCCGGGGAGATGAGGCCGACCGAACCGTATGCCGTTACGCCTCCTGCTGTATTGCAGCAATGACATTCTTCATGAAGACTTGTGAAAGTCGGGCCCACGCGTTGATCTCTTCGACGGGAGCATTTGGCGATCCGACATAGGCGGGATAGATGTTCTCGTATCCGAGAATGATCTCCCGGCTCTTGAATGCGACCGGAGCCATGAGGCGGTAGTGGTCGATCTCTCCAAATCCGGGTCCACAGGTGGTTTTTTCGGGATAGTAACGGGCATCCTTGAGTGTAAACCCGTGAATCCAGTCTGCACACGATTCGATGTCACGGAGTGGATTGATATCCAGATACCAGTGAACATTTCCGGCATCGTAGGTCATCACAATGTTGGGGTGATCGATGATTTCGAGAATGTCGCGAATCGATCGTCCGGATCCGGTTGTGACGCCACCGTGCTGTTTGAGCATGATCAAGACATCATGCTCTTGAGCCATGGGAGCAATTTCGTTCATGACCTCGACCCAGCGGTCGGGATCGCCGCCCCGAACAGGACCAAAGGTGAGAATCTGCCGGATACCGGCCGCAGACGCCTGTCGAATCCGGCTCTGAAGACCGGAGACGGCATCTTCATCATCGGGAAGAATGGTGGAGAACATTTTGACCGGTTCGAGTCCCAACTCTCGGGATCTGCCAGCGAGATCGGCGGCTTCTTGAGTCGAAGCGTTCACATCGAGGGCGGGCGTGCGCTCCCCGTTGGCTTCGACATGGGTTGTTCCCCACATCACTGCGTTGTAACCGGCATCCCGAATCCCTTTGAGCGCCTCTTCCATGGGGTAATTCCGGTAGGCGAGAGTGGCGCAGGCGTGCACAAACGTGGTTGGTTCGTCTCCGGGCTGTCGGTAGGATTTGGCTATCTCTGCCGGTGTGGCTTCGGCGCGCTGCGATCCGGCAAGCGCTCCGGTGGTTAAGGCACCGGCAGCCAGGGCACCGCGTCGGAGAAAGGAGCGTCGATTCAGGGTCTCGTTGTTGGATCGGTTCTTCATGGTCAAAGGGTCGTTTCAGGTTATCGTGGTGCAATTTCTTCCAGTGCGGAGCGAAGCGTACGGATCCAGACCGCATTTCCTTCGGTGCTCAGATGGATACCGTCTCCGATATGATAGGCGGATGCCAGATTCCCGTCTGCATTCACCAGATCGGGTCCGGTGTTGACAAAGTGGAGTCGCTCATGCTGGGATGCCCATTCCCGGATGGCGTGGTTGAGTGGTTGTATCCGGTCCTCGTTCCAGCCCGCCCAGTCGTCGCGATTGGATTCATTGAGTGGAAGTATGGCGCTGAATATAATCGGAACCGAGTCCGGTATCAGGGTCGGGATTCGTTGAATATGATCAAAAATTTCTTGGTCGGACCGTCTTCGCATGTCGTTGATTCCGATGGCGATCACGACTGCCCGGGAGCGTAGAATCGAGTGATACTCAGGAATGCGGTGAAGGACACCGACGGAGGTATCCGCTCCGATCCCGTAATTTACGCTCGGTGTAGCAACCGCACTGACAGCCAGCCCCTGGGTAATACTGTCACCAATGAAGATGACCGAGCGATCGGGAATATTTCCGTCGATCCGGGAGTGATAGCGCATCATGCGTGCGTAATGCTCGGTAAACTCTCCCTCCTGAGGCTCCGGCAGATCGAGCGAATCGGGTTGAGTGGCCGACAGCTCATCGTCCGTACCGTAACGATGCTCTTCAGCATCTGCCGGCGAGAAGGAGTGAATCGGGGTCGACACCAAAAAGAGCAGCAGGAGCCAACAGATGCTGAAACGAGGGAACCGGGTCGCTTTCATGCGGTTTGCCTTCGGGAGTGAATTCAGGATTAGAACATCCATGAAGGTCTGTATCTCCGACGAGATTGACAAATCGGCGTCTCTTTCGTGGCATATCAGGGGAATCCATAACCGTTGATTCTTCGAAAAGTTCGCCTTCCAAGTCAAAATAACAAGGGAAATAATTTTTTTAGTCAAGACTAAAAATTAAGTACATTGTGATTGAACATGAAGTCAACCGGCAGGGAAAGACAGAATGAAGGCATCCAGTGTCATCTCAATCGCAAAAGGAATCTTCACGTGTGATTATCGGGCAGAGCGCAGGAGGGTACGGATACAGGATCCGTGGTCTCACGTTCCGGTGATCGTCTCGATTGCATGGATGATTCTTCTTGCGGGAGTACCGCACAAGGTGGCAGCCCAGACGGACCAGGGAGGACAGGAGAGTGGTTGGACGGGAATTGTGGTAGACCAGGAGAGCGGCCAACCCATTCCCGGGGCGACACTTCAGTGGACGGACAACGGCAAAGGAGTCGCAAGCGATGAATCCGGTCGATTCCGTCTGGAATCACGCACACTGCAGGAATCCCCCGAATTGCAGGTGCGCGCCATCGGTTATCAATCCCGGGAGGTGACGCTGCCCGAAACGGGAACAAAGAGCATCCGGCTGGAGCTGACACCGGAGGTTCTTCAGGGAGAGGAGGTGATTATTACCCGTTCTCCTGTCGGATCTACCGTCCGAACACAACCAGCCGAAGCATATAACCGGGAACAGCTCCAGCGCCGAGCCGCCCCGAGTCTGGGCGAAATGCTGCAGGGCAGTGCAGGAGTCTCTTCCCGTTCATTCGGATCGGCGCCGTCCCGACCGGTGGTTCGGGGAATGGACGGGGATCGCTTGTTGGTCATTCAAAATGGAGAACGGATGGGGGATCTCTCCAGCACGGCGGTGGATCATGCGGTGGCGATGGAACCATTGGTCATGGATCGCGTCGAGATCGTCCGTGGACCGGCCAGCCTTCTCTATGGGTCAAGTGCCATCGGTGGTGTGGTCCAACTCTTTAGCCGGGATCTTCCGACAGAGTGGGATTCGGGATGGAGCGGCACGGCAGCTATGCACGGGGCATCCGTGAACCGAATGGGCTCCGGAATGATCCGCATGCAGCAGGGTTCGGATCGATGGGCTCTCACAGGTCGACTCTCCTACAGAAACGGCGCAGATCTGCAGACGCCGGAGGGGCGACTGCCCGACACCTTTATCGAGAGTCAAAATGCAGCCTTCGGAGCTGGTTGGCGAACCGGATCTGTCGAAAATGGAATTGCCGCAGACCAAATTCGCATGGACTACGGACTCCCCGAATCGGTGGATGACGATAGTCAATCGATTCGAATAGATATGGAGCGATCCCATCTTCAGGGACGGTCGGTCTGGACTCCGGACCGGTGGATTGAACAGATGGAGTTTCGCCTTCACTACAGTGACTACCAGCATCTGGAGGTAGAGGAGAACCGCGGCGGAACGACGACAAACGAAGTTGTCGGCATTCGGTTCGATCAGCAGTCCGTCAATGGTTCGCTGCTGATGCGTCATCGCCCGTCCGGGCCACTTGAAGGAGCTATTGGCGTGAGTCTGCACCATCACGCCATACAGGTGGGAGGGGTGGATGCACTCACACCGGATGGAACGGGAGGTGCTTTGGCTGCATATGTGTATGAAGAGCTCAATCTCGGGCCGGAGTGGACGCTCACCGGGGGAACACGAATCGAGGGGCGATGGACTCAGGCGTTGACTAATGACCGTTTTTCAACGGTTCTGAATGGGGACACCCGGGTGGAACCCATTCTCTCCGGCGCACTGGGTCTGGAGTGGACTCCTTCATCTGCCTGGAGCATCGGAGCACAGGTGGCACGTGCCTATCGAACGCCCACACTGGAGGAGCTCTATTCGGATGCACCACATGCGGCAGCCGGATCCTACGATCGCGGAAATCCGAATCTTGGAAACGAGACCAGTCTCGGGGGAGACCTGCATGCGACCTACAGTGGATCGACTTTCCGGAGCGACCTGTCGCTCTTTTTGAATCGATTGAACGGCTATGTCGACTTTTCACCTACAGGTCGAACGCATGAATCCAGCGGTCTTCCGATCTTCGAGTATCGTGCCAAAGAGGCAATTCTGAGAGGATTTGAGTGGCAGGTGGAGCTGGAACGCCCGGCCGGATGGAGAGGGTCTCTCGTATTGGACGGTGTCTGGGGGAATGAGCAGAGTGAAGCGCGGGATCCTCTCTCGGCGATGCCACCGGCCCGTCTTCAGCTGGAGTGGCTTCTCGAGCGCGAAACCTACTGGCTCGGTCCCCGCGTTCTGATTGGAGCGGCGCAGAACCGGGTGGCTCCCAACGAAGAAACCACCGAAGGATACTGGCTTCTCGGATGGCAGAGCGGTTGGCGCATCGGGCCGGGGGGAACCCTCTCGCTTCGAGTGGACAATCTGCTCGATCGTGCCTGGCGGGATCATCTCAGTCGTGTGGAACAGCGCAACGCGCCCATGCCGGGACGCAGTGTCAATCTGATGGTTCGGTGGGAGTGGTAAGGCGCACGAGCGTACGTTTTGCCTGTTGGAGATGACGTTTCTCGTGATCGACCATCATGTCGAACGCTCCCTTGAGGTCGTAAACTATCCAACGTGTTGCCGGCGAGTGGACGACAGCCCCGCGTTCCAAGAGTGGAATCGAGGAGTGGATCATCTGCTTCAGCCTCTCCTGATGCTCCTTGAACCCGGAAACAACCTCATTGCCCGGCAAGGAGGATTCCGGTTCCCAGAGAGGAAACGTGTCCATCTTCTTTGAGGTCTCCGGTTTGACGAAATGGTGAAGCATTCGCTTCATGACCGAAGGAACTCCCGGTATACGTGAGAGCAGAGGTCTGTTGTACTCACCGGCGAGCATCGCTTCGATCTGCGGAAGGTAGGATTCGTTGAACCGCTTCAGATGGTTCAGATTTTCCGCCACACTCCAGCGGTCCGGCTCTGGGCGACGAATGAGCAACTCCGGATCACAGGACCCAAACTCGTCTTCGGCCATTCGGGTGACCCCATCGATCAGACGACACCATCGCTCCATGACAACTCTCCGTTAATTCTACCTGAACCGGTCAACTTTCCCTATGTTAGCGAAGCGGGAAGAGAAAATCCAAGCGACTGAAAAGATCATGAAAACCCGTTCTGTTTCGCTCGTTCTTCGTTCGGCCTGCCTCTGGATAGTCTTCATCCTCTGGTTTGGCTCCGGATCTACGGCACAAGCCCAATCATCGCCGGATTCGTCCCCGGATCCGGTGCTGCTGATCTCCATCGACGGATTTGCAGCTCACTACCTGGATCGGTTTCCTGTCCCCAATCTACGGAAACTGGCGGCCGACGGTGTTGCAGCCCGATCCCTGATCCCCGTTTTTCCGACCAAAACGTTTCCGACGCACTACTCGATGGTGACCGGTCTCTATCCCGACCAGACCGGAGTGATCTCCAACAATATGGAAGATTCCGAACTTCCGGGTCGCTTTTCGCTGCGCAACCGGGAGGCGATTATTGATGGTCGGTGGTATGGCGGGGAGCCGATCTGGAATACGATTCAACGGCAGGGACTCACTGCGGCGACCCTTTTCTGGGTAGGATCGGAAGCGGAAATCGGAGGGATGCGACCCGATATCTGGCGCCCCTATCAGAGCAATATGTCGTATCGGGCCCGAATCGATACGGTCATGGAGTGGCTCACGAGGCCCGGGGAGAATCGGCCCGACCTAGTGACGCTCTATTTGAACCGGGTCGACATCGCCGGACACCGATACGGTTTGGACTCCGATGAACTGCGGGAAGCCGTTGCCGAGGCGGATCACTGGATCGGAGTTCTGCTCGAGGAGTTGGAATCGGCGGGTCTTCGGGATCGCCTGAACCTGATTCTGGTCTCGGACCACGGGATGAGCGCACTCGATGAAGACCGATTGGTTTTCCTGGACGACCTGATCGATCTGGATCGTGTGGATATCATCGACTGGACCCCGGTGGCGATGATGAATCCGGTCGACGGGGAGTCTGCCGACGAGATCGTCGAACAGCTTGACCGACACGCCGGACCCTTCCAGATCTGGCGAAAAGAGGAGATTCCCGAACGGTTCAATTTCGGACGTCATCCCCGGGTGCCGGAGATTGTCATGCTGGCCGATCCGGGCTATATGTTTACCAGCCATCCGTTCTTTGAGCGTAACGGCCTGATTGAAGCGACACACGGCTACGATGCCGACCACCCGGAGATGCACGGAATCCTGATGGCATCGGGTCCGGCGTTTCGGGGGGGAGCGGAGACGGAATCCATTCACAGTATTCATCTCTACAGGCTCATCTGTCACCTGCTGGCTGTGGAACCCTCACCGAACGAGGGGCGACTGGAGGCGGTTCAACCGCTTCTTCAGATGGATTGAATCCCGGCATGACGTCGATCTCTACTCGTCCATCGTCTCTGTATCGTCGGACAGTGTAGAAGGAGGCTCCGCCAAATCTCCCGGTTCACTGTAATCGTGGTATTGAAAGACGTCGGTGAGGATGGCCTGTTCGATGTAGCTGCGTTCGGTGGAGCGGGCGGGGATCCGGACAATGAGATGCAGTTCGCCTGCTGTCGGGAACTGCAGGGTCACTCGCGGTTCGACCGACGGAACATCGAGCCCCCGTTGCTCACTGATTTGCTGCATGTAGGTACGAACCTCCTTCAGATACGGCCGACAGCGCTTTTGCGCAGATTCCAACAGATCTTTTTGAGCCGATCGCCAGTCATCCTCCCGTTTGAAAGGAACCGTGAAGACGTGCAAGACATAGTTGTGGGTATAACTCTCGTTGATGACCGGTTC
>JBNJFK010000108.1:0-7535 GCA_051746765.1 Bacteroidota bacterium
TGATGCGTGGGGTTCATGCCAATCGGTTTTTGGTTCGAAACGACCAGAGAGATCTGGTTTTGATCAACCGCGACGAGGAGTCGTTCCAGGTGACCGGAGAGGAGACCGAGGCACTGGCTCAACTGATCCGACAGATGAAAGGTGGAGAAGTCGCACCGGTGGATTGGGACACTCGTGTTCGGGAGACGGGACGTGAAGCCGAGATCCAGGGGATGAGAGCGGTTGAACTTCAGGTACAGCATCCCGACAAACCGTTGATGGTCTCGGTTTGGCTTACGCCGGATATCAAAGTAGCATGGGGATATCTGGAGACTCTTTGGAGTCATTCCCTTTCCGGTCTGCTGGAAATGGAGGTACCGGTCGAAGTGTTTATGAATCGAAACAGTTTTCCACTGCGAATCGAATATCGGGAAGACGGAGAGTTGACGACCCGAATAGAAGCGGTTCGAATTCGACAGGGTGAACTCGGGCCATCGGAACTCGAAATCCCCGAAGGTACAACCCCTATCGGAATGTCCGATTTGATGATGCGAATGATGAGAGGTAGTTGATGCAGAGGAGCTGGTCTACACTGTCAATCCTGTTGTTTTTACTTCTTTCCGGGTGCCGGTCTACAGAATCACTTGAGCAGGCCGATCCGATCCCTGCTCGCCACATCTATCAGGTTGTTCCCGTGGATGAAGATTCGAAGCCTTCAGAATGGCTTCATTCGTACCGGCAGCAGATGGCATCCGATCTCTCGGAGCCTGTTGCCCGCTTGACAACCACCTTGGAGGGTGGAGGTCCGGAGAGTCCACTTTGGAATTTAATGAGTGATCTGTTCCGTTATCGTGCCACGCTGATTGCAGAGACCTTTGTTCATGTGGCACTTTTGGATCCGGACCGGTTTCAGTTGGACCTCGGGCAAGGGGCAGTGACGAGAGAGGATCTCTACCATTTCTATCCCGCTCCCGACCCGGTGACAGTGCTTGGAATCACTCGAGAGCAGGTCGGCGAATTGGCGGACCAAATTGCACGTACCGGACCGGTGCCAATGAGTGGGCTGCGGATGGTCATCTCTTCCGAGGGCGCCCGAAATGTGGTTCTCGATTACGCAGACCTCGATCGGGAGGGCCTCTATCACGTCGCTGTTCCAACCCATCTGTTGGAAAGCGGTCGGTATCCGGTATTGGAGGAGGCGGTAACCCGCTCGCATTTCGACGTTCGGGTTCGGGATCTGATTGCGGCACACATGAGGACTTACGGATCACTGGAGGCGCACCGGGATCTCCGGCTTCGCGTGTCACCGGATATGGAGTGTGAAGAGGAGCAGGAGGCTCTCGCTTCGCTATGTCCATGATGGATCGTCGACGATTTCTGAAACATGCGGGTTTGGGGTTGGCCGGATCCCTGATCTTCCCGGCCTTGTCACGGGCACGTGCAACGGATCCATTGGTGACCATTCTGTTTACCAATGATCTCCATTCACGGATTGATCCGCGACGAGAAGAGGCACGTGACTACCCTTCTGCAGGCGGATTCGAACAACTTGCCCGGTCGGTGGAGAACTTCCGGGAGGAGGGGCGGGAGATTGTTCTTCTGGATGCGGGAGATGTAGTCGATGCGCGCTCGATTTGGGTGGAGCGTTGGGGGGGAGATGTAGAGTATCGTTGGATTCAGGAGACGGGCTATGATGCCGTGGCACTCGGAGATCAAGAGTTGATGTTGGGGATGGAGACTCTGGGAAGGCTCGGCGAAAAGTGGTCTCCACCCTGGGTCGTTTCCAATTACCGGGTTTCGGGAACCCCCCTTGAGTCACACGTCGAACCTTATCGAGTGATCGATCGCGGAGGGATTCGAATCGGAATTTTCGCTCTCGGATCGCCGATTCCACAGTCGGTTTCTGGTGATTTGGCCTATGGTCAACCACGGCCCTGGGCGGTTCAAATGGTCCGGTATCTGCGTGAACGCCGTTTGTGTGACTATTGCATCTGCCTGAGCCACCTCGGGTACCGGGTGCCCGGGAGTGTGGACGATCTGGATCTGGCCAGAGAGACCCCCGGACTGGACCTGGTCATCGGTGGTCATTCCCACACACTTCTTGAGGAGCCGGTGCGTGTTTCCCGGTCAGACGGAAGCGAGGCCTTGATTGTGCAAGCCGGAAGCGGAGGCGTACATCTGGGAAGAGTCGATCTATGCCGAACCGGATGTGACGAGGATCAGAGAGTGATCTCGTGCGTCCAGCCGTGAGGATCCGGGTCCTGACCATACTGGATACCGGTAATGGTATCAAAGAGATCCAGCGCAAGTTCACCTGCACTCCCGTCTCCGATCTGAATGGTCCGTCCACTATGGTGGATCGCTTTGACCGGAGAGATAACGGCAGCCGTTCCCGATCCGAAAACCTCTTCGAGTCGCCCGCTGTCGGCCGCGTCGATGACCTCGTTAATTGAGATTTTTCGCTCTTCGATGCTGATCCCGCGATCATGTGCCAGTTCAATGACTGAGCGACGAGTAATCCCGTTCAGGACCGAGCCATTGAGCTCGGGCGTGACGAGAGTTCCATCGATCTTGAAGAAGATGTTCATCGTCCCTACTTCCTCGACATATTTCTTTTCTACGGCATCCAGCCAGAGAACCTGAGAATACCCCTTCTCGCGGGCCTCCTTGGCTGGAAGAAATCCGGCAGCGTAATTCCCTCCTGTTTTCGCCTCGCCGGTTCCGCCGCGGACCGCACGTACATATTTGTCGGTGGTCGTAAGTGATACCGGGTCGAACCCTTCCTTGTAGTATGCGGCTACCGGGCAGGTGATAAAGTAGAAGTTGTAGCGGGAGGATTCTACGGCCGCAATGAACTCTTCGGAAGCAAACATGACCGGACGGATATAGAGTGCCCGTCCACGTTTTTTCGGAATCCAGGCATGATCGAGGCGTAGCAACGTCTCGAGGCCGGACAAAAATGTCTCGTACGAAATTTCCGGCATACATAGCCGCTGGCAGGAGCGGATAAAGCGTGCATGGTGGAGGTCGGGTCTGAAGAGATGGATCCGATGTTCATCCACGTAGTACGCCTTCATTCCTTCGAAGATCTCCTGTCCATAATGAAGCACATTGAGGGCCGGAGTAAACTGTATGGGCCCGTAGGGCCGAATGACGGGTTCACTCCAGTTCCCACTCTTCCAGACCATCTCGAGCATGTGGTCGGAGAAGGTCCGCCCGAATTCAAGATTGTCAAAATTGACTTGGTCGATACGGCTGTTTTCGGTCGGTTCTATCTTGATGTCCATCCGATCGCTATTCTGGTGATTCTTGAGCAAACGTTAAGATAACGGAATTTCAGAAAAAGATACCCCCGCATTTTGTATCCGATTGAACCGTCTTCCTATCCAGTGACGTATCCATTTTCAATCGTGGAGGGATCTGTTATCTTTCCACCGAATCTGCAGTCAGAACCGGAAGGAGAGGGGTAAATGAGCCCAATAGACGCATTTATTGAAAAGTTGAAAGCGTGTCCGGGAGGTCCACTTTTCAATCCATGGTTCGAGCAGGATCGTGAGCATGATCTCGTGGAGGATGCACCGGAAATCCGCCGACGCCAATTGGTGCGTTATTTGACAGAGCGAAAAGGAGCCCGGGTGCTACTTATTGCAGAAGCACTCGGATATCAGGGGGGGCACTTTACAGGGATTGCAATGACCTCGGAGCGAATCCTCCTCGGGCACCAGGAAGCATCCTATGGAGTACGCCCGGATCACGTTTTTCGGAGCGGGCGACCCGCGAGAACGAGCAAGCCCTCGGTTCGACCCAATGGATTGAGTGAACCGACAGCAACCATCGTTTGGGGGGCGATGGTTGAAATGGGGCTCGATCCGTACGACGTCGTTCTTTGGAATGCCCTTCCGTGGCATCCGTACAAGCCGGATCGAGGTCTGCTGAGCAATCGTACACCAACGAATGAAGAGATGGACGCCGGACGAAAATTGCTTCCCCGATTTCTGGCACTTTTCCCTGATGCAGAACCGGTCGCCGTCGGTCGAAAGTGCGAAACACTTTTGACGGACCTCTCCATCCCCCACAAAGCTGTTCGGCACCCGGCAAACGGAGGCGCTCCCGCCTTCCGATCCCAGATGGCCGAGTGGGTAGAAAAACGACCGGCACGAAATGGGATTCACCCCGATACGGAGTGATATGAATCATCGACTGCGTGCGCCGCATTTGGCAGGGCTCTACCTGGATGCTGCCAGGAGGTATGGAGAGTTGCCGGCGTTTGCAACCCGAACCGGACCCGAAGCCTGGGAACCGGTTTCATTTGATCGACTCGCTCGACGGGGATGGAATCTTGCAGCGGGGCTGATCGGCCTGGAAGTCGGAAAACAAGAACCTGTGGGTCTGTTTTCTGACAATCGACTCGAGTGGATTTTAAGCGATTATGCCATTCAGTTTTCCGGTGCCGTCACGGTACCGAGAGGGACGGATGTAACGACAGAAGAGTTGAAGTACATCATCAACCATGCCGGTATCCGAGTGGCGGTGGTCGAGAATTCTCTGCTTCTGGATCGGATCGATGCAATTCGGGAAGAAGTTCCGAATCTGGAATACGTTATTTTGATGGAGGAGGGAGAGCGACGGGAATTCGATGTCGGTCTGTATTCATTCTCTTTCCTGGAGCAGGCAGGGGAGAAGGCAGGCTCCGACCGGCATGAAGAACTCGAGGACCGCGTCGCGAGTTTGGACCCCGATCAACTGTTTACCATTATCTACACATCCGGGACGACAGGGAGACCGAAAGGGGTCATGCTGACGCATAAAAACATGATGTCCCAGATGGAGGGAATCCCGATCGATCTTACCTGCACGGATCGTGTACTCTCCATCCTTCCGGTGTGGCACATCTTCGAACGAGTATTTGAAGTCTATACAATCTGTTCGGGAACCTGCACCTACTACTCCTCGGTACGGACGCTGGGCGAGGATCTCAAGGAGGTCGAACCGACCTTCATGGGCTCGGCTCCCCGGCTTTGGGAGAGTCTCTATCAACGTATTCTCGCATCGGTGCAGGAGGCACACTGGATGCGCCAATGGCTCTTCAACACAGCCTATTGGCTGGCAAGTCACTACAGACGGTCACTATCCGTGCTACGGAAGCAGGATCTGCTCCAGGAAAAAGAGGAGAGCGCTCGAAGGATTGCAAGGCAGGCGATCCATCTGGTCCGATGGGCAATTCTACTCCCGTGGTACGGATTTTTCAACGTTGCGGTACTGGAGCCGATCCGGATGTCCACGGGGGGCTCGCTGAAAGCAACGGTGTCGGGTGGAGGAGCACTTCCGCTCGAGATCGATCGATTTTTCAACGATGTGGGTATTCCCGTTTTGGAAGGGTACGGAATGACAGAAACCAGCCCGGTTATCGCCGTTCGAACGTTTGATCAGCTGGTAGTTGGAACCGTGGGGCCCTGGATGCCGGAGACAGAGATCCGAATTGTGGATCCGGAAGATGGGACACTGGTGTATTCAAAAGAGCATCCGGAGGGCAAGGGTATTCGCGGGGAGATCCAGGTGCGAGGCCCCCAGGTGATGAAGGGCTATTACAAGGATCCGGAGGAGACTGAAGCGGTTCTGGACGAGGACGGGTGGCTTCGTACCGGGGATTTGGGAATGGTGACATGGAATGATTGCCTGAAGATCCTGGGTCGGAAGAAGGCGACAGTCGTTCTTTCAAGTGGAGAGAATCTGGAACCGGAACCGATCGAGATGCGAGTCAATCAGAGCCCGTTGGTTGACCACTGTATGGTGGTCGGTCAGGATCAGAAGCAGATTGCATTGTTGGTCGTTCCGAACCTTGCTGCATGTCAGGAAGCTGGAGTGGATGCCGATTCGTTGGATACGCTGGTGGACGATCCGAAAACGAGGGAGCTGATTCGGGAGGAGGTTCGTACACGCGTGAGTGCCGGATTCGGATTCAAACCATACGAGCGGCCTCGTCAGATCCGGCTACTGACCGAGCCCTTTGAAGTTGGGCGGGAGTTGACATCGCTCTTTAAACTGAAACGTCACGTCATCGAGTCCAGATATCGTGAGTTGATTGACGGTATCTACAGAACCGGAAGGGGAGATCAATCATGATGGAGTTTGACGCGCCACTTTTGCACGACATGGATCAGATCCTTCTGGGGATCATGATTTTGCTCATTATGTTCGGCATGGGAGCAAGTTTGACAACCGACGATTTCAGGACGGTGGCTCGAAAACCGAAAGGGGTATTGATCGGATTTATCTCTCAATTTGGTCTCATGCCGATGGTGGCCTGGTCATTGGCAACACTTCTCGGCCTTCCTCCCGCTATCGCGATCGCACTCATTTTGATTGGAACACTACCGGGAGGAAGTACATCCAATATGTTTGCCTACTTTGCACGCAGTTCGGTGGCATTGAGTATTGCGATGACCACGGCATCGACATTGATGGCTCTCCTGATGATGCCGCTCCTGCTTGAATTTTACGCATCGGGTTTTACAGCCCAGCTGAGTGACACTGTACGTTCAGTTGACGGGGGGGCAGAATTTGTGATTCCGATCAGAAATATTGTCGGGTCCCTTCTCCTGGTATTGGTCCCGGTCGCCGGCGGGATGGTGTTGCGGGTGAGATCTGCCGGCTGGGCCAAAACGGCGGAAGATACTGCCGGGTTTATGGCAATTGTTGTGATTCTCTACTTGATTGGAACCGCCTTTGTCCGGCACGGGGGGCTGTTTCTTCAGACTCCCTGGCAGGTCTATGCCGGGTCGGTCGGTGTAGGGTTGATCGGTTTTCTTTTCGGGTATCACCTCTCCCGCCTGTTCGGATTGGAACCGATCTTTCAGCGGGCGATATCATTGGAGACGGGAATTCAGAACGGTCCGGTCGCTTTTGCCATTATTCTTCTCAGTTTTCAAGAGCCGATTCAGAGCCAAATGATCTGGTTGGCCATTCTCTATTCGACATTCATCGTCATTACGTCCTCGTTTGTGACGCTTTGGTATCGTCGAAAAGGGGAGCGGGACTGGGCGTTTTACAAAAACACAGCGGTACACAACCGGCTGTTCGGAGAGTCCTACTTTACCGAGTACCCGGAAGATTTGATTCCGCCAAGAATTGCACACGATCCAAGTCAGGGATCGACCCCGTCGCAGAGACGGGAGGTCTCCGCGAACAAGGGATCCATCGAATAATGGACAGGGATGCTACAGACCCGTGATCAACCGGTGCTCTGCATGGCTGCAGCCACACTGTTGATGCTCAGATAGAGGGCGTTTCGCATGGCGTCCCGTTCCTCGTCACTGGAAGCTTGATCCCACCGCTTGAGTAACTCCACCTGAATCAGGTTGAGTGGATAGGTGTAATGGTTCCGGAAGTGAATGGAGTCTTGGATCACTTTCCGATTGTCCAGGATCTCGTCCTGTTCCGTAATGTCGAGAATCGCCTGACTCGCTTGTTTGAACTCCTCGGAGAGTCGTTCGTGGAAGGGCTCCGGCTTCCGCTCGTTGTAGAGTTCGGATGTGGGCAAGTGGGTTCGAGCCATC
>JBNJFK010000109.1:0-7461 GCA_051746765.1 Bacteroidota bacterium
GATCATATCCAAACCGGACGGCTCCAATTCTACGCTCGGATTCAGCCCGCCGCCATACGTGTCCCACCACGTATTATAGCTCTGCCCTATCTGCATCAAGTCGGTCCCGTATACTGTCATGAGCATTGCAGGCTCCCGACCGTAGTAAGAACGAAGGGGTACGTACGCACTCACCAGCGCTTCATCGATCCCCTCCTCGTTCGCAAATTGATCTACGGCTACTGTATCGGATATCATGTTCTCGGTCAAATCGGCACACCCCGCCACAAGTATAACCGAAGCTATCAGTACGAATAATCTGAATTTGGTTTTCATGGTCTTGTCCGTTTGTCGTTGAATTCTTTGTTCGACCTCGTTATGTGTGTCGTTTCATTGACTACAATCCGATATCGATTCCGATCAGAAAAGTTCGATAGTTGGGCATGTCCTCGCCACGAGCTCCTTCCGGGTCCAAGCCGGGGAAGTCGGTAATCGTGTAGAGATTCTGGCCCGTTGCATGAATTCGCGCATCACGCAAGCCCATTCGATCCAGCCAGTTTCTCGGAAGACTGTACCCGAGCGTAACATTTCGAAGCCGGATATAACTACCGTCAAAATATCCCATGGGGGTCGAATAATCGTGTCCGGCAAACCTTGGACGGGGATACTCATTGCTTGGATTTTGCGGTGTCCAGTAATCGACATCCATGGAGTTGTGATTATACCCGCGTCGCAGGTTGATGAATCCGCTAAGTGAAGTCTCACCGACCTGACTGAAGATGGTACGTCCCTGTACGGCATAAACGAGAAAGGAGAGATCCACTCCTTTATAGCTAAATCGATTACTGATGCTAGCGGTGTAATCGGGCTCGTAGGTACCCAGGATAACACGATCCGCCGCACCAATCTGCCCATCCCCGTTAACATCCCGAAGCTTGATCTCTCCAGGTTGTGCACCGTAATCTGCAGCCTCTTGTGCTTCGTCTTGTTGCCAAATTCCAGCAAACTCGTAATCATAATGGATATTCACAGGCTGTCCGATAAACCAACCACTTCCTGGATCATCTTCCGTCCCTCCGTACAACTCTGTTATCTCATTCCGATTGGCATGAAAATGGATATCTGTAGTCCATTGCATGCCACGGACCCCTCCACGTTCGATATTGATGGTCTCGAGACTCACCTCGAGTCCCCGGTTGCGGGTAGCCCCTACATTTTCGAGTGTTGAAAGGAACCCTGAAGTTGGCGGTAGCTGGCGATTCATGATCAAATCGACCGTGTTTTGCTGATAAACTCCCAACGTCCCGCTGATACGATGTTCCAAAATCCCAAAATCTAGCCCAATGTCGAACTGACGCGTCCGTTCCCAACGCAATTCAGTGTTGGCCAGCTCGTCATGTTCAAATCCGAATACATCCCGATCTCCGAATGCATACCCGGTACGGGCCAGGCGACCCTGAGTTTGGTACGGTTCTATCCCGGTATTTCCCACATCACCGTAGCTGACACGAAGTTTCAGCTCTGAGAACAGGTCCTGTCGCTCCATAAACGGTTCATCAACAATCAGCCAGCCAACGGCGACCGAAGGAAACAGACCGTACTTGTTCCCTTCTGCAAGTCGTGAAGACCCATCCACACGGCCGGTAGCTGTAAACAGATAGCGCCCAAGGTAGCTGTAGTTCAGACGAAGCATGTAGGACTCCAGTGTCCACTCTCGAATAAAGCTTCCTCTGCCCGTGGTCTCTTCGGCCGTACCGAGATTGTAAAACCGTTGACTCTCGTACGGTAATCCGCGGACAGAAAGGTTGGATCCGACCTGACTATTCGTCTGAATACTGTAAAGTGCCGTTGCTCCAACGATGTGATCCATCGCAATCTCGCGATTGAAATCCAGTATGTTTTCGAATAGAACATCTTGTCCACGATCACTGTCAATCGACGCAGTTGAATTCTGCCAACTATGGACTCCACGCTCCGTAAAGCTGAGATCAGGAGCGAAATTCAAGCGATAGGTCAGATCGTCTGTGATATTGACGATTCCGTAAACATTGGCGATCACACGGGTCCGATCCCGACGATCCAAATGAAATTCACGCTTGGTTTCAAGCAACGGGAAGTTTTCACCCACAGCAAATTCATTGACCAGCGCTGATTCGGCTCTTCCGGGCCAATCCAACGGACTGTTCATGATCATGTGCCGAAAATTTCCGCCCTGGTGCTGCCGGCTAAAAGAGACTTGGGTCGAGAGTCCGGCTTGAAAGTAATCCGTAACTTCTTGATCGATATTCACCCGTCCCACAAACCGGGAATAGTCGTTGTTTTGAACCATCGCAATGTGTTCCGTCATGGTCGTGGAGATCGCGTATCGAGTAGTCTCTGTCCCTCCTCGAACACTGAGCTGGTGATTCTGCTGTGATCCACGACCACCGAACGCCTCCTTCTGCCAATCTGTATCCACTCCGTTCGCAATCCCTTCAAGTTCCCAATCGTTGAACAGATCTTGATCCGTTGTGTAGACTCCCTGCTGTCGGGCCGCTTCCCGCTGCATCTCGATATACTGCTCGGCATCCATCATATCGACGGTATTGGTCACCTCCTGAAACCCGACCTGGCCACTGTATTCAATCAATGTCTCACCGGGTGATCCACGTCGCGTCGTTACCAGAATTACTCCGTTCGATCCTCTGGATCCATAGATGGCCGTCGCGGATGCATCTTTCAATACTTCAATCGATTCAATATCCGAGGGGTTCAGATCCATCAATCCGCCGCTGATGGGGACGCCATCCATGACAATAAGAGGATCATTTCCGGCTACAAGAGAGCGTTCGCCTCGAATCCGAATCGTCGATTCTTCCCCTGGACGATACCCGTCTGCAATGACCTCGACACCGGAGACCCGACCCTGCAACACATTATCCATTGAGTATACCGGTACTTCAACCAACTCCTGTCGCGGTACGGAAGCAATGGACCCGGTTAAATCTCGACGACGCTGCTCGCCGTAACCGACAACCACCAGTTCTCCCAACTCGTCTACTCCTGGTTCCAGCAACACATTAATCTCGGAGCGCCCCTGAACCGAAACTTCCTGGTTGGCATATCCGATAAAGGAGTAGACCAGGATCGTCTCCTCTCTCGGAATATCGATTTCATAATACCCTTCTGTATCGGTAACTGTCCCCGTTGATGTCCCCTGAATGACAACATTTACTCCCGGAAGCGGCTCCTCCGTTTCTGCATCTTGCACACGGCCCGAAACGCTCAGTTGGATCCGATCTTCGGTACGATCTGCTAGCTGCGACAAACTCTGGATTCGTTCATTCACTCGAATCATGATGTTTCGTCCGGAACTTTGAGGCTCCAGATTCGTGCCATCCAGTAAAATTCTCAGGACTTCCGTCAAGCGCATGCGGTTGGCCTCAAGCGAAACATTACGATCCGGTATTATTCCGGTATCGAAGTAGACACCGGCTCTGGCCTCTCGCCCTACACGAATCAATGCCTCCTTCAATGGAATACTCTCAAACGACAGAGTGATGATCGGGTTGGAGTTCCAGACAACCTCGGTCCGCTCTTCATATTCTTCATATGTCAGGTCTGAATGTGTGGATCGTTGAACTTCTTGGACCTTTTCTGCCAGTAAAGTCCCACCGGGAACGACTCCCGACAACCCAACAATCAAACCCAAAACAATTGGTATCGTTCTGCTCAGCATATTCTCTCCGTTACAAGGTGAAGGTTTGTGCCGCTCGCATGATGATACCGCGACCGGATTACCATTCGATCACGGGTAAATGACGATCCTGTTAACTCCTGAATCCCTCTGTCAAATCGCTCGGATGGAATTCATTAATTTTCTTCAAATTTCCACCTAATTTCGTTCCCGTCTCTTTCATATGTCAAATCAAGCGTTAACGCGATCGTATGCAGGACCTCTGAAGCTTGCATTCGATTCGTATATACAGACAATCGAATATCTTGGAGGCCCGGATCGACCAAGACGCTTTCAATACCAAAAATTCTCTCAAGTTGCTGAACCACTTGAGGAAAAGGCATATCGTCAAATGAAAGGTATCCATTCATCCAAGCGAGATAATTCTCGAGGGCTCCATCTTCGATTCTCAACTCGTCTCCGCCAGGAGTCAATATCCCGAGCTGTCCCGCAGTCAAACGTACCCCGCGATTGATATTCAATCGCTCGTGATGAACCGAGACTACACCTTCCTGAACGGCAACCATCACACCGTCCTTCTCTTTGACGTTGAATGCAGTTCCATGTACGCGAACCTCAGAATCCCCAACACGGACAGAAAAGGGGCGATCAGGATCATGTTCAACTTCGAAGTAAGCTTCCCCTTTCAGTCTCACGTCTCGGCTTCCATCCTCCTGGTCAAACAAAAGTTCAATACTTGAATTTCGATTTAATCGTACGACAGACTCATCCGGAAGAGTGATGATATGCTGTTCGACCGAAGATGTGGCATAGACGGAGTGGCTGGGTTCCTCCCAGTACAAATACACCACAAAAGAAGTGAGCAGGATGGATACAAACAGTACCGACGCTGCTATGACCCATCGCTTTTGTCGATACAGGCCTCCTATACCGTGCTTTCTTGCCACCATCCGCTTTTGAAACTGTTGAGATTGGCCAACGATGGAATGATTGGGGACTTTCGACTCGGGAATTGAAGATTGTCGGTCGAAATTCAACCCACTTGACCCTGACTCTTCCTCCTTGATTCTATTCCAAACTCTTTCCAACGAAGAATCCGAGTCAAACAGAAAAGAGGTTCCACTCGCAACAGATGGATGACGCTCCCAGGCGTCCTTGATTTTTTGAAACCGTTCTCGATACTCGGGCTCTTCCTCCAACCAGGATTCGAACTCTCTCTGTTCGGTTTCAGACGCCTCGCCTGCAAGCACCAAGGAAGCCAACAGATAGAAGCGACGTCCGGAATCGTTTGAATTCATTGATTTCTCCATTCTACTTGACCCTTCTAACGGTAAGACAGAATGGTGGGGTAGCGATCTACTAGTCCATCACAATATTTGCCAATTTTTTTTAAATAGGATCGTGCAAGTGATTAAAACCGGGATTCCATCTCATTTTTGATCATTTCGAGATCGCGCACGGCTTGTACCATATGGTTTTGAATGGTGTGAACGGATATTGACAGAATCTTTGAAATCTCTTTGTAGGTAAATCCATCGATTCGACTGAGCTTAAAGATCTCCTTTTGCCTCGGTGGCATGTACTCCAATAATTGGTCAATGGCTTCGTTGAATTCCTCGATTTGAATAGAACGATCCGGCCGCTGCTCCGAGCTTTTTAATTCGACTTCATCAATCCAAACATGGTGTCTGTTTCGTCGGGTATCTTTATCGATCTGATTCAAGGCTCGATTACGGGTTGCAGTAAACAGGTAGGATTTGACGTTTCTCGTAATCACCAAAGACTCCCTTTTGATCCATAAATTCACAAAAACTTCGGATACTACTTCTTCTGTCCGATCCAAATCTTTCAGGTAGTGTAGAGCGAAATCACAAAGTCTGGGGTAATAACGATTGAACAGCACGTTCAACGCATTCGGATCACTCTCCGAAATATCAGAGAGAAGGGTATGATCGGATCGATCCGACATTCGACTGGACATGAGTTGAGAGAGTCGAAAGGCTCATATCCGTAGAAGGCAATGAATTATGAGCCAGGCACCACTTCGGTATTATGAAAAAAAAGTGAAAGCTTCAAAAAAAAAGAGCCAACATTGTCCCCATCAATGATCCCCGTGTTTAACTTTAACGGGCCATCACGAATGCTTGAATCGAGTAAATTCTTGCAATTTCTCTATCTTTGGTTCGATTGTATCTCTTTTTTTGGCATCTTTTGAAAAACTGCAGCCATTGCCCGAAGCCATGCTCCACCGATGACCCCGGACTACGACTACGAACGATTCTTCAATCTCTCACGGGATCTGGTCTGCATTGCCGGATTCGACGGCTATTTCAAACGGGTAAACCCGGCCGTGGTGGCCCATTTGGGCTATTCAGAAGAGGAGCTCTACCGTCGTCCCATTGACGATTTTGTCCATGAGGAGGATCGGGAGATTACAACCGACTCCCGGAAACGCATGCGGGAAACCGGTTCCCTGATCAATTTCGAAAATCGCTACGTATCTGCAGAGGGAGAGACCATCTGGCTCTCCTGGACCTCCCAGCCGGTGCCAAACCAACAGCTGGTCTTCGCCATCGCCCGCCCAGTGACACAGCGCAAACGACTGGAAGAGGAGACGTTCCGACTTCTTTCACACCTCGCCGAGATGAATGACGAGCTTAAAGAACTCAATTTGATCGCGTCGCATGACTTGCGTACGCCCCTCGGAAGCCTGATGGGAGTCTTCGATCTGCTGGATATGGAGAAGATTGAAGACCGGGAAACCCGGGAGTTGCTCCACCTGTTGCAGGGAACCGGCGAGAGGCTCAAAGGGACCCTCAACCAGTATGTGGACCTCTTGAGCCACGGGTTGGATGAACAGACTCCCCAACACCCGACCCCGGTGGAATCGACATTGAATCGGGTCGTCGCTTCCGTTCGATCCCTGCTGGACTCCAGCCGTGCCTCCGTAACCACGGACCTCCCGCCGGAGACAGACCTGGTCCTTTTCCAGCCCACGCACCTGGAGAGTCTGTTTTTGAATATGCTTACCAACGCTGTGCGATACGCGAGGCCGGAGATCCCGCCATCCATTCATATCCGATCCAGACGAGAGGGTGATTGCATTCGACTCTCGGTATCAGACAATGGTAAGGGGATGGACCTGGAATCTGTCGGGGACCGGATCTTTCAACTTCACGAAACGTTTCACAACCATCCGGAGAGCAAGGGGGTGGGGCTCTATCTGGTTCGTCGAATGGTTACGAACGCCGGTGGCAAAATCGACGTGGAGAGCGAGCCCGGGGAAGGAACCACGTTTACCATCACACTACCGGCAGGTCGCTAGCAGCGGGTGAGACCGAGCGATTCCCGCTGTTGACAGTCAGGCGCCCGTCAGGGTCGCGGCCACCTTCGATACAATATGGCCGAATAAAGTTAGAAAGCCCGGCAAACGCCTCTACCGCTACTCCCTCTCCGCCAGCTGATCTTTCACTTCCACCAGGTTATCCCGGTGCTCTTGAACCATCCTTTCAATATCGGCAAGTACGGCCATATTCTTCTCTGCCACATTGTTCGTCTCCGAGGGATCGGTACTCAAATCAAACAGCATCGGCGTTTCAAGTTCCTGCCGCTCTTCGAACTGCCCGTAGGCCCCCTCGATGATGTAGTGCGCTTTGAAATTCTCTTTCCGGGCGGCATACAACGTCGCCCCGCGATAAAACAACAACTCGTTTCTGGGAGACTCCCCCTCACCCAACAGCGCCGGCGTCAAATCGACTCCATCGATCGTTCGGTCATCCGGCAACGGGACCCCCGCCAGATGGCTC
>JBNJFK010000110.1:0-7390 GCA_051746765.1 Bacteroidota bacterium
GGTTGTCCCTACCAGTGCCGCAATCATCAATTTACTGTTGCCGGTTTCCGGAATACTTGGCACCAATCCCCGGGCAATGGCTCCCGGTTCCGGCAATACCATGAACATCGAGAGGAAAAAGGCGATCCCCATAAGCGTGACAAAGAAGATGAGAACCTTCTCGAAAAAGCTGTATTGACCGACTAACAGGAGCGAATACATGATGGCCATCAACCCCATGGCGATCAGCAGTACAGCCCAATAACTCTCCGGGTTCAACCCTGGAAAAAAGAGGGAGGCGGTCTCCCACAGTGCACTTGCCGACAGGCCGACGATTCCGGACAGCGAGGACCATTGAGCCATCACGACACCAATGACGGTAAGCAGTGCAACCCCGTTTCGCAATCCGGCCGGAATTCCGAGGCGTTTCTTGAATCCCTGAATGGTTGTATCGTTTGCAACCACTCCGTAACGACCAAAAGACTCCATCAACACGTATGAGAAGAGACAGGCAAAAAAGAGAACCCACAGTAGTTGCAGACCGTAGTCGGCTCCTACAACCGACATGGTTGTCACACTACCGGTACCGATTGTATAACCGATACCGAAAATTCCGGGACCAACAGAAATTAGAAACAGGGAGATCTTTTTGAGCATGCCGTCGGGTTTGGTTTGAATTTCAGACAAAGTATATAAAAAATATCCGCCATTCTGCCCTTGAAAAGGAGACGTCAAACATCCATTTTGTGGGCCTGAACGGACAGTAAATCACTATTCACAGACTCGTTCGTTGTTCCGGTCCCGAATTCGGACCGGGCATCGTGCTGAACCGTCCATCCAGCGTGATCATCCATGCACGAGAGACAACAGGCGTTGGAAAAGCTCCTTGATTCGTGGCTCGAAAGATCCTTGAATCCTGACGCTTTTTCTGCATTGCACAAAAAATTTCAATCGGTCGAGGAGAGCGCTGAAGAGTGGGAAATCTTTCTCCACTTCAGCTCCATCCATCGAGAAGCTCCACAAAATCGTCTGCAAATTTCCGAGTCAGAGCGACAGGAGGCCGAATCCCGGATCGAAGGGTGGCAACCCCACCGGTGGGGTTTGGACGAGGTGGCACGAGCCCGATTGCTGCTCTCGCTCTCCAAACGAGGGGAATCGTTTTTTTTCACAACCCTGGAAAAGCTCTTTGAATCAAGCGACATGAGAGAGGGAGAAACGCTCTATCGTTGCCTTCCCATCCTCCCGTGGGCAAAACAGTGGCGCTCCCGAGCTGCAGAAGGAGTCCGAAGCAACATCACGACAGTCTATCTGGCTGTTGCACACCACAACCCCTACCCGGCCACGTGGCTCGACGACAATGCCTGGAACCAGCTCGTCTTGAAAGCACTTTTCATGGATGCCTCCCTCTATCGAATTTGGGGTCTGGACAAGCGTCGCAACGAAGATCAGTTCCAAATGGTCATGGATTTGGCACACGAACGGTGGGCAGCCGGTCGAACGATTTCACCGGAAATGTGGCGGCTCGCGACTCCCTGGCTCCACGGAGAACACGAAAAAGATCTCTTGGTGCTGCTTGAGAGCAGCGATGAGTTGGAGCGGGAAGCACTGCGGAACATCTGTCTGGAATCTTCTGACAAACAAGTTCAATCTCTACTTGCAGAACACCCACAACAATTTGAACAACTGGATGAGCCGATCTCCTGGGATGAAATTGGAAGACGGTTGGAAGAGCGGGGAAACGGCGCGTACGAATCCAAGCGAACATAATGATGCAACCCGGTCCATGGAGAGGCCAGGGAACTTCCCGGTTATCAGAAAATGAACATGAAAGAAACGAGCATGAATTCTACGACCCCCATGAAGTTCATCGACCCTCACGTGCACATGATTTCACGAACGACGGATGATTACCGTGCCATGAAGAAGGCGGGTGTCGTTGCCGTGATCGAACCTGCATTCTGGATTGGTCAACCTCGAACCAATTCCGGAACGATGCTGGATTACTTCAGTTGGATTGTCGGTTGGGAACGATTTCGTGCCAGTCAGTTCGGTATATCTCACTACTGCACGATCGGGCTCAATTCGAAAGAGGCCAACAATGAAGCTCTGGCCGAAGAGGTCATGGAATTGATCCCCCGCTATGCCGGAAAAGAAGGCGTGGTCGCCATCGGAGAGATCGGGTTTGATGATATGACGGCCCTGGAAGAGAAATACTTTCGCCAACAACTCGAATTGGCAAAAAAGATGGACATGCTGGTTTTGGTCCATACTCCCCACCGCAACAAGAAAGAGGGAACCTATCGAAGTATGGATATCTGCGAGGAGCACGGCCTGGACCCCTCAAAGGTGATCATTGATCACAACAATGAAGAGACGATGACCGAAGTTCTGGATCGTGGATACTGGACAGCGTTCACAATCTATCCGGGGACCAAGATGGGAAATGAACGCATGACCGACATTGTGAAACGTATCGGGAGCGAACGTATCATTGTCGATAGTGCTGCAGACTGGGGACACAGTGATCCTCTTGGTGTTCCGAAAACGGCAAAATTGATGCTCCAACGAGGGATCCCTGCCGAAGATGTACACAATGTTTGCTATGCAAATGCACTCGCCGCATACAGCCAAAGCGGAGAGATGAATGAACGTGACTGGCTGGAACGCCCGCTTGTCGATCAACGCGAAACGTATAACGGAAACAGCGTGTTGAGAGGTGGTCACGAACCATATATCGAGTCGGAACGAGATTCGGATGATGACCTGATTATTCGATGAGTTCGTACAAGAACAGGACGTCGTCGAAATTTTCAAGGACAACATCCGGACTACTCACCCTGATGCGACCTCCCAATTTGATCACCGCCATGGGGGACACGCTGGCGGGACTCGCCCTGGGGGGAGTGATATCAGGCGCTGTTTCGAATGATCTCCATCTGCTCTTGCAGCCCGATATCCGTTGGCTTCTTTTGGCAAGCGTCACCCTCTACGCTGGCGGTGTTGTTCTCAACGACCTGGCCGATGCACAGCTCGATGCGGAGGAACGACCGGAGCGCCCCATCCCGTCCGGCGTTGTCTCCAAGCGGATGGCCTTTTGGCTTGCAACCGTCCTGTTTATCACGGCACTGGGTGCCGCCCTTCTCGCCGGCCCTCACTCCTTCTACGTTGCCACGGGAACGCTTGCCTGGATTCTGATATACGACTTGATCGCAAAAAACCACTCCGTCTGGGGACCCGTGGCAATGGGGCTTTGCAGGAGCGGGAATTTACTTTTGGGAAGCTCTCTCTTTCTGGTGGCACTACCACACTTCTGGCCGTTTCTTTTGATCCCCCTTCTCTACATTGCAGCCATTACCTGGATCTCCAGATTTGAAGTGCAGGGTGGAGGAGACAAGACCGGACCGATGGCGATCGGAGCTGTTCTGCTCATCGTGGCGAGTCTGTTGCTGTACGGCCTTCAATCGCTCAACGCCGGTCGGGAGATTGCGCTTCTTCTCGTGCTGCTGACTCTCTTTTCCGGATTCACCATCCCCTCCTTTGTGCGGGTATTGACGCGGGGAGAGGCTACGGATGTTCAATCGGCCGTCAAGCGAGGCGTCCTCTCTCTGACGATTCTGAACAGTGCCATTGCAGCCAGTGTGGGAGCCATCTCGATCGCACTGCTGACACTCTTGCTTCTGCCTCTCTCGATCTGGATATCGAGACTCTATCGGGTTACATGAAACCGTGCACAGGGAGTATCAAGTCGCCCAGGTAGCCCCGATCTCATCATATGGAATACACCCTTCGTATCTTCCGGGAACCGCTTCGTATCTCAACTCTTCCGTCGCTCCCGATTCGCTGGTATAGTATCCGAGAAGGGTCAACTCCTTGATCAGTCGATAGGTTCCCGATGAAGGGCGAGAATTCTCCCCTTTCACCATTTCACGGTTCAGCTCCTTGACAGCCTCCAGTCTCTCTTCAGACTCCAACTGATCAATGGATCGATCGTACATCTCATTCATCTGATTGTCCAGATCATCCAGACCTTCCAGGAAGCGGTCCCGATTCGACTCGCTATAGACCTCGAACACCATTCGTTCCATCCATTCGGGAACTCCGGTCGCAAGTGCACCTGGTGTGTCTGTCTCCGGAAGAATCGTTTCCGACAACACTCGAATCCAGGACGCCTGATCCTCACGGAAATGTGTGGGCTCCCATTCCGAATCTCCTCTGGGAGTACAGCCCTGAAGAAGACCTGCAAGCGTTGGTGCAAAGAGAGCCCCTCCCATGACGGCCGCTGTACGTTTGATCGCTTCTCTTCGTTTCATGGATCGTTCTGTTGTCGTGTTCGTTGATTCGACTCTGTCAGGAATCCAGAGACCGGATACGAATATTTCGAAACCAAACTGCGTTTCCGTGGTCCTGGAACCCAATATGTCCTTCCGGAATGGTGCCAAACGATGGATAATCTTCAAATTTCGTTCCCCGAATACGTTCGAACCACTCCGGTGTCCATCGTTCATACTCTACTACCTTCTCCCCATTTTGCCAATACTCAACGTCCGGACCCTCGGATCGAATCGTAACGCTGTTCCATTCCCCTGCAGGACGAGTATTTTGTGGTTCGGCAGGGATCAGTGCGTAGAGGGATGCTGTTAATCCGGCGGGTCCGCCGTCGGAATAGGCCGGGTTGTCGAGCAGCTGAAATTCGGGAGCCGACCAATGAAAGGCCAGGCCCTCCTGCTCGATTCCGTGATGCAGGATCCCGCTATTTCCCCCTTCACTGATTCTGTACTCCAACTCGAGTTCAAAATCGGAATAGGTTTCCCGGGTCATTAAATCTCCGCTTCTGCCCTCTTCCAACGGTTCAAACGAGAGAACTCCGTCTTCAAGAGACCACCCCTCCGGCACTCCGTCCATATTGTATCCTCGCCAGTGCGTTTCAAGACCGGATCCGGCGAGAAGGTCCACCCACTCCGCTGCCGGCTCCATCGTCTCTTCACCGTCCGTCGTTGAAGTGGATTCCGAACTGCAACCGCTCAACCCCCAAGCCGTCAGCAGTACCAGTGTTGCCGCCCATCCCTGTTTCATTGTCCAATCACTCATTTTTTCTCCTGTCAATCGTTCAGTCGTTCAGTTTCATGATGATGGTTCTCCCGTATCGAGACCGTCTCTGCACATCGATCAAATGATACGCATCGATTCCGGATCCCACTGGATAATCCGTCCGGATTTTTGACTTTCACCGGCCAGGATGGCTGGTCCGGCTGCACGCAGGGCAAATGTGGGGTCCTGAACAACCGGCCCACCGTTTCGAATGGCCTTGTGGAAATTCACATGGTGTTCATAAAGATCACTGTATTCGGAAGGTGCACGATACTCCATTTCATTCGGCTCGATCACTTCGGGCGGTTTCGGAGGATACTTTGCAGCATGATACTCCTCATACTCCTCCCGAACGTCTTCACTGAAATCCCCGATCGTCATGCCCGGAGGCGTGAGTTTCGATTTTCTCACTTGTACACTACTGCCTCCGATAATCATTTCACCTTCGGAACCGACCAATCGAATTTGTGATCCACCCCCCGATCCATCCACGAAGTTCACGCGCAGGGCCAAATTGAATGCCGGATGATCTCCGGACTCCGGATAATCGAAAAGCCCCAACATCATGTCGGCCGCATCCCGACCGTCGTGCCAATAGCGCAATCCACCGGTAGCGTAGATTCGATTCGGCCCCTTTGTGCCCAAAATCATGTGAAGACCCGAGAAGAGATGAACGAAGAGATCTCCCGATACCCCGGTACCATAGTCATCATAATTTCTCCAGCGGAAGAAATGTGTTGCATTGAACGGAATATCCGACAGATCCTTACGGAACGTTTTCCAGTCCACATTTTCGGGAGATGCACTCGGGGGAATGGAGTATTGCCAGGCCCCCGTTGCAGAAAATCGATCCCAATACGCTTCGACAAAGTTCAACTCTCCAATATCTCCCTTGAGATAGAGCTCGCGTGCTTTTGCATAGAGTATACTGCTGGTTCTCTGCGAACCAACCTGCATTGGCATCGCAGCCTCACCTGCAGCCTCGATCACCGGATACGCCTCCTCGACTCGCTGGGTAACCGGTTTTTCACAATAGACTGCCTTCCCGCTTCGTAGCGCATCTATGGCAATCGTATCGTGCCAGTGGTCGGGAGTCGCAATCAATACGGCATCCACATCGTCACGATCCAGAATTTCCCTGTAATCCTTCGTCGTATCGACGTCTTCTCCAAAACGTTCTTTGCATCTGCGAAGACGGCTGTCATAAAGATCACAAGCTGCTACCAAGCGAAAACCATCATACCTCAACGCCTGATTCATTCCTCCCTGACCCATTCCTCCAGCTCCGATCAAGGCGTAGTTCACGCGATCGTTTGCAGAAAATCGGTGCCGCAGCGTATCCTGCACGTTCAATTCCTGCACACCGGATCGACGACTCCCGGCAATAAACGGAGCACCGATCGCTGCCGCGGATGCCGTACCGAGCTGCCTTAAAAATGTTCGTCTGCTTTGTGAACCCGAATCTTTCATTTTTGACATAATCGATGATTCATTCCACCCGGCCAGGGTACCTTGTTGCTTGTCATTCAATCATTACGATAGAATGTAGTGAACAGAAACGAAAAAAGCGCAAACCGGTTCCGGCCATGAGCCGAATCCCCGATTGCGCTTTTTCAGAAAGTCGTACTTGGTGCGAAGTTCCCTTACTCCTTCAACTCGACAATCATGGCGATTTCAACCGCAATGTTGCCAGGCAGTGAGCTCATTCCGACCGCAGCCCGGGCATGAGCTCCGTTTTCTCCAAAAATCTCGACCATCAAGTCCGAGTACCCATTGATGACTTGAGAGTGCTCTGTGAAATCCGGATGTGCATTAACCATTCCCTCGACCTTCACAATCCGCTCGATACGATTCAAATCACCGATCTCCTTCTGGAGAGACGCCAAAAGAGCAATTCCGGTTCGTCGAGCAGCCTCCTGCCCTTCTTCCAGGGAAATTCCGTCCTCTCCCAGTTTGCCTGTAATCATCGTTCCATCTTCCCGTATCGGACCGTGACCAGACATAAAGACAAGATTGCCTGTCTGGACGGCATATACAAAGTTAGCCGTCGGTTCTCCCGGCTCTTCCAATTCGATTCCAAGTTCATCCAGCTTCTCGTAAACATCCTGAGATTGAGCCGTCAGGTCATTGACGTTTATGGCCAAAAGCAGGATTGCCAAAATGTGCAGGGTACGTGACATCTGTTTCATCATTGTTTTCTGTAGTTTTTGTGAAATTATGAATTCTTGAATACACGAGAGATCCTTGTATCTGAGACCCGAATTACTCTCGTATCTCGACGACCATTTCGATTTCAACAGGAATATTGCCGGGAAGCGATGTC
>JBNJFK010000111.1:0-7270 GCA_051746765.1 Bacteroidota bacterium
TTCGGATGGCGTTGACGGTCTTCTCGATGTTGACAACGACTCCCCGGTTCAGCCCGTCACTTTCTGCTTTTCCAACACCCAGAATGTGGATTCGGTCTTGTTCGTCAATGGATGCAACGACCGCGCACACTTTGGTGGATCCGATATCCAGACCCACAACGTACTTTTCTTGTTCACTCATATCACTCCCTGTCTGTTGATCGATTTGATCCGTTCACGATTTTGGTTGTCCGGCCGGGGTCTTTTCGGTGACAATCTGCCCGCGAAAGCGCAGATCGACGGTCCGAAACAACCCGATTCCCTCTCTCGTCACCACCTCCCGGTAGAACCGGTTCCAGTAGGTCTTCTTCCGTTCAAACTCTCCCCGACCGAAGAGTATCTTGACACCGTTTTCCTGGGTCAGTGCCGTTACACCTTCTGCACGATTCCAGCTCACCTCGCTTAATGTGTGCCAGGAGAGGGGATCTTGCTGAATGGTGGTCAAAAAATCCCGAATGTCGTCAAAGGCGTCTCCCTCCAGCGATTCACCGATTTGGCACGAAAAACCGTGAATCAGCGGCAGGTCGGCCGGTTTCCCGCGCAGATCCATTCGCATGCCGTCCCGATCCATGTAACAGCGACCGTTGGCCGAAATCAACATGGCGATCGGTTTTCTCTCCGTTATATGGAGTGCCATCCGTCCACCGGCTTGTGGCCGGATTGTGGCTTCCTGAATCCAGGGATGGCTCAGCAACGGCTCCAACATGCTCGCGAAGTCGAGGGAGTCGGGATGACTGCCCGTGGGAAGAGTCGTCAACTCCCGGAGTTCGCCCTCGTCGACACGTTCCAATCCGACAAAGCGGTATTCGTCGACGACGGTCGTCCGCTCCAAATGGAGACCGAACAGTACAGCTGCTCCGAGAAGGAGCAGGCCTCCGGCCAACGGCAGGGCCCGGTTTCGAATCCACGATATGGCAGTTTTTTTACGACTCATGCGGTTCGTTCGATTCCATGATCTGCTGCACAAATGTTTCGGCAGCTTTGTAGATGTCTCCGGCACCCATCGTGATGACCAGATCGCCCGGCCGGAGGTGTTTTTGAATCTCTTTCGGGAGATCTCTCTTCTCTGCTACATAGTGAACCTCTCTGTGGCCGGTTTCACGAGCTTTGCGGGCGATCAGCTCTCCGGTTACGCCTTCGATCGGTGCCTCCCTCGAAGGGTAGATGTCGGTTACAATGAGTAGTTCGGCATCAGAAAAAGAGAGTCCGAATTCGTGAGCCATCGCCTGGGTCCGTGAGTAGAGATGAGGCTGAAAAACAGCCACAATCCGTCGGTCCGGCCATCCGTTTCGGGCGGCCTTGAGTGTTGCCTGAACTTCGGTCGGATGGTGCGCATAGTCGTCAATGACCGATAGGTCCTCCCGGTCCAGTTTGACCTGGAATCGTCGAAATACGCCCTGAAATCGCTCCAGGCCCGAACGAATCCGGTCGAATGGAATCTCCAGCTCCAGACCCACACCCACGGCGGCCAGTGCATTCCGAATGTTGTGCTCTCCCGGAACCGAGAGGGTGATCTCGCCCAGTCGTTCATTCCGCCAACGTACGGTAAAGCGACTTTTGAACCCGTCAATCCGGATGTCGGTTGCCCGCAGGCTCGCCTGTGGTGTCATTCCATACGTGAGGGTTCGCCGGGTAAGTCGGGGCAGGATGCTGCGCACATTCGGATCATCCAGACAGACCACCACGGCCCCGTAGAACGGTACTTTGTTGGCAAATTCGACAAAGGCGTCCTTTACATCGTCCAGATCCTTGTAGATATCCAGATGTTCCGCCTCGATGTTGGTAATGACTGCCATGGAGGGGGAGAGCCGCAAAAAGGTTCGGTCAAACTCGTCGGCCTCGACGATTAAAATGTCTCCCTTGCCCACAACGGCATTGGTCTTGTCAAAACTGTGTACCCGCCCACCCACGATGATGGTCGGGTCAAAACTTCCATCCTGAACCACATGCCCGGCAAGCGTCGTCGTAGTTGTCTTCCCGTGAGTCCCGGCGATACCGATTCCATACTTTGCCCGCATCAATTCGGCCAGCATCTCGGCTCGCTTGATGACCGGAATCCCTTTCTCAATGGCTGCGCGGGTCTCTACGTTTTCGTCTGCCTTCACTGCACTGGTATAGACTACCACATCGGCACCTTCAATCTGAGTCGCTTTGTGTCCTTTCCAGACTGTGGCACCCAACTCTTGCAGTCGTTCGGTCGTCTCGCTCAGCTGACCATCGGACCCGCTAACGGCATATCCGCGTAGAAGCAGGATTTCGGCGATTCCGCTCATGCCGATTCCACCGATCCCGACCATATGGATGTGTCGGGTTCGTCCGAAGTGGGGTTGTGTTTGAATGGATTCGCTCATGTTATTGATTCATCTGTTCCAAAAGGGTGGTCGCGATTGTATGTGCGGCATCGGGTCGGGCAAGTGAGCGAGCGGCTTTTCCCATGGCCCCAAGTCTGACCGGGTCTGCCAGAAGTTCGCGGACAGCCTCTGCAAGCCGGTCAATTGCCTGCGTGTCCGGAAGAAGGAATGCGGCATTCCGGGCGACCATCGCCTCTGCATTTCGAGTCTGGTGGTCTCCTGCCACAACCGGAGATGGTATCAGGATGGAGGGCTTGCCGGTGATCATCAATTCACTCAGGGAGATGGCACCCGCACGGCTCACCACCAGGTCGCTGGCTGCATAGGCGGCCGGCATGTCGTCGATATACGGCAACAACTGAAGACGCGGCCAGCGCCCGGAATCCAGTTTGTCTGCAAGTTCGTCGTAATAGGCGTGCCCGCAAGGCCAGAGGATCTGTAATTCTTGCTGGTCGTGCAGCTCTTCAAGATTGGCAAGCACGGCATCCCGAATGGTACGCGCCCCGCCACTTCCACCCATGATCAAGAGAGTCGTTCGATCTTCCTCCAGGCTGAATCGTGCACACCCTTCCGAACGGTCGACGGTATCCAGACCTTTGCGAACCGGATTTCCCACATTCCGGATCTCTACACCCGGCAACCATGAACGCGTCTCTTCGAACGCTGTAAAAACAGTCGTGGCATGTTTGGCCAGCAAGCGGGTGGTTACCCCCGGGTAGCTGTTCTGTTCTTGAAGCAGAAGCGGGATGCCCATTCGTGCAGCGACCCATCCGATCGGTCCGGATGCAAATCCGCCACAACAGAGCACGGCATGCGGGCGGAACCGGCGGAGAATCCACAGACTTTGAAAGAGACTCACGATCAACTTGAACGGAAACAGCAGATTTTTCCAGGTCCAATACCGGTGGAAACCGGAGATCCAGATTGGATCGATTCCGTACCCTGCCTTGGGAACAGCTGTCCACTCCATCCGGTCCCGGGTACCTGCAAATCGTACGTCTGTATCCGGCTTCAGGGATCGGAGAGCGTCCGAAATGGCGATTCCCGGATAGACGTGTCCGCCCGTTCCACCTGCAGCGACCAGCAGCCGGGGAGCACGGAGGGTTTCCGTCGCAACGTCAGGGTTCGATATGTGTATGGATGATAGGGTCATTCCTTTTGAGCAACTCCGGAAGTCCGTTCGCGGGTATGTTTTGAGATGTTGAGCAGGATGCCAGCCAGTGCGGCACTGATCAAAGAGCTGGTTCCACCGTAACTGACAAACGGCATGGGCAGGCCTGTTACAGGCAAAAGCCCGCTGGCGACCATCGCATTGACAAATCCGAACAAGACAATACCGAGGGTGCAGGCGGTGGCCAGGAGGATACCGAGAGAGTCTTCGGCTCTTCTGGCGATCACAGCGATGCCGCGGATCAGAACAATCACAAAGAGAATCAGAACAGCGAAAGCTCCGATGAGACCGTACTCTTCCGTAATGATTGAATAGATAAAGTCGTTGTAGGGAGCCGGAAGGAAGTTCCGTTGTGTGCTTTTTCCGATTCCGACACCGGCAAGTTGTCCCTGGGCAATGGCGATGTAGGACTGCTGGGCTTGGTAACCGGCCCCCCGGTCAAGTTCGGTAGATTCTATCTGTTGAATCTGTTGGATGTACTCCTGTACACGGCTCTGTCGTTCAGCAGAGCTTGCCACGAGCGAACCGGCCCCGATGGCACCTATCAGAAAGAGAATCGACATCTGGGGCAGACTGATTCGACCGATCACCATCAGAATCAGGCAGATACCGAGAAGAAGGCCGGCGCTACTGAAATCTTCCAGACCGATCAGGGCACAGGTTGGCAGAACCCAAAAAAGGATGGGGAGGAAGCTCCGTTTGGCATCCTTTATGTAGGCCTGTTTCTCACTCAACAAGCTGGAGACATGGATCAAGAGGGCAGCGGTCGCCATCATCGAAGGCTGGAACGAGATCCCGCCGATGGATAGCGATCGTCGCGCACCAAAGACGACATCGCCGAAAAAGAGGACGGCGATGAGCAATATCCAGCTCAGAATCAGGAACATGAGGTTGTAGCGGGCGATCTGCCGATAGTTGATCTTGGAGAAGATGAGCATGACTACCACAGCCAGTCCGATTTTGATCATGTGGTTGCTGAGCAGACTCCAGGCAGTTGTCTCCCGTGTTTCAGCGAAGAACGCAATAGAGGAGTAGACAGCCAACAACCCGAAGATCATCAACATCAAAATGGTGACCAACAGGATACGGTCACTTCCGTGTTGGGGAAGATCCAGCTCCTCGGGGGAGAGGGGTTTGGCCAGTCCGGCCGCGCTATTGGGTGTCGTGTAGATCACGTATCGTTTGTCCGTATCGTGTGTGGATTCTGTTTCGTTGAACGTTTCAGGAGAGAGCCTGTACCAGTGCTTTGAACTGATCTCCCCGGTCTTCATAACTTTTAAACATGTCAAAGGATGCACAGGCCGGGCTCAACAACACGGTTTCGCCACGCTTGGCAACGCTGTCTGCCTCCCTCACGGCTTCGTCGAGAGAGTCGACCGTTTTGATGGTGGGTACAATTCCGTCGAGTTGCTCCCGGATCGTATGGCGTGCCTCGCCCAGTGCAATCACGGTATGGACCTTTTCACGGAGCGGCTGTTCCAGTTCGAGATAGTTGTTCCCCTTGTCTCTTCCACCCAGGATCAAGACCAACGGCATGTGGAAACTCTGCAGTGCATACCAGACAGCGTTGATGTTGGTCGCCTTGCTGTCGTTGATCCACTGGATTCCGTTACGGGTACGAACCCGTTCGAGCCGGTGTTCCACGCCGGAGAATCGGTTCAGGCTCTCGCGGATCGCATCGCTGCTGATCTCGGAGACCCGACCTGCGAGGGCGGTCGCCAAACCGTTGCTCACATTGTGAAGTCCCGGCAGGCCAATCTCGTCTACAGGCATAAGTTGCTCCTTCGCTCCATTGAGGTTGAATCGGATCGTTCGATCCTCTACCCAGGCTCCCTCTTCGACCGGTCCCTTTGTCGAGAAGGTGAGTAGCCGGGGTGGTGTCTCTCGTTGCTTCAGCAGGGTGGCCGTCTTCCGGCTCTCCGGATCGTCGGCGTTCAAAATGGCCACCTGATTCGGACCCTGCTGTTCGAAAAGTCGTCGCTTGGATGCGGCATATCGATCAAAGTCGTGGTCGTACCGGTCCAGGTGGTCCGGAGTGATGTTCAACAGAAGGCCGACATCCGGACAAAACTGCTCTACATGATCCAGCTGAAAACTGCTTACCTCCAGGATCAGGGTCAGTTCAGGAGTACCCTCCCCGACCAGATCGGAAAGAGGAATCCCCACATTTCCACCCATTCGGCCTTCCCGACCGGCTCGCTGCCAGAGATCCATGAGCCAATGGGTAACCGTCGTTTTCCCGTTACTGCCGGTAACGGCCACCACCGGGCTCTGGTTGAACCAGCTGGCCACCTCCAGTTCGGAGTAGATGGCTGTTTTACGCGCCATCAACTGTTGGACCATCGGAGATTGGTCCGGAACCCCCGGGCTGAGAACGACCCAATCGGCCTCGAAAATTTTTTCGCTGTGGCCGTTCTCTTCCCACGGAATACCTGAACGATCCAGTTCGGCTCGTGCCTCGTCCGGCATCGGTCCGTATTCACTGACGAAGGGTCGTCCTCCGTGCCTGTTCAGAAGGCGTGCAACGGCAAGTCCACTCCGAGCTGCACCCAATACCGTGATATGTCGGTTTCGAATCTCTCTCATCTGAGTTTCAGTGTGAGAAGGGAGAGGATGGCCAGAAGGATCGCGATGATCCAGAATCGGACAACGATCTTGCTTTCGGGCCACCCCACCTTTTCAAAATGGTGGTGAATCGGGGCCATCAGGAAGATCCGTTGGCCCTCTCCATACTTGAAACGTGTATACTTGAACCAGATCGTCTGGATAATGACAGACAGTGTGACCATCATGAAGACACCACAGATAATCGGCAACAGGAGTTCTTTGTGAATCATCAAGGCCACAGCCCCCAGTGCACCGCCGAGTGCGAGGGATCCGGTATCCCCCATGAAAACCTGTGCCGGGTGGGCATTGTACCAGAGAAAACCGAGACAGGCTCCGACCAGTGAAGCACAAAAGATGGTAAGCTCACCCGCTCCCGGAAGATAGAGGATGTCCAGAAACGAGGAGAAGTCGGTTCGGCCCGAGACGTACGCAAAGATACCGAGTACGACACCGGATACAGCCGCCGTTCCGGTTGCAAGTCCGTCCAGTCCGTCAGTCAAATTGACGGCATTGCTCACACCCGTCAGAATGAATGTGACCAGCGGGATGTAAATGAGCCACCCGAGAGACTCCCCCAGAAAGGCGTAATCCACATTGACACTCTTGAGAAACGGTACCGTACTCAGGGTCCGGAATGACTCGAAATCGGGCCACCAGTAGAGCAGGCTTCCGAGCAGAAGACCAATGGTGATCTGGCCGGTCAATTTGAATCGTCCGCGGAGGCCGCTTTTGTCCTTGCGAATCACCTTGATGTAGTCATCCGTAAAGCCCACGACCCCGAGAGAAAACGTGGTCAAGACAATCGCCCATGTGTAGATACTGTCCAGGCGCATCCATAAAAGGGCCGGAAGCAGAATGGAGAGAAGGATAATGAGGCCGCCCATGGTCGGTGTCCTTCCCTTGCTCAGGTGCGTGTCCAGACCGATGTCGTCCCGGATCACTTCGCGCAGCTGCATCGATCCCAACCAGCGGATCATGTGACGTCCGACAAGCAGACTGATGAGCAGGGACGTGGCGGCGGCCAGGGCCGTTCGAGTGGTGATATAAGAGAAGGCACCCATTCCCGGTGGTTCGTAATGCTGTTGCAACCATTCAACCAAGA
>JBNJFK010000112.1:0-7226 GCA_051746765.1 Bacteroidota bacterium
GTGAGCAAGGAGCTGAGTCGGGAGACGTTTCTCGGTTTTTATGAGAAAGAGTATTTTGTACGGGTTCTCGACACCCCCCCGTCCGTCAAAAATGTTCGCGGGTCCAACTTCTGTGATGTCTATGCGACCTATGACGAGCGGACCAACCGGATACTTACAATAGCGGCGATCGACAACCTGGTCAAAGGGGCCGCCGGTCAAGCGATACAGAACATGAATTTGATGTTCCGGCTTATCGAAAAGTCGGGACTGGAACACTCGCCTCTCAATCCGTAAGCGGGATCCACAGGAACGTTCAACAACATTCAGTTATGCAAAACAATATCTGTAACGTACGGGGAATCAAGGCCTGGGGATCCCACATGGGGATCAAATCGAAACGACGGGATCTGGCGCTCATCGTTTCCGAGCAGCCGGCCAGCGCAGCGGCCGTATTTACCCGGAATCTGGTCTGTGCCGAACCGGTCAAGTTAAGTCGGAGGCACATCAAGGATGGTATCATTCAGGCCATTGTGGTCAACTCCGGGAATGCGAATGCCTGTACCGGCAAGAAGGGGTGGGAAGGCGCCGTGGCCATGGCCGAAACCGTTGCCGAGGAATTGGGTATTCCGGTTGAGCATGTTCTGGTCGCCTCGACCGGTCTGATCGGTGAGCCTTTTCCGACCGAGAAGGTGGTTCAGGGGATTCGGGAGAGCGTTCCGAAACTGTCGGATCGACAACTGGCCGGATCTTTGGCTGCCAATGCAATATTGACAACTGATACGTTTCCGAAGGAGGGCTACACCTCGTTCAAAATTGATGGAATCAAAATCAACATGGCCGGAATCGCAAAAGGCTCCGGCATGATCCATCCCGATATGGCGACCATGCTTGGATTCATTGTCTGTGACGTCGCAATGGATCCGGAGCTGCTGGACAAAGCGCTCCATACCGTCGTGGACCGAACCTTCAACATGATCACCGTCGACGGGGACACATCGACCAACGACATGGTCGGGATCCTCTGCAACGGACTGGCGGGCAATGATCCGATTGTCGAAGAGGACCAGCGATACGAAACCTTTGTCGAGCATCTTGAAAAGCTCTGCAGCCATCTGGCGATTCTGATCGTTTCGGATGGTGAAGGGTCTACCAAACTGGTCGAATACCGGGTCGAGGGTGCACGGACTGAGGAGGAAGCACGAAAGATCATTCAGACGATATCCACATCCAGTCTTGTCAAGACAGCGATTTTTGGGACCGATCCCAACTGGGGACGGATCTTTGCAGCCGCCGGTCGAGCCGGTGTACCGTTCGACCCCGACAAGGTCGATCTCTATTTCGGAAAGAGTCGGGCGCTTCGAATTCTGGAGAACGGGCAGCCGACCGATTTAAACCGGGCCGAACTCAAGAAGGAGATGGAGTCGTCGACCGTGGTCATCACCCTGGATCTGCACGAAGGGGAGGCCTCTTCGATCGGATGGGGATCGGATCTTTCGTACGAGTACGTACGTATCAATGCCGAATACACGACCTGATCCCGGACCGACAGGACCGGAGACACAACCAAGGGAGCTTTTTTGAACTACGAGAACTATTCACCCAATACGCAGTTTTCGGTTTTTCCACCGGCCGTCAAGCATCTGGTTATTGTAAACCTGCTCTGCTTTCTGGCTCTTTCGACACCGGGAATCGGGAATGCGCTCTTCTATTACGGAGCCCTCTGGCCGGTGGGTCACGACCTCTTTCAGCCGTGGCAGCTGATCAGTTATATGTTTCTGCACTCCGGGCTCGGACACATTTTTTTCAATCTGTTCGCACTCTGGATTTTCGGACAATCGATTGAAAATAGCTGGGGAACCAACCGGTTTGTCGCCTACTACTTTCTGACCGGGATCGGGGCGGCGCTGCTTCACATGGTCATCGGTGGGGGTGGTGCACCGACCATCGGGGCATCGGGAGCTGTCTACGGCATCCTGCTTGCGTTCGGAATGATGTATCCGGATCGATACATCATGTTGTTAATCCCGCCCATGCCGATTAAGGCAAAGTACTTTGTCCTCATCTTCGGAGCGATTGAACTCTTCTACGGAGTGACCGGATCCCGATCCGGAATTGCTCACTTTGCCCACCTGGGGGGAATGTTGGTGGGGTACCTGCTCATACGCTTCTGGGGATTGCGCGGCGAGAATCGCTACTAGGCGAGGATGAATAATGGTCTATCGGGAAGAGACATTTTTTGACGGAATCAAGCGCGGCTATCGGATGTTACCATCGGCGATCCGTGTGCTGCTTACTCTCTGTGTTGCTGTATTCATACTTCAGGCGATCGGGGGGCGGGCCTTCAACCAATTTTTGGTCACCTGGTTTGCCTTTGATCCGAACTGGGAGGTGGCGATCTCCCAGCCGTGGCGCTGGGTTAGTTACATGTTCCTGCACGGGAGCGGGTTTCACCTTCTCTTCAACATGCTCTGGCTCTGGTGGATGGGCCGTCCGGTCGAGCAGCAGATGGGCCCCCGAAGTTTTACGGTAATCTATCTGGGTGCGGGTATGGGCGGCGGACTGCTGAACGTCGCGCTTGCCGTCCTGTTCGGGAACACCCCGGTCATCGGAGCTTCCGGAGCTGTCTACGGTGTCATGGTTGCCTTTGCCGTCCTCTATCCGCGAACGCCCATCATGCTCTTTCTGTTACCTCCTCTGGAGGCTCGATATGTTGTCGCGGGTCTGATCTTTTTTGATTTTCTGTTTGTCGGTGCCGGAGATCCGATTGCACGGGTGGTACACCTGGGCGGTGCCGGCTTCGGGTATCTGATCATTCAGGCATGGGTTAAGGGCAGCGACCTCTCGCGCTACACCCGACCGTTTGATGCAGTGGGGACATTTGTTCGCGGACTCGGGTCGTCGGGCGGAAGCACTGCAAAGGGGAAAAGATCTGGCGGTCGGTCCTCAGGCAAGGTTCGAAACCCTCGTATGCGCTCGGTTCGGGATGTAGAGATTATGGATGAGGAGGAGGTACGGGATCTGGATGATATTTTGGACAAAATTTCCAAATCAGGGTATGAAGGGTTGTCGGCCGAGGAGAAAAAGCGACTCTTCGAGCTGAGCAAGCGAAACTGATCGATTGCAAGGATCGGACAGGACAGAGAGCCTGCCGATCCGGTCGCAGAGAACGTCAAGTCAGAACAGAACAGTAGATCATGAGACCAACAAAACGAAGAGACTCCATCCCTGTTCGGATCGGCCATATCACCGTGGGTGGAGGTGCACCGATCGCCGTCCAATCGATGACCAATACCGATACGGCCGATGTGGATTCGACCGTGGGGCAGGTGGCCCATCTGGCCGAAGCCGGCTCGGAGCTGGTACGGTTGACAGTGAACCACGAGGAGGCGGCCAAAGCGGTCCCAAAAATCAAGGAGAAGCTTCTCGCCCGTGGAATCGATGTGCCCCTGGTCGGTGATTTTCACTACAACGGCCACAAACTACTCCCGGGATATCCTGATATGGCCGCAGCTTTGGACAAGTTCCGGATTAACCCGGGAAACACCGGAAGTCGCGAACGGGATCGAAATTTCTGCACCATCGTCGAGCAAGCGGTGATTCATGACAAACCTGTGCGAATCGGTGTGAATTGGGGGTCACTGGACCAGCAGCTTCTGGCAGACTGGATGGATCGGAACAGTGAGCTGGCCGAACCGAAATCTTCCAAAGAGGTGATGCTCGATACGATGATCGAGAGCGCCCGCCGCTCCAGCGAGATGGCCAAGGATGTGGGGTTGCCGGAAGACCGGATCATTATTTCCTGCAAGATGTCGGGTGTTCAGGATCTGATCCATGTCTACCGACGCGTCGCAGACGAGCTGCCCTATCCGTTGCATTTGGGGTTGACGGAGGCGGGGATGGGCATGAAAGGAATTGTGGCCAGTACCTCGGCTTTGGCCGTCCTTCTTCAGGAGGGGATTGGAGATACCATCCGCGTTTCGCTCACGCCGGCACCCGGTGCCGACCGGGCCGAAGAGGTGCGTGTCTGCCAGCAAATTCTTCAGTCTCTGGGGATCCGGAGCTTTACACCACAGGTCACCTCCTGTCCGGGTTGTGGGCGAACACAGAGTACCTATTTTCAGGAACTGGCAGACGAAATTCAGAATTATCTGGTCAAACAGATGCCGGTCTGGCGGGAGACTCATCCCGGCGTCGAGGAGATGGATGTGGCGGTGATGGGGTGCGTCGTGAACGGGCCGGGCGAGTCGCGACATGCCAACATCGGGATCTCGCTACCGGGTACCTTTGAAGAGCCGAAAGCTCCCGTCTATGTTGATGGAGAGCATATGACGACATTGAAGGGGGAGAATATTTCTGCCGAATTCCGGGCCATTCTCGATGACTATGTCGAGCGGACCTATCCAGCCGAAAAGAGAGCCGGAGATCCGGCCTGAGAATCGATTGAAGGTATACAGAGGCGGAGGCGCTACCCCATGAGACTCGATTCGAAATATTTTACCCCTTTTCTGGCGGTAACCACGGTGGTGACCCTTGCGGTGATCCTCTACGCCACGATCTCCTATTTGAACCGACAACAGGAGGAGGTTCGTGAGAATGTTGCCGATCTGGAGCCGGAGGAGATGGTCTTTGAACGGTTGACAGAGGAGGGCGAGATCTCTGCCGGTCAATTCAGTGGACGCCCGGTCGTGATTCACTTTTGGGCGACCTGGTCGGGCCGCTCCGAAGTGGTGGGAGAACAGATTGAGAGAGTTCAAAAGTCGCATCCCGATCTGATCGTAATTGCAGCTTCGGTTCGGGATCATCCCGATCTGACTCTGGAGTGGGCCCGCTCGCATCAAAACTCGTTTCATTGGGTCGAGGGAACCCGAATCTATCAAGATCTTCAAATACCGGGTGTCCCGTCTCAACTGCTGATCCATCGGACGGGAGAAATCGCCACGCTTCATGTGGGAGACGATGCAGAGTCGTTGAATCGGGAGCTTGAAAACGTCATCGGTGATGAGTGAACACCCTCGAACGTATGTGTGGCTGGATGACCAGTGGCTCGAACCGGACGAGCTCCGGGTAGCCATCGGAAGTGACGCACTTCGGTACGGATTGGGCTGGTTCGAGACATTTCGAACCTGGGATGGTCGTGTTCCGAGTCTGGCCGCCCATTTGAACCGGCTCGAGAGCGCGGTGCGTTGGTGGGGTGCGGACCCCGGAGACCGACTGGATCCGGAATTTTGGCGCGAACGCATCCGGCAGCTGGTATCCAGGAACGGTCATTCTGACGGGAACGCCCGGGTGCGATTTCAACTCCTGCTACACGATGGACGGTTTCTGGATGATCATGGATCGGTGAATCGCTCTTCCGGATCCCTGCTGTTGACCAGTGGACCGTTGCCACCCGTGCGCGAAGCTGTAGATCTGGTGATCAGTGACACCACAGCTCTGCCGGACCGGACCCGTCCCTCCAGATTCAAGTGGAGTGCACGTACACACTATCTGCTGGCCGAGCGCGAAGCCACCCGGGAGGGCGCCGATGATGCAATTCTGCTGACAACAGACGGATACATCTCTGAAACCACGCGTGCCAATCTCTTTTGGAAACAGGACGATGTGATCTATACCCCGGATCTGTCGTGTGATCTGCTGCCGGGACTCATGCGTGAACGGCTGCTGCAATTGATTCAATCACGACCGGGCTGGCGGGTGGCCCGGGGGACCTATACGCCGGAGAGCCTGAAACGGGCCAATCAGGTCTGGCTGACAAACTCCCTGCGCGGTCTGGAGCCGGTTCGACAGGTCGGTACCCACCGATATGATGTCTCTTCTCCGTTTCTGGATGAATTGAGCGAGCGACTCCGGGAGCAGTTGAACCGAGAGCTGGAGCAGGCATGAGCCGATTCTCTAATCCAGAGGGGGCATTAGCGTGGCTCGACCGCATCCCGATGTTCGGAGCGGTGGGGGCGAGTGCCGCTCTCATGGGTTTGCAGAGCATGGATGCGATTTGTGAACAGATGGACCGGCCGGAAGCGCGCCTGAAGGGCGTCCATGTTGCGGGCACGAACGGGAAAGGGACGACCTGCCGGTTGCTCGCGTCCGTTGGTCTGGAGGCAGGCTATCGTGTAGGGCTCTACACCTCTCCGCACCTTCTGCGTGTTCATGAACGAATTCGGATCGGTGAGTCGGAGATCCCCGATTCTGCGATTCTGGAGTGGGTGAACCGGTTTTCGTCCGATGCCGATCGACTTTCGCTCACCTATTTCGAAGTGACCACAGCTATGGCACTCTGGTATTTTGACCGGGAAGCGTGTGACTGGGTGGTTCTGGAAACCGGGCTTGGTGGCCGATTGGATGCGACCAACATTACTCGGCTCGACCCGTGCGTGATCACTTCCATTGGTCTGGATCACACCGATTTTCTCGGCGATACGTTGGCGAAGATCGCCCGGGAGAAGGCCGGGATCCTGAAAGGGGGTGAGACCCTGATTACCGGAAAACTCCCGGCGGAAGCGATGGAAATGATCGATTCGATCGTTCGCGACCGACAGGTTCGGTGGATTCAGTCGGGCCGAACCGAGCCGCATTGGGAGGAGGATCGCATGGTCTGGAGTGATCCGGTGGATGGAGCCGAATGGTCGGTACGCGGGGAGAACCGGAAGCGAATCGACCTCTGGAACGTTGCGATGTCGTGGGAAGTCGCAACCGATTTGGAGTCACGATTTTCCGGTCTTCGGAAGGCATTCGTCAAGGGCGTGGAGAAAATGAACGAGCACTTTCCACTGCAGGCGTCCTTTCGACGACTGCGCCCGGATCGGCACTGGTATATAGACGGAGCACACAATACAGAGGCGGTCGATTCCCTTGTGGAGCAGATCGATTGGCTCCGTTCCCGAGGAGTGGGAGGAGAGCCGGTAATTGTACTCTCGCTGATGAAGGACAAAGCGACTCCCGACCTTCTTTCTCGTTATCGTTCCTTTCGGGATGTTCGGTATTGGGACGGTCAGACCCCCAGAACGGCTCCATGGGAGTGGATTCATTCCAGGCTTCCCCAGGCCACCCGAATTGATCCTGTTGAAACTCAACGGGATACCTGGCTCGATTCATTGAAAACGGAGTTAGTAATATTTGCGGGAAGTTTTTACTTTTACTCCAAGGTGTTGCAATGGATCGCCTGCCAACCACCTTCTGATCAGACAAACCGCTCCGAAACGGACTCCTGAATCTCCCGGCGGATCAACGACACCACACCTGCGTCG
>JBNJFK010000113.1:0-7203 GCA_051746765.1 Bacteroidota bacterium
CTTGTGGCCATCCCGATCGCAACCGTGATCAAAATCACCATCACCCAGATTCTCTGGAGTTTCCGGAACTATCAGGTCTACCGGATCGAAACCCCCCCGCCCCTGCCTCCGGCCGATTCGGATCGAACCGGATAATTGACGCTCATCGGTTCCCAGTCTGCAGGTGATTCCGTATCTTCGGACCCCTTTAGAAGATGCGCTGTCAATTCCGAACCTCAACCCATTTTGTGTGAAAACGATCGTTGTCTTCGCCTCCGGATCCGGAAGTAATTTTCAGGCTGTTCTGGATGCTGCAGAGCGCGGAGATATCCCGGCCCGTATTGTCGGGCTCGTCGCACAACGTGAAGGAATCGGAGCCATCGACCGTGCACACCGTCACGGAGTTCCCGTTTCCGTCTTGAATCCGGCGCGGTTTCCGGATCGTTCGCTCTTCGAAAAAGCATTGATGGAACAGCTCGACAGCTGGAGCCCCGATTTGATTGTCCTGGCCGGTTATCTGGTCAAGGTTCCATCTGCCGTCATCGCCCGGTGGAATGGGAAGATCATCAACATCCATCCGTCCCTGCTTCCCGACTTTGGCGGCAAAGGGTTCTATGGCAGCCGCGTCCATGAAGCCGTTCTGGCTGACGGACGAACGGAAAGCGGCTGCACCGTCCATCTCGTCACCGAAGAGTTTGACAAAGGGCCCATTCTCGGACAACGCCGGGTTCCGGTTCAGCCCGACGACACTCCGGAGACGCTCGCCGCCCGGGTGTTGAAGGAGGAGCATCAGCTCCTTCCAGATGTCATTCGCAAACTGTTAACCTCATAATCCACCCAGACCCTTGGCACTACAACCACTTGACAGGCTTCCCGATACGCCGCTGAAAATCAAACGTGCGCTGCTCTCTGTTTCAGACAAGCGCCATCTGGTTCCTCTTGCAGAGGCGCTGCACAAGCAAGGAGTCGAACTTCTCTCCACCGGCGGGACGGCACGTGTGCTGCGGGAAGAGGGGTTCGACGTCATCGATGTCTCCGAGATTACCGGGTTCCGGGAGTGTCTGGACGGTCGAGTCAAAACCCTTCACCCGATGGTGCACGGTGCCATCCTGGGACGAACGAGTCATCCGGCCGACCGGGAAGAGATGAACGAGTTCGGCATCGAACCGATCGAACTGGTTGTAGTCAACCTCTATCCGTTCAAAGAGACGGTTTCCAAAGAGAGCGTAACGCCCGCCATTGCAACGGAAAATATCGACATCGGCGGACCAACCATGATCCGGGCAGCAGCCAAAAATTTCGCTCACGTTGCGGTTCTCTCGTCTCCCAATCAGTATGATTCCATGATCGAAACGCTCTCGACCGATGGTATGGTTTCGTTCGAACAGCGTCGGCAGTGGGCACTGGAGGCATTTCGACACACAACTGAATACGACACGGCCATCAGTCACTACCTCTCATCGATTCACGGCGAAGAGCTCCCGGAGCAGTGGAGCGTCAGCCTGCCAAAAGCAGCGAGTCTCCGGTATGGCGAGAATCCCCATCAACCAGCCGGTGTATATGGGAATCCGGGAAAATATATGGATTGCTTTCACGGCAAGGAGCTCAGTTACAACAACTATCTCGATATGGATGCGGCGCTGCAGTTGATTGCAGCCTTCAAGGAGGAAGATCCGACAGTGGCCATCTTCAAACATACCGTACCGTGCGGTGTGGGTATGGACCCCGATTCTCTGACATCGGCATGGAAGAAAGCCTTTTCAACCGATACGGTCTCTCCGTTTGGCGGAATTATCGTCTGCAACCGGGAGTTGGACCCGGAGACCGCACGGGAGATTGACTCCATCTTTACTGAAATTATCGTCGCACCGTCATTTCATGAAGATGCGCTGGAACTCCTGACACAGAAAAAAAATCGCCGGCTGGTCCGCCTTCTTGAGTATCCCGACCTCTCCGGTGAGTTTCAGTTCCGTTCCATCGTTGGCGGGGTACTGTTGCAGCAGCCGGATACCGATGCGGAAAAAGCATCGACCTTCAAGACCGTAACCAAACGGTCGCCAAATGATCAAGAGCTCAAGGATTTGCTTCTGGCGTGGAAAATCGTTCGTTTTGTCAAATCCAACGCCGTCGTCTATGTGAAGGACGGGCAGACGGTCGGGATTGGAACCGGCCAGACCAGTCGGGTCGACAGCTCGGAGATCGCCATTCGCAAGGCAAAGAAAGAGGGTCTCTCTCTGGAAGGGTCGGTTCTGGCTTCGGACGCCTTTTTCCCGTTCGCAGACAGCATCGAAGCTGCTGCCGATGCAGGTGTAAACGCCGTAATTCAGCCCGGTGGCAGCATTCGAGACGAAGAGGTGATTCAGGAGGCCGATCGTCGCGGATTGAGTATGCTCTTTACGGGTCGGCGCCACTTTCGTCATTAAGACGATCAACATACCGGCGCCTTGCGATCATTCGTAAACCCACAAGAGGTTCCATTCGCAAATCGAACCTCATTATTGTATTTTTTCACGCAAACGATCTTGTCACAGACTCAACGGACTCACGCTGCTCTCATGTCAAACACCCAATCTTCCGGATTAGGACGTACCAAGAAACCCCGCAACAGTCAGAAAAAGCCGGGACTTCTCGATTTTCTCTATACCGATATCGCCATTGACCTGGGTACAGCCAACACCCTGATCTACTCAAGGAACAAGGGCATTGTGCTCAACGAACCTTCCATTGTCGCATTGAACAATCAGGGAGAGCCGGTCGCCATCGGTCATGAAGCACGCTTGATGCACGAGAAAACTCACAAGAACATCCGCACGGTTCGTCCTCTGCGGGATGGTGTGATCGCCGACTTCGAAGTGGCCGAACACATGATCCGGGGCATGATCAAGAGTGTGAAGAAAAAGTGGTACTCGACAACACGCCAAATGGTCGTCTGCGTACCAAGTGGTATTACAGAGGTCGAGAGACGAGCGGTACGTGACAGTGCCGAGCATGCGGGGGCCAAAGAGGTCTATCTGGTCGACGAACCCATGGCCGCCGCCATCGGAATCGGGCTCAATGTCCACGAACCGATCGGCAATATGATCGTCGATATCGGCGGTGGAACCACGGAGATTGCCGTCATTGCTCTTTCCGGGATTGTCTATGCACAGTCGGTTCGCCTCGGCGGGGATGAACTCAATGAAGATATTATCAACTACTTCCGGCGAAATCACAACCTGCTTATCGGTGAACGTACGGCCGAACGAATCAAATGTGAAATAGGCTCCGCGGCCCCCATGGACGAGGAGCTGGAGATGATTACCAAGGGACGTGACCTGGTCAACGGCGTTCCCCGCACCCGGCAGGTCACCTCAAGGGATGTACGGGAGGCGATTTCCGAATCCATCAACACCATCGTCGAAGCGATCACCAAATCTCTTGAGCAGACGCCACCCGAACTGTCTGCCGATATCCTGGACCGTGGTATCATGCTTACGGGAGGGGGAGCACTTCTGAACAATCTGGACAAATTGATCACGGAAACAACGGATCTGCCGGTTCACATTGCCGAAGATCCCTTAACCGCTGTCGTCCGTGGAACCGGAGCCATTCTGGAAGACCTGGACTACTACCGAAGTGTCATTACCTGATGAGTGACAACCAGAAATGAGATTACGACTTCCAAGGATATCCGATGCGAAAGACATTATCCTTACGGTAGTGATTCTGGGTCTTTCGGTTCAGGTAATGATGCAACGCCACGAAAACGGACTGCAGACCCTCCGGAAAGCAACCGTCACTCTCATCAGTTATCTTGAAACCCCACTGTCGACCATCCGAATCTACCGACAGGCACTAAACACGAATGAGTGGCTGCAGCGACAGAATGTTCTTCTCCAGGATGAGTTGAGTCGGCTCCGGTCTGTGGGTGAACAGAACCGGATTCTACGCGAACTGTTACAGTTTCAGCAGGAATCGCCTTACGACCTCACACCCGTTACTGTCGTTTCCAAAGAGATTACCACGCTGAACAACTCTCTTACCGTACCCTCCGGTGCAAATCAAGGGGTGCAATCCGGGATGCCGATGATCACTCCGAGAGGTCTGGTCGGCATTGTAACGCTCACAGCAGACAACTATTCCCGGGTCATGACCTTTACCCATCCCCTCTTTCGTGTCAGCGCTCGAATTCAAGAGAGCCGGGCGTTCGGAATCGTCTCGCGCGCAGTGGATCGTTCGGGATTACTGGTTCTCGAGTTTGTTCCCTCGACCGTCGAAGTCCAGCCCGGACAGCTTGTCGAAAGCTCCGGATACAGTAATCAGATGCCGGCCGGTATCCCGATCGGAGAGGTTGTAGATGTTGTCCAGGGAGACAATATCGAAATGAATCGGATCTACCTCGAACCCGTTGTCGATCTTCATTCTTTGGCAGAAGGGTTCATACTTCATTACGAACCCGATCCTGAACTGGACGAACTCGAAGTGTCGGAGGAGATGTTTTGAATCGCTTGAGTCATCTACAGTTGATCCTGTCCGGCACGATCATCCTGCTGGCCCAACTGCTGCTTATGCGGCATTTGACTATTTTCGGAACAGAAGGTGATCTGATCCTGATTTGGTTGGTCTGGATGGCAAGCAGGAAGAATCGTACACAGGTCCTTCTCTATACGGCATTGTTCTCTTTTCTATTGGATCTGGGGACAGAGATGTGGGGAATCCATACGTTTGCCAAGACTCTTCTGATCTATTTTTCTCATACGTATCTTAACAACGTATCTGCCAACAGACTCCTCTTCTGGCAAGTCTTTCTTATCTTGCTGGTCATCGCATGTGTACATCAAGTCTTGATTGTCCTCTTGACCGAGTTGAATGGTATTCCTCTCGGACCCTGGAGCCGATTGACCCTCATTTCAGCCGGAAGCCTCTACACCGCTTCAGCCGGTAGTTTTCTCTATCTGATCCGCAACTGAACCCGCCATGACGCCTCGACAAAAGAACCACCTTACGCTTTCGGTTCGTGTCATCCAGGGGCTTTTTATACTTGCCTGGCTTGTACTTATGGGGCGACTTTTCCAGTTGCAGATTCTCGATTACGACCGATATGCCCCGATCAGCCAACAAAATATCGTTCGTCAAGAGATTATTCCGCCTTCCAGAGGCCTTATTTACGACCGGAACGGAGCCATCCTTGTAGAGAATGAACCCATCTACTCGATTTCAATTACACCCGCAAACATGGATACGACCCGTATCCCGCTGTTGGCTTCTCTCCTCCAACTGGAAGAGGATGAGCTCCGTGAGCGGATCCGTCAGGCACAATCCTACTCCTGGCATCGAAGTTCACGGCTCGTTACCGAGGTCTCCTTTGATATCTTTTCCGACATTCAAGAAAACAGTTGGCAACTTCCGGGAATTCATCACCAAATCGAGAGCAAGCGTCGCTATCCCCTCCCTCTCCGGGCATCCCACACACTGGGTTATCTGCGTGAAGCGAGTCGGGAAGAGTATCTGGCCGATGACGAGATTCGATTGGGCGACCAGGTCGGTAAAAGTGGCCTGGAGATGACCTATGAAGAACATCTACGGGGCGATGCCGGAATCGGATATACCCAAGTCAACGCAATGGGCCAGGCATTGGGTCCATATCCCGACCATGAGCTCACGGTCCCGCCCGTCAAGGGATCGGACTTGATCTCGACCCTCGATGCCGAACTGCAAGCCCTTGCAGAACGATTGATGGTAAACAAGAAGGGAAGCCTGGTTGCATTGGATCCGCAGACCGGGGAAATACTCGCCATGGTCAGTTCCCCACAGTATGATCTTTCCAGACTGGCCGGACAGATGGACCTTTCCTACTGGCAATCACTCAACGAAAACCTGGACAATCCCCTCTACAACCGTGCGATCTCCTCTCTTCAACCTCCCGGATCCACTTTCAAACCGATCATGGGCTTGATAGGACTTCATTTCGGTCTGGTCACACCGGAAACGGAGATCTACAATCCGGGAGCCTACTATCGCGGCAGGGCATATGGAGATCTGGCTGATCCGGGATATTACGATCTTGAGTTGGCGCTTACTCGATCCAGTAATACCTATTTTTTTTGGATGATGGACCGAATCGCTTCCAGAGGATGGCTCAATGAGTGGAGTCGTCTGGCAAAAGATTTTGGCCTCGGAATTCAAAACGGAATCGACCTGCCGTTCGAAACCACCGGAATTATTCCAGACAGTACGTATATGAACCGAACCTTCGGCGAACGTCAGTGGGGGGTTGGCGATTTAATGAGCTTGGGTGTGGGACAGGGAATGGTCTCCGTCTCCCCACTTCAGATGGCTGTCGCAACATCGGCAATCGCCAATGGCGGATTTCGGGTTCAACCCCATTTGGTCCGTGCCATTCGTCGTCCGGACGGTCAATTGCAGTACACTCGTCCCGACCGACACCAGATAGAGTGGATCGAGCCGAACCATCTACAAACCGTACAAACCGGTATGCGACGGGTCGTTACCGAAGGGAGTGGCCGTTATTATGTAGACATTCCCGATCTTCCCGCTGCCGGAAAGACCGGAACGGCACAAAATCCTCAAGGAGAGAATCATGGATGGTTTATCACCTATGCTCCATACGACGATCCGCAAATCGCCATAGCCGTACTTATCGAAAATGCCGGTTTTGGATCCCAAACAGCATCTCCAATAGCCGCTGTCTTGATTGAACAGTACCTGACAGGTGAAGTAACCCGACAGCGTGTACTCGATCTTGCTCTCTCTGTGAAAAGCGAGGGGCTCTACATTCCCATGAGTGATTCCATCCCCGCTCCCCTTGTAACGGAACCACAGGATTCCACTCCCCAACCGGTACCGCCCGTGAACGACGACCCGTCATCTCTTCCTTCCAACCCCTCTAATCGCCTGCTCCCATGAATGCACTCCGCGAAATCGACTGGTTTACCATTTTGATCTGGGGAGCACTTTCGGCGATCGGACTGGTGGCAATCTACAGTGCAACTCAGGGACCGGTCTCTCAATTTCTTCCGGAGTACATCCAGAACAACTTTTCCCGACAACTTCTATGGGTTTCTCTCTCGCTCGTGGGAATTGTGGCACTTCAGTTTGTCCCCCCACGCACCTTCCAGGGGCTCTCGTGGATTCTCTATGCCATCAGTTTGTTGTTGATGGTGTTGACCGTCTTCTTTGGCACCGAAGTGAGCGGTTCCAGAAGTTGGCTTCGAATCGGCCCCC